>JANQIA010000120.1 GCA_028282405.1 Rhodovibrionaceae bacterium
CGCCTATGGCACGCAGATGGTCGGCGGCGTGACGCCGGGCAAAGGCGGCACCAAGCACCTCGACCTGCCGGTCTTCGACACCGTGGCCGATGCCGTGGCCGACACCGGCGCCAACGCCAGTGTGATCTACGTCCCGCCGCCCTTTGCCGCGGACGCTATTCTGGAAGCCGTCGATGCCGACATCGCGCTTGTCGTCTGCATCACCGAAGGCATTCCGGTCTTGGACATGGTCAAGGTCAAACGCGCGCTGGAAAACTCAGGAACGCGCTTGGTCGGCCCCAACTGCCCCGGCGTCATCACGCCGGACGAATGCAAGATCGGGATCATGCCCGGCCACATCCATCAGCGCGGCAAAATCGGCATTGTTTCGCGCTCAGGAACGCTTACCTACGAAGCGGTGGCGCAAACGACCTCGACAGGCCTTGGACAATCGAGCTGCATCGGCATCGGCGGCGACCCTGTGCACGGCTTGAATTTCGTGGACTGCCTGGATCTGTTTCTTAACGATCCGGAAACCGAAGGGATCATTATGATCGGCGAGATCGGTGGAGACGCCGAAGTAAAGGGTGCCGAGTTCATCGCCAACCATACCGTCAAGAAACCCGTCGTCGGCTTCATCGCCGGCAGGACGGCGCCGCCGGGGCGCCGCATGGGGCATGCCGGCGCCGTGATCTCGGGTGGCAAGGACACCGCCGATCATAAAATTGCCGCGCTGAAGGAGGCCGGTATTCACGTGGCCGATTCGCCCGCCAGCCTTGGCGAGACGATGGTGGCTGCTATGGGCCGCTGAGCGCGGAGCTGCTGCGAAGACTGACCAGAGAAAGGAGGCGGCAGGGGTTGCTGCCCATCGGCGACCCGGCCGATGTGAGAAGATGGCGCAAGAGACCGAGTCCAGTGCCGCGCTGATGGGGCCGAACGGGGCCCTGCTGTTAGAACAGTTCGCCCGCTACCAGGCCGACCAAAGCCAAGTCGCCCCCGAGTGGCGGGCCGTTTTCGAAGACCTCGACGCCCCGGCTCGCGAACTGCTTGCCTCTGCCGTCGGCGCCACCGCGCCGGCTTCGGCACCGGCCCAGACGCCGCTTGCCCCTCGCACCAACGGCGAGAGTATGGCGGCCGTCGCCTTCTCCTACAGCGGTGGCGCAGAGATTGACGCCAGCCATGTGCGTCAAGCCACGCTCGATTCAATCCGGGCCCTGATGATGGTGCGCGCCTATCGTGTGCGCGGCCATCTGGAGGCGGATCTCGATCCCCTTGGCCTGGCACCGAAGGTTCCCCATCCCGAGCTCGATCCCAGAAGCTACGGCTTCACCGAAGCCGACATGGACCGGCCGATCTTCATCAACAACGTGCTGGGCCGGGAAACCGCGACCCTGCGCGAGATCGTGCAGATCTGCCGAGAGACCTATTGCGGCAAGATCGGTGTCGAGTTCATGCACATCCAGGACCCGGATCAGAAACGCTGGATCCAGGAGCGCATCGAGAACGTCAAGAACCGCACCGAGTTCACCATTCCCGGCAAGCGTGCCATCCTGGAGCGGCTGACCGCGGCCGAGGTTTTCGAGCAGTTCCTCGACAAGAAGTACACCGGCACCAAGCGCTTCGGTCTCGACGGCGGCGAGTCCATGATTCCGGCGCTCGAGCAGATCCTGAAGCGCGGCGGACAGCTCGGCCTGAAGGAAGTCGCCGTCGGCATGCCGCACCGCGGCCGCTTGAACGTGCTGGCCAACTTCATGGGCAAGCCCTTCTCGGCGATCTTCAGCGAGTTCCAGGGGGGTGCCGCGCACCCTGAGGAAGTCGGCGGCTCCGGCGACGTGAAGTACCACCTCGGCACCTCGTCGGACCGCGAGTTCGACGGCAACAGCATCCATCTCTCGTTGACCGCCAATCCCTCGCACCTGGAGGCGGTGAACCCGGTGGTGATCGGCAAGGTCCGCGCCAAGCAGACCCAGCTCGACGACACCGAACGCAGCCAGGTGATGCCCCTTTTGATGCACGGCGATGCCGCCTTCGCGGGCCAGGGCCTGGTGCCGGAGACGCTCGATCTCTCCGAGCTGAAAGGTTACCGGGTCGGCGGCACGATCCACTTCATCGTCAACAACCAGATCGGCTTCACCACCAACCCGGTGAACTCGCGCTCCGGCCCCTACTGCTCGGACGTGGCGAAGATCATTCAGGCGCCGATTTTCCACGTCAACGGCGACGACCCGGAGGCGACGGTTCACGTGGCGCGCATCGCCACCGAGTTCCGCCAGACCTTCAAGAAAGACGTGGTCATCGACATGTTCTGCTACCGGCGCTTCGGCCACAACGAGGGCGACGAGCCGGCATTCACCCAGCCCATCATGTACGCCAAGATCAAGAAGCACCCCACGGTGCGGCAGGTCTATTCCGACAAGCTGGTGGCGGAAGGCGTGGTGTCCAAAGGCGAGGTCGAAAGCCATCTGGCCGATTGGCGCAAGCGGCTCGACGCCGATTTCGAGGCGGCCACGAGCTACCGTCCCAACAAGGCCGATTGGCTGGAAGGGGCCTGGTCGGGCATCTCGACGACGAAGGGCTACGACGCCAGGCGCGGCAACACGGCCGTGGAGATCGAGCGCCTGCGCGAGATCGGCCACAAGCTGACCCACGTGCCGGACGGCTTCAATGCCAACCGCAAGATCCTGCGGCAGCTCGAGGCCAAGAGAAAGGCGATCGATACCGGCGAGGGCATCGACTGGGCGACCGCCGAGGCCCTTGCCTTCGGCTCGCTGGCGGTCGAGGGCCATCCGATCCGCCTGACCGGACAGGACAGCAACCGCGGCACCTTCTCCCAGCGGCACGCCGTCTTCATCGATCAGAAAACGGAAGAGCGATACAAGCCTCTCAAGTATCTCTCCCCCGACCAGGCCATGGTGGAGATCATCGACAGCCCCTTGAGCGAGCTGGCGGTGCTGGGCTTCGAGTACGGCTACTCCTTGGCCGAGCCACAGGCCCTGGTGCTGTGGGAAGCGCAGTTCGGCGACTTCGCCAACGGCGCGCAGATCATCGTCGACCAGTTCATCAGCTCCGGCGAGTCCAAGTGGCTGCGCATGTCGGGCGTGGTGATGCTGCTGCCCCACGGCTACGAAGGACAAGGGCCTGAGCATTCCTCGGCCAGGCTTGAGCGTTATCTGCAGCTCTGCGCCGAAGACAACATCCAGGTCGTGAACTGCACCACCCCGGCGAACTACTTCCACGTCCTGCGGCGCCAGTTGCACCGGGACTTCCGCAAGCCGCTGATCATCATGACGCCGAAATCGCTGCTGCGGCACAGGCGTTGCGTGTCGAAGCTGGCGGACATGGCGGAAGGCACCTCGTTCCACCGCGTCATGTACGACGACGACCTGCCGAGCGACCCCAAGAAGGCAAAGCAGCTCGTGCTCTGCAGCGGCAAGATCTACTACGAGCTCTTGGAGGAGCGGGAGAAGCGCGGATTGGACGAGGTCCATTTCCTTCGCCTCGAGCAGCTCTATCCTTTCCCCTACGACGCGTTGACGGAACTGCTGACGCCCTACAAGCACTGCGACCTGGTCTGGTGCCAGGAAGAGCCGCGCAACAAGGGCGCTTGGAGCTTCGTCGAGCCCTTCATCGAGGAACTCGCCGACGAGATCGGCTTCAAGGAACCGCGCCCCCGCTATGCTGGGCGGATGTCGGCGGCTTCACCGGCGACCGGGTCGGCCAGCCGCCATGCCGCCGAGCAGGCCGAGCTGATCGACGAGGCGCTCACCCTGGGCAAGAAGCGCATGGGCCGGGTCGCCGCGCGCAAGGCCAAGTACCAGGCTCGCAACGGCAGCAGTGCCAAGTCGCGCAAGGCGGCCGAGTAGGACAGGAAGACGATGGCAACTGAAATCAAGGTCCCCGCGCTCGGCGAGTCGGTCACCGAGGCGACCGTCGCGCAGTGGCTCAAGCAGCCGGGCGACAGCGTCGAGGTCGACGAGCCGCTGGTCGAGTTGGAAACCGACAAGGTGACCCTCGAGGTTAACGCCACGGCCGCCGGCATCCTGTCGGAGATCGTCGTTGCCGAAGGCGAGAACGTCGAGGTCGGCGCGCTCTTGGGCACCATCGGCGAAGGCAACGGAAAGGCGGCTGCAGCACCGGCGCCCGCCGCCGCAACGCCAGCGCCGGCACCGGCCCCAGCACCCGCCGCAGCCGCCCCGGTAGCGGCACCGGCGGCTGCTTCGGGCACGACGATGGACATCGTCGTTCCGGCGCTCGGCGAGTCGGTGACGGAAGCCACCGTCGCCCAATGGCTCAAGCAACCGGGCGAGGCGGTCGGCGCGGACGAGGCCGTGGTCGAGCTGGAAACCGACAAGGTGACCCTGGAGGTCAACGCCCCCGCCGCCGGCACGATTGCCGAGATCAAGGCGGAGGAAGGCGCCACCGTCGAGGTCGGCGCACTGCTCGCCAGCTTCGCCATCGGTGCCGCCGGCAGCGCGCCGGCCGCGCAGCCCAGCGCAGCCCCTCCCGCCGCCGAAACGGCCCCTGCTCCGGTCGCGGCTCAGGAACCGGCCGCCGCCGCCGGGCTCGACCCGGCGCAGGTCGGCCGCACCGACGGCAAGGTCACCGTCGACGACCTCAGCCGCTTCATCGCCGCGAGCACGCCGCCCTCGGCGCTGACCCTCTCGCCCGCCGTCGCCAAGCTGGTCGCCGAGCACAATCTGGATGCCAGCCGCATCGTCGGCAGCGGGCCGCAAGGGCGCATCACCAAGGAGGACGTGCAGGCGGTCATCGCCGGCACGGCGCCGCTGCGCGAGCGCCCGACCGCCACCGCCCCCGCGACCGAAGCCAGAGCGCCGGCACCAGCCCCGGCGCAGGCACCGCGGCCCGCGGGCGCCCGCGAAGAGCGGGTGCGCATGACCAAGCTGCGGCAGACCATCGCCAAGCGCTTGAAGGAGGCGCAGAACACTGCCGCCATCCTGACCACCTTCAACGAAGCCGACATGAGCGCGGTGATGGCGCTGCGCCAGCGCTACAAGGAGAGCTTCGAGAAGAAGCACGGCATCAAGCTCGGCTTCTCCAGCTTCTTCGTGAAAGCCTGCGTCAAGGCGCTGAAGGAGATCCCGGCGGTCAACGGGCGCATCGACGGCGACGAGATCGTCTACAACCACTTCTACGACATCGGCATGGCCGTCTCGACGCCGAACGGCCTGATGGTGCCTGTCATCCGCGATTGCGATGCCAAGTCCTTCGCCGAGATCGAAGGCTCGCTCGGCGAGCTGGCCGGGCGCGGACGCGACGGCAAGCTCTCGATGGACGAGATGCAGGGCGGCACCTTCACCATCACCAACGGCGGCGTCTTCGGTTCGCTGCTCTCCACGCCCATCCTCAACCGGCCGCAGTCGGCCATCCTGGGCCTGCACAAGATCAGCCAGCGGGCGATGGTGGTGGACGGCAAGGTCGAGGCGCGGCCGATGATGTATCTGGCGCTGTCCTATGACCACCGCATCGTCGACGGCCGGGAAGCGGTGACCTTCCTGGTCAAGGTGAAGGAAGCGATCGAGGATCCGGAGCGGCTACTCCTCGATCTCTAGTGCGTTCAAGCGCCACGCAGGCTTTCCTCGCTTCGCTGCGGACGCGCAGTCGCGCTTGCCAAGCTGCGATGCGTTTCACGCATCGCAGCTTGGTGTAAAGCGCTTCAATCCGGCAGAACGCGCCAGACGCCGGCGTTGCGCACGTCGCTGTCCTCCAGCTCGCGGGTGGTCTTGACCGCGTAGGTGATCACCCGCTCCAGACCCGCCTTGGGCAGGTAGTTGCGCCCCGGGTCGCCGATCAGGACGCTGGCGCCGCGGGCGGCCAAAGCCTGCAGCCAGGCGAAGACTCGCTCGGCCAAGTCGCGCTCGTAGCAGATGTCCCCGGCCAGCACGACCTCCCAGTCCTCGTCCTTGCCGATCAGGTCCTCGCCGGTGGCCGCGATCCCGGCGGCATTGGCGTCGCTGTTGAGCCGCAGGGCCGCGAGGGCGAAGGCATCGATCTCGCTGGCCTCCACCCGCATCGCGCCGGCCTTGGCCGCGGCGATGGCGGAGATGCCGCAGCCCGAGGCGAAATCGAGCACCCGCTTGCCTTCGACCTCTTGAGGATGATCGAGGATATAGCGCGCCAGGGCCTGCCCCCCGGCCCAGGCGAAAGCCCAGAAGGGCGGAGGCAGGCCAAGCTGCGCCAAGGCCTCTTCCGTGGCTTGCCAGAGCGGCACCACCTCGCTGGCCAGGTGCAGGCGAACTTCCGGCACCAGGGGCGCTTCCTGCACCACCGTGTTGGCGGCGACGAAGCCCTCCGGGTCGAGCGTTGAGGCCGTTTCCACGATGTGGCTAGACGAACAAGGCGGCCAGCGCGCCGGCGCTCAGGAACCAGCCGATATCGCGATTGGACTGGAAGCGGCGCAGGCAGCCGACCGGATCGTCGATGTCCAGGCTCAGGACCTGCCAGAGGAAGTGGGCGGCCACCGCGGCCAGGGCGAGGTAGACCGGCCAAGCGGCCTCGGCGGCGAGAGCGGCAGCGGTGAAGAACAGCAAGGCCACCAGGTAGAACAGCGCGATCCAGGGCTTGCTGGCGGAGCCGAGGCGCAGCGCGCTCGACTTCACGCCGATCAAGGCATCGTCTTCTTTGTCCTGATGGGCATAGATGGTGTCGTAGCCGAGGGTCCAGGCGATACCGCCGAAGTAGAGCAGCACCGCCGGCCAGGCGAGCTCGCCAGTGACCGCCGTCCAGCCGACCAGGGCGCCCCAGTTGAAGGTGAAGCCGAGCCAGGCCTGTGGCCAGTAGGTGATGCGCTTCATCAGGGGATAGGGCACCACCAGCAGCATGGAGAGCAGGCCGATGGCGATGGTCGTCAGGTTGAACTGCAGCAGGACCACCAGGGCCAGGGCGAGCTGGATGAAAAGGAACCAGAGCGCCTGCTTGAGCCGAAGCTCCCCGCTCGGCAGCGGGCGCCGCGCAGTGCGGGCGACCTTTCCGTCGATATCGCGGTCGACGACATCGTTGATGGTGCAGCCGGCCCCGCGCATGAGCAGCGACCCCATGGCGAAAAGCGCCAGGTACCAGGCGATGGTCGCATCGAAGCCCTGCCCGCTGGCACCGGCAGCGAGCAGGCAGGACCACCAGCAGGGGAACAGCAGCAGCCAGGTGCCGATGGGCCGGTCGAGCCGAACCAGGCGCAGGTAGGGCGCCCAGGGCCTGGGCGCGCGCCTCAGGATCCAGGCGTCCTCTCTGATGTCGCTTGCCAGGCGGGTTTCGCCGCCACCAACCATGACCTAGTCTCTTTCTTCGTTGAGGGCGGCCGACGCCGCCGCGGCTAACAAAGGTCTTACCGGCTTATCCCACAAGATTGAAATGGCGCTGGGCGAGAAAAGGCAAGCGAGGCTGCATCGAGCGGCCGCCGGTACGGCAGGGGTCTGAGCCAGATGGGCAAGATCGCCACCCGTCTCTATGTCGAGGAGGACTTGGCCGCCGGCGCCGTGGTCGGGGTCGACCATCAGCAGGCACACTATCTGCGCAGCGTGCTGCGTCTGGCGCGCGGCGCGGCCATCGCGCTGTTCAACGGCCGCGACGGCGAGTGGCTGGCCGAGCTCGAAGGCCTCGGCAAGGGCTGGGCCTCGCTCGCCGTGCAGAGACGCATCCGCCCGCAGAGCGAAAGCCCCGACCTTTGGCTGGTCTTTGCGCCGATCAAACGCGCCCGCATCGACTTTCTGGCCGAGAAGGCGACGGAGCTCGGCTGCCGCCGCCTGCTGCCGGTGATGACCCGCTTCACGGCGATGGACCGGGTCAACGTCGAGCGGTTGCGCGCCAATGCGCGGGAGGCGGCCGAGCAGTGCGAGCGGCTGGACGTGCCGCTGGTCGACCCGCCGCAGCCGCTGGCCAAGTTGCTGGAAAGCTGGCCCGCGGAACGGCCGCTGTTCGTCTGCAGCGAGCGCGGCGCGGCCCCGCCCCTCGGGGAGGTGGTGGGCGCCTCGTCGGGCCCCTCCATTGCAGCCGTTATGACGGGACCGGAAGGGGGGTTTGCCGAAAGCGAGCTTGCAACGATGGCGCGCCTCCCCTTTGTTACCTTCGTCAGTCTCGGGCCGCGAATCCTGCGGTCCGATACGGCGGCTTTGACGGCGCTGGCGATCTGGCAGTCCGTCCACGGCGATGGCTCGGCCCGGCCGCCGTCGCCAGCTTCGGCACAAGGCGAGTCCCAACCCGACCTCGCCGATTGAGGAGGCGAAAGCACCATGTCCGCACCGCCGCAAGGTAAGGGCGAGCCGATCACCGATCGCCGCCAGCTCGTCGCCTATCTGGAAAAGGGCTGCAAGCCGCAAGACGCTTGGCGCATCGGCACCGAGCACGAGAAGTTCGCCTTTACCTGGGACGATCTCGAGCCCCTGCCCTACGAAGGCGAGCGCGGCATCCGCGCCCTCCTGGAAGGCATGTCCAAGTACTGCGGCTGGATGCCGGTTCTCGAAGGCGACAAGCCGATCGCGCTGACCAAGGAAGGCTGCAACATCACGCTTGAGCCCGGCGGCCAGGTCGAGCTCTCCGGCGCCCCGCTGGAGACGCTGCATCAGACCTGCAACGAGGTGCACACCCACCTGGACCAGGTCAAAGAGGTCTGCGGGCCGATGAACGCCGGCATGCTGGGCATGGGCTTCGCCCCCACATGGCGGCGCGACGAGATGCCGAAGATGCCCAAGGCGCGCTATGACATCATGCGCGCCTACATGCCCAAGAGGGGCAGTCTCGGCCTCGACATGATGCACCGGACCTGCACGGTGCAGGTCAACCTCGACTTCGCCGACGAGGCCGACATGGTGCGCAAGTTCCGCACCTCCCTCGCCCTGCAGCCCGTCGCCACCGCGCTGTTCGCCAACTCGCCCTTCACCGAAGGCAAGCCCAACGGCTTCCAAAGCTATCGCAGCCACATCTGGACGGACACGGACCCGGACCGCAGCGGCATGCTGGACTTCGTCTTCGAGGACGGCATGGGGTTCGATCGCTATGTCGACTACATCCTCGACATGCCGATGTACTTCCTCTACCGCGACGGCCGCTACCTGGACGTCAGCGGCAAGAGCTTCCACGATTTCATGGAAGGGAAGCTCGAGGCGCTGCCCGGCGAGCGCCCGAACATCAACGACTGGGCCGACCATCTGACCACCGCCTTCCCGGAGGTGCGCCTCAAGCGCTTCCTCGAGATGCGCGGCGCCGACGGCGGCCGCTGGGAGAAGCTCTGCGCCTTGCCGGCGCTCTGGGTCGGGCTGCTCTACGACTCCGACGCGCTCACCGCCGCCGAGGACCTGGTCAAGGACTGGACCAAGGAGGAGCGGCACTTCCTGCGCGACCATGTTCCGCGGGACGGCCTCAAGACCCCCTTCCGCAACCGCGACGTCCAAGCCATCGCCAAGGACGTGCTGGCGATCGCCGCCGAAGGGCTGCGGCGGCGGAGTCGTTTCGACCGACTCGGCGACCTGGACGAAACGCAGTTCCTGGCACCGCTGGTGGATATCGCCGAGACCGGCCAATCGCCGGCCGACAAGAAGCTGGCCGCCTATCACGGCCGCTGGCAAGGCGAGCTGAGCCCGCTGTTTCGGGAATTCGCCTACTAGAGCCCTCACGTCTCTCCGCAGCAGGCTCTCAGCGACCCGCCCTCTCGGACAACCGGTCGCACAAAAAAGTGCCGCCGCTTTTGGGGAAAAGCGGCGGCAATGTGTGCTTGGGGATATGAGGGTTACTAGTCTTGGGGAAGGGCTAGTACGACGGAGGTTAGGCCGAAAATCTAAACAAAGTGTTAA
>JANQIA010000182.1 GCA_028282405.1 Rhodovibrionaceae bacterium
CTACCCGGAGATCATGAGCCTGGAAGACCATCTCGTCCGCATCAAAGTCGCCCTGGACACCTTCAAGCCTCAGCGAGTGGCGATCGACAGTCTTTCGGCCCTGGAACGCGTATCGACCCTCAAAGGCTATCGCGAGTTCGTTCTTGGCCTGACGGCAACCCTCAAGGAACGTGAAATCGCCAGCCTTTGCACGTCGACGACGCCATCCATCACCGGAGGCACCTCGGTCACGGAGGCCCATATCTCGACGATCACCGACACCATCATCCTGATGCGCTACGTGGAGATGTTCGGCGAGATCCGCCGCGGACTGACCGTGCTCAAGATGCGCGGCTCCTACCATGAGAAGGTCATTCGCGAGTTCAACATCGACAACGAGGGCATGCACATCTCCAAGACCTTCCGGAATGTCGTCGGGATACTGACCGGTCATCCGCAAAACGTGGGGACGGATGAACTCGAACGAATCAACGAGATGTTCGAGAGCCGCCAGTAGATCCTTGCCGGCGACTCACGTTTTCGTGACTTGGGCCAATCGCCTATAGAATCGCCGGCATTTCCGGGAACTGCGGCTCTACTTCCTTAACGCACCGGCTTACTCTTTTTTTACCTTATCTGCGCAAGTCTAGGGTTTGCGGGGCCTAGAAACCCCTAAGAATAGCATGTCACGTTAACAGGTCGACCATAGGTTTCCGGGGCGTTTACCAAATCCATGACCCTTCCTAGTCGCTCGCACGCGCCAAGCGTTTGGCGCGGTCACGAAGACGCTGTCCTGGCCAATCGGGCTCCCAAGATTCTCTTGGCCGAGGACAATCCAGGCGATGCCGCCCTGATCGAGCACCGCCTCGCGGCCAGTCGGATGATGTCCGCCCAGGTGGTCCAGGTCGACAGCTTGGCCTCGACGATCCTGGCGCTGACCCACGACGACTTCGATGCCGTCATTCTCGACATGAACCTGCCGGACAGCGACGGTCTCGAGACCATCGTGATGGTCTTGCAGCAGGCCTTGGACATACCGCTGATCGTCTTGTCGGGCGAGCAGGAAGAGCGGATTGCGCTGGAGGCGATCGCCTTGGGAGCGCAGGACTATATCCTCAAGTCGCGCGTGCTCCGGGAGAACCTCTGCCGGATTGTCCGCCACGCGATCGAGCGACATGCCCTGCGTCTGGAGTTAGAAAAGCGGATCGCCTTGCTCGACGGTCAGCGAGAGAACTTCCGGGCACTGATCGCGGACAACGCCGACGCCATGATGGTGATCGATCAAGCCGGAACGATCTGCTTCGCCAACCGCTCGGCGGAATCGCTCTTGGAGCGTCCCTCCGGCAGTCTGGCCGGCTCGGTCCTCGGTATCCCCATCGAAGGACGAGAGGCCTCGGAAGTCGAGCTCATGAGGTCGGATGGAACGGCCCTCGTTGTCGACATGCGCGTCATGGCGACCTCGTGGGAAGAGCGGCCGGCCTATATCGCCACCTTCAGGGACATCACCAAGAACAAGGAGTCGGAGGCTCTGCTGACCATTGCCCGGCAGAGCGCGGAGCTGTCCGATCGCTTCAAGAGCCAGTTCCTCGCCAATGTGAGCCACGAGCTCAGGACGCCCCTCAACGCCATCATGGGATACGCGGAGTTGCTCATGATGGAGGTTCACGGCGCGATAGGCTCGGAGCAATACCTCACCTACCTGAATGCCATCCGCACGTCGGGAGAAGAGCTCTTCGCCCTCATCAACCGCTTGTTGGATCTGTCCAAGGCGGAAGCCGGCGCGCTTGAGCTTTACGAAACCACCGAGCCTGTCAGCGGCATGCTCGAAGAGGTGATCGAGCGCTATCGCGGCGAAGTGGCCGATCTCGGCCTGACGTTCGCGGTCTACGATTGCTCGGCGGGCGCCACCCTGCACTGCGACGTGGACCGGGTGCGCGACGTCATCGGCCAGCTCCTGTCCAATAGCTGCAAGTTCACCGAGCGAGGCGGCAAGATCCGGCTGTCGATCGATCAAACCAGAGACGGAAATCTCGAGGTTGTCGTCTCCGACACAGGCATCGGCATGCGCGAGGAGCAACTTCTCCGCGCCTTCTGTCCTTTCAACGGCTCGGACGGCGCCTACACCTGTGCAGATGGACAGGGCGCCGGGCTCGGCCTGCTGCTTGCCAGAACATTCGTCGAGCTGCATGGGGGCACGCTGCACCTGGAGAGCAGGTTCGGCGAAGGCACGGAAGCGCGTATCCTGTTTCCCGCCGCCCGGGTCGGTTTCGAGAGGGAGCCAGCCCAGCATCCCGTCGACTGGCAATCGCAAGCGCTGCCGACACTCGCGCTTCAGTAGCACAATATCGGCCGTTTACAGAACCTTAACCCTATAAATCGCAGTGTCCCAACAAGGTTTAGGGGGGCTTAATCCCCCTACGGTTGATCCGGCATTTCACCAAAAGGGAGAGTTCTCCTGATGGTTGACCGCATGAACGCCGACCTGCAGTTGGCGGGACAGTCGGAACTGGTTTCGCCGGCGCCAGACTACGGCATCCTTGTCGTCTCCGACGATGCGGGCCTGCGGTCCCGCCTTGCCGATCTGCTGCGTGGCGCTTGGGAAAGCCGCCTCAGCGTAGACTTCGCCTCGAGCCTGCACGACGATCTCACCCAGCTTGCCGATCCTGAGCCCCTGGTCATTTTCGTCGAGGTGCCGGAACAGCGGGAGAAGGTCGAGAGCGTTATCCGCTCGATCATGAGCGTCGCGCAATCGACCCCGGTGATCGTGCTGGGGGACGATAGAGAGCCCAGCATATGGTCCTCGGTGATCGGCGTCGGCGCCCAGGACTACATGAGCGTGAGCGAGCTGGCGGAGAGCGACATCCGACGTATCGTTCACTACGCCATCGAGCGCCAAACGCTGCAGTCGAAGCTCGAGGAGAACCTCGACGAGCTGGAGCGGGCCAAGACGCAGTTTCAGAGCCTGATCACCGACAATGCCGATGCGCTGCTGATCGTCAGTCACGCCAAGATCGTTCGCTACGCCAACCCGGCGGCCGAGCGGCTGCTCGGCTGCAGCCTCCGGGAGCTCGTCGGCAACCCCTTCACGTTCATCGTCGATACGCAGTCGGTGGTCGAGGTGAACCATGCCACAGGCGACGGCGGCAGCGTCATTCTGGCCATCCGATACATGGATACGCTGTGGGAAGGCGAGCGCGCCTACATCGCCACCCTGCGCGACATCACCGACCGGAAGAACGCGGAGCGGGCGCTGTCCGTCGCCAAGCAGCGTGCCGAGGGGGCCAACAAGCTGAAGTCCCAGTTTCTGGCCAGCATGAGCCACGAGCTGCGCACGCCGCTCAACTCGATCCTCGGGTTTTCCGAGCTCATCGGCATGGAGATGCACGGGGCGCTCGGCCATGCCAGCTACAAAGGCTACGTGGCCAACATTGCAAACGCCGGCAACCACCTGCTCGAGCTGATCAACGATCTGCTCGACCTGTCGAAGATCGAGGCGGGCGAGCTCGAGCTCTACGAGGAGCCGCTGGACGTCTCGGAGCTGATTGCCTCGGTCGTGGAGGTTCTCAAGCCCAAGCTGGCGAGCGGCGGCCTGAGCTTGAGCGTCACGGCGGAAGCCCTGTCGGTTAAGCTCATGGCGGACGAGCGGAAGATCAAACAGATCCTCTTCAATCTCCTGTCCAACGCCATCAAGTTCACGCCGTCGGGCGGGCGCGTCGAGATCGGGAGCCGCATCGCCGGCGGCGCGCTTGTCGTGTTCGTTACCGACTCCGGCATCGGCATCCCGGAAGACCAGATCCCCCGAGCGCTGTCAGCCTTCGGACAGGTCGACAACGGCCATACGCGGAGACCGCAGGAAGGCACGGGACTGGGCCTGACCTTGAGCAAGCGCATCGCCGAGCTGCACGGCGGCAGGCTCGAGATCGAGAGCGTCGTCGGCAAGGGCACCACGGTATCGGTCAGCTTCCCGGCCGAACGGCTGGTCGAAAGCGCCTGACCCCCGCGCTGCAGCCCCTCTGGCGGGACAGGACCCGACGCTAGACGCGATCGCCGCCAGGCGATGTTCTCTGTGGGTTCGGCAATGAGAGAAATGGCGCGCCCGGCAGGATTCGAACCTGCGACCCCATGCTTAGAAGGCACGTGCTCTATCCAGCTGAGCTACGGGCGCTGGCGTGGCCATGCCGGCTTTCTGCCTGCCGCGGGCGTGCGACACAAGAGCCCGGCGCAATAGCGAGCGCCAGCGCGGCAAGCTAGTGCGTCCAGCGCGCCAGGCGGCGGTTGCTGAAGTTCTCGGCGTAGGACTTGGGCCGCACCACCCGCTCCTGCGGCTCGTCGACGCTGTACATGTAACCGCGCTTCTTGGCGAGCGCGATCGCCTCTTCCTTGCTCTCGAAGGTGAGGCGGACCTGCTGATTGGTATCCGGAGAGGCGACCCAGCCCATCAAGGGCTCGACCGAGCGGGCGGCCGTCGGCTCGAACTCCATCACCCAGTGTTTGGTGTTGCCGCGCCCAGACTGCATGGCGGTCTTGGGAAGCTTGAAAATGCGCACCTGCATGGGCCCAACCTCTACCCTAGCGTCGACAATTGAGCGCGGCAGGGCACTCGGCCCGCCTCGCAGCACCGGATCTAGTTGGTGCTGCGCAGATTGTCGAGCAGCTCCTGAGCCTGAGCGCGCTCCGGGAAGGGCCGCTCATCCTCCAGCACCTGGGTCAGCAAGTCCCGCGCCGCATCGGCTTGGCCCTGCGCCACCCGCACGTGCGCCAAGTGGTAGAGGAAGGTCGGCACGCCTGTTGCAAGCTGATCGGCCCGCTCCAGGAAGATGGCGGCCTGATTGAGATCGCCGGTGCGATAGAGCACCCAGCCCAGGGTATCGAGGTAATAGGGGTTGTTCGAAGCCTGGAACCGCTCCGCCAGAGCCAGTGCCTCGGCCAGCAGCTCCTGGTTCTCGGGATAGGCATCGGCGATCAGGGCGGCGAGGTTGTTGGCGGCAATGTCTTGGCCCGGGTCCTGAGCCAGCATTTCCCGGTAAACTCCGGCCGCCTCGTCGTAGCGACGCTGCGTGTGCAGCAGACTGGCCTTCATGAAATGCAGGCGGCCATCGCCCGGCATCGCCGCCAGGCCCTGGTCCAAGGTGCCGAGCGCTTCGTCCACCGCCGCCTGGCTCAACTGCAGGCGGGCCAAGGCGGCATAGGTTCGGGTGTCGGTCCCGTCTCTCGCGATGGCTTCGCGGAAGGCGGCCGTCGCGGCCTCGGTTTGACCGGTACCGGCCAGCACCTGACCTTGGCGGAAGGGGCCGATCGCGAGATTGGGCGTGCGGCCCGCGTAGTCTTCCAGGTACGCCAAGAGCGGCTCCGTCTCGCCGAGAGCGAGCCAGGCATCGACCAGGCCATCGAGCGCAACGGTGCGGCTCGGCGCCTCCGCGAGGGTCTTCTTGAAGGAGTCCACCGCCTCGTCGTAGCGGCTCTGCCCCAGATAGATCCGGCCGAGCAACTGCCAGCCGACCACCTGGCGCGCCTTGTTGTCCGACTGGGCGAGACCGTTGGCCAAGCCTTCGGCCTCATCGAACTCGCCGTCCGCGATCAGCAGATCGGCTTTGGTGGCCAGTGCGATCAGGTTGTCGGGCTGACGCTGCAGCAGGGCTTCGAGCGCGCTGGCCGCCCCCTGCCGCTCGCCGGTCCGCGCCAAAAGCTGGATGAGGCGTAGCTGGACCGTGGCGTTGTCCGGCTCGAGAGTCGCCAGATGCCGCAGGGCCTCCACCGCCAAGCCCTGCTGGCCGCCGGCAATGAGCCCCGTGGCCAGCAGATCGAGCGCCTCACGCTGATTGGGCTCGCCACGGAGGACGGCCCGCAGGTCGGCAACGGCTTCGTCGTGCCGACCGTCGCCCAGCAAGATCCGGGACCGCAGGAGCAGCGCGCCCGTGTTGGCCGGCTCGACCTCGATGACCTTCTCGGCCAAGTCCAGTGCTTTCACGGCATCGCGCTCAGCGAAGGCCATGCGGGCCAGGGCAATCTGCGCCGCCAAGCCTTGCGGGCCTTCCGGGTCCCGCTCGGCGATCTCCTCGAAGACCTGCTGGGCCGCCTCCGGCCTGGCGTGGCGGGAGTAGAGCTCCGCCAAACCGAAGCGCAGGCCGTCGCTTTCCGGCGCGCCGCTGATGAAGGTCTGCAGGGCTTCTTCCGCCGCATCGAAGGAACGCTGGTTGGCCAGGAAGTCGACCAGCAGCAGCTTGAAGGTCTCGTCCTCGGGTCGTTCGTCGATGGCGCTGCGCAGCAGCGTCTCGGCTTCGTCGGGTCGTCCCCAGGCGATCAGCAGCCGCGCAAGATTGATCCGATACAGCGCCTTGTCGGGCTCGAGCTCGAAGAGCTCGTAGAATAGCTGCTGGATCTCGTTGCGTTCGTCATGCTGCAGGTGCAGCGCAATCTTCAGAAGCCGCAGCGCGGCGTTGTCCGGCAGGCGCTCCAAGGCGGATCCCAAGACGTCGACCGCTGCGTCGTGCGAGCCCTCCCGCTCCAGGAGGCCCGACATGAGCGACAACGACGGCACCGAGTCTTGGTCGATCTCCAGCGCCCTTTCGGCTGCGGCGCGCGCATCGGCCAAGCGGTTCTCGCGCAGAGCCACGGCACCGGAAAGCGCATGTGCGTCAGCCTCGTTGGGGGCCAAGGTCAGCGCCGTTTCCGCGTTCGATGCAGCCGATGCGAGATCTCCGCCGTAGAGATAGATGGTGCCCAGGCGGATCGTTGCACCGACGTGCTGCGGGTCCTGCGCCAGCACTGCCGAGTAGGCCGCGAAGGCGCCCCGCCAGTTGGCTTCCCGCTCCCGAATCTGCCCCAGATAGAAGAGAGCCTCGACGCCTTTCGGATTGATCTGGCGAGCGTTCTTGAACTCGAGACGCGCCTTCTGATAGTCGCCCGCTTCGAAGAGCTCGCGACCCTTCTCCAGATAAGCCTGCTCCCGCTCTTCCGGCCCGTCGCAGGCGGCCAGAAAGAAGGCTGCTGCGAGAAAAACCAGGATTCCGCGCCAGGCGAGCGTCTGTCCGGGAGCGTTCCGCCTCTGCAATCGCTGTCCTGCCATCGCCTCGATCACCGGCCATCCTCCTCGAATTGGTCCGCCGGTCGCGCTACCGTGAAAAACCGGTCTGCGCGACGCCGTTTCGCTTCCGACACGCCGTAGGTCCCTCCCAGGCCAGCCGCCGTACAACGCCGGATTAGTCCGTCCGCTGTTTCTCGCTCAAGAATGGTTAAGCCTTTGCATAAGCCGGAACTCGCGCGGGGAAAAGGTCGAACCAGCAAAACGCGCCAGATAGAAGTGCCTTGTCGACCTCTCTACCAGCGATAAAGGGGCTCACTTGGCAGGTCGGCAACCGCCGGCAGTCCGCCCGCACCTGCGCCCGGACGCACAACCTCGGGCCGCCGGTATGGTCCGGAAAGATGGCATCGCAATGGCAAGGCGCGCCGCCCGGTTTTCGATTGGCTGACGGCAAGGCCCCGAGCCGTTGTTGCGGGGCTACAGGGAAGTTGTATAAACCCTTGGTTAAAGAGGCCCGCCGCAGGCTGGACGGGTGGTTTGCCGGATGGGTGGCCTGACGTTC
>JANQIA010000198.1 GCA_028282405.1 Rhodovibrionaceae bacterium
CTGCCGCGGCCCATTCGCGGACAGGTGCGCCTCAAGCCGGCGGCCATGACAGACCGCAGCTTCGAGATCGGCAGCCACGGCCGCCACCGCTGGTGGCCCATCGCCCCGGTCAGCCGGGTCGAGGTCGAGTTGTCCGAGCCGTCGCTGAATTGGTCCGGGCCGGCCTACCTGGATACCAATGCCGGGGACGAACCGCTGGAAGACGGCTTCGTCTACTGGAATTGGGCTCGCGCCGCCACCAAGCAGGGCGCCGCCATCGCCTACGACGCGGTGCGCCGGGACGGCAGCGAGGGTTCGCTGGGCCTGATCGCAGAGCCTTCGGGTGCGCTGCGCGAAGTCGAGCTGCCACCGGCTCAGGCCATACCCTCGGGCTTCTGGGGCGTGCGCCGCGCCGCGCGCGCCGACGAGGGGCACCTGACTCTACGCAAGACGCTGGAAGATGCGCCCTTCTACACGCGCTCGCTGCTGGCGGGCCGGCTGTTCGGCGAGGACTTCACCGCAGTGCACGAGAGCCTGGACCTGGACCGCTTCGCCAACCCGGTGGTGAAGATGATGCTGCCCTTCCGCATGCCGCGGCGGCGCGGCTAGCGGGTCGGCTCGCTGTCCGACGCCTCTCGATGCGCCTCGGCGGCGCTGGCCTTGGCGGCCTCGCGCTTCTTCTTGTCCTGCTTGAGCTTGTATAGCTCCCAGGCGCACCAGGCGATGACGCCGCCGAAAATCAGCACCAGCTCGATCAGCTTGAGGCTTTCTCCCCCCATGGCGGCCTCAGGTCGCCACGGATGGGTTCAGCCGCACCATGACGAAATTGAGAAAGAAGGCGAAGCTGACCCAGAGGAGGTAGGGCACGATCAGCAATCCTGCGGTGGCATCGATGGGGTAGAAGACCGCGATGTTCACCACCAGCGCCAGCCAGAGGCCCATCATCTCGTAGAGCGCGGTGCGCAAGCGACGCATGCCGAAGAAGAGGGCCGACCAGAGGGCGTTGAGCAGAAGCTGCGCGGCGTAGATGGAGAACACGGCGATGTCCAAGCCGACCTTCTGCCAGACCAGCCAGCCGGCAACGGCATTCATGCCGTAAAGCACCATCCACACAGGGCCGAACAGCCAGTTGGGCGGGATCCAGCTCGGCTTGCTCAAGGTGTCGTACCAGGCGCCGGGCCGAAAGAACGCGCCACTCATGGCGACCATGAAATTGACGGCGATGAAGCCGATCAGGGCGATATAGGTCGGGCTTTCGAACACGTCGTTCCGATGTCCAAGCGGAATTTTACACCGCTAACAGACATGGGGGCAGATGCGGGAACGACAAGGTTGCGCCGGGAGAACCCGGCGTCAGGCCTCTCGCAGCGGTTGGAATCCGCTGGCGGTCGCCCCCTCGAACTCCTCGGCCGCGCGCTGGCGCGCTTCCAACTCTCCCAGGATTTCGAGGCCGCGCCCGACATTGGCGTCGATGTCCCACCAGGCGATGGAACGGCGTGCCTCGATAACGGGCACAGGCGCCTGGATGACGGCCTCGACCAGATGCCGCGCCTCGGCCAGGGCCGGATGCATGAAGCCCGGACGCGGCCGCAGGGCGCTGGTCACCGCCCGCGTCATGAGCGGCAGGCGCCGCCGCTTCGGCACCACCGCGCGCGCCGTCACCGAGTCGTGGCCCCGCTTCTCCACCGTGCGACCGATCTCGGCATAGAGATAACGCGCTGCGTAGATCCCCGGCCGGCAG
The DNA here is from genome assembly GCA_028282405.1 of Rhodovibrionaceae bacterium. Taxonomy (GTDB): domain Bacteria; phylum Pseudomonadota; class Alphaproteobacteria; order Kiloniellales; family DSM-21159; genus JANQMX01. The sequence goes on from JANQIA010000198.1 coordinate 1,721, forward strand.
CCGGCCGGCAAGGCGGCGATTCCCGCTTCGCTGCGCCGGTAGAGATGCTCCGCCGCCGCCAAGAGGCGGGCGACGACCTGGCCCAAGCGTTCATCATAGACCGGCTCGGCCAGCCAGGCGTCCGGGTCCAGGCCGGCATCCAGCATCCACTCCCGCGGCAGATAGAGCCGCCCGGCCCGCGCGTCCTCGCCGACGTCGCGGGCGATGTTGGTGAGCTGCATGGCGACGCCGAGATCGCAGGCGCGGCTGACCGCGGCGGGATCGCGCGCGCCCATCAGCAGGGCCATCATGGCGCCGACGGAGCCGGCAACGCGGATGCTGTAGGCGCGCACCGCAGCCAGGTCGTCATAGTGACGGCCGGCCGCATCCCACTCGAAGCCTTCGAGCAGGGCCTCCGGGAGGTCCCGCGGAATGCCGTAGCGCGCGACCACCTCGGCAAAGGCCCGATCGGCGGGGCTATCCAGCGGACGGCCGGCATAGGCCAGGTCCAGGCGCTCGCGCAGCCGTTGGACGGTGTCCAGCGGCGCCTCCATCTCGTCCACCGCGTCGTCGGCCAGGCGGCAGAAGGCGTAGAGGGCGTAGGCCGGCCGGCGCACCTTCTCCGGCAGGAGCAGCGAAGCGAAGAAGAAGGACTTGGAGCCTTGGCGGATCAGGCCGCGGCACTGAGCGTAATCGGCGGCGTTGGCCGCGCGTACCTCAGGCGAGGACAGCTTCTGCATCGGGAACCACTTTGTCGAGAATACGGGCGGTGGACAGGACGCCAGGAACACCGGCGCCGGGGTGGGTACCGGCGCCGACCAGATAGAGGCGCTCGATATCTTCGCTTCGGTTGTTGGGGCGGAACCAGGCCGACTGAAGCAGCACCGGCTCCATGCCGAAGGCGGCGCCCTTGTAGGACAGCAGCCGCTCCTTGAAATCGATCGGCGTCTGAATACGCGAGGAAATCACGGCGTCGCCGAGGCCGGGCAGCAAGGTCCGCTCCAGCTCCGCTTCGATGCTTTGGCGGTAGCGCTCGGCGGCCTCGCACCAGTCCACGTCGCCGTCCAGGTGCGGCACCGGCGAGAGCGCGTAGAAGGCGTCGCAGCCTTCGGGCGCCAGCGAGGGGTCGCTGGCCGTCGGGCGATGCAGATAAAGGCTGAAGTCGTCGGCCAGCACCTCCTTCTTGAAGATGTCCTGCACCAGCCCGCGATAGCGCGGGCCCAGATGAATGGTGTGATGCAGCACGTCGTCGTAGCGGCGATTGGTGCCGAAGTACCAGACGAAGAGACCGTTGGAGTAGCGCGC
>JANQIA010000212.1 GCA_028282405.1 Rhodovibrionaceae bacterium
GCGTAGGAGGCGAGCGCCAAGCCGACGTGCGAGAAGAAGGAGCCGGTGATCAGCGCCACCTCTTCCTTGACGAAAAGCTCGTCGGCCAGGCGCACGGCGGTGCCGGGCTTGCCGTCGTCGTCGCGGGAGATCACTTCGATGGGCCGGCCGTCGATGCCGCCCGCCGCGTTGATCTCTTCCACCGCCAGCATGAGCCCCTTCTTGTAGGGCTCGGTGAAGGCGGGCATGCGCTGATAGCTGTTGATGTCGCCGATGCGAATGGGCTCGGCGGCTTGCGCAAAGCTGCCCGCGGCCATCACGCCGGCCAGCAGCAGCCCGGTTAGTCCGAAACGTTTCCCTGTCATCGTCCTTCCTCCGTTGGCCCCGGCTCAGGGGGCTGACATGTCTTCGAATGCGATGGAACCAAGCGGCCGCGTCTCCCCTTGCAGGCAGAGCAGCGCACCGGCGATCAAACCTTGCGAGAGCAGCGCGGCGGCATAGCGAGCGCCGCGGTCGAGGGCCTCTTCGACGACTGCGTGCGGCAGCGGCGGCACCTCGATCGTGACCAAGCGCGGACCCAGATCGTTGTCCGGGTCGAGCTCCTGCGCCGGCCGGCGTCGGATGGTGGCGTGGTCGCAATCGACCGCATTGGCGATCAAGGTGGCGGCCGCGTCGGCCGCTGCTGCACTCGGCGCAACTACGGTCACCGCATCGGCGATACCGAGCGAGAAGGAATGCCCGCTCCAGCCGCTGGTGGCGATGCCCTGAACGCCGTCCTGGCGAGAGACCGTCAGCCTGTATGCGGGCTGTCCCTCGGACAGGCTTTCGACAACGCCGAGCGTGAAGCTCTGCCCCTCCGCCAGACGCAGCGCGATGTCGCCGCCGTTGTTGACGAAGGCGCGGGTCAGGCCCGGCGTCGGCCAGACCGCGTCCGCGATTTCATCGGCGACGGAGCCTGCGACGGCCGCCATGGGCGTGACGAAGGTGTCTTTGAAGGTCGTGACCGCGGCGGCCATGCGCTCGGCCGTGCGGCTCAGCCAGGCACTCCGATCCTTTGTGTCGAGCGGCTTGCGCAGGCGCGGCAAATCCTGCGCGAGGCCGCCCAACAATCCCTCGAAGGCGCGGCAGGCCTTGCCGTAGGCGGCCTCGACTGCAGCGCGCGAGCCTTCCGCGGCAATCACCAGATGAATGGGACCGTGGTCGAGGTGCAACGCGCCGTTCGGCAGAAAGGCGGCGGTCGAGCCGTCAGCCAGGTGCCAAGGCGCTTGCATCGCGACGGCAGCACTCATCGCCGACCTCCGTTGCGGCCGTTGGCTTCGAGCGGCCAGGGATTGCCTTCGCGCCAGGGCGTCACCGATGCAGTCTCGCCGTAGCTCGCCAGCACCTCGTCCAAGCTTTGCACCTGGTCCATATGACCGCCGAGCCCCTGATAGAGGCTGGCCGGCAAGGTGAACTCGATGGGGGCCACAAGGGCCGGTGTCGGCACATAGCCGAAGGCCTCCTTGGGCATGGCCAGCACATCCACCATCACGGTGATGCCGCCGCCCGGCCAGTGATAGACCGGTGCCCCTCCCATGGTGACCCGGCAGTCGCCGGACTTGACCGCGCGGGTGAGCTGCACCGGGTTCTCAGTGACACCGGAGCGCAGGGACCCGCCGGCCCCGGCCATGAAGAGCACCGAGACCAGCGAGGGCTCGCAGTTCTCGCCGATGCGGGTGACGACCGCTTCCAGCTCGGACGGCAAGGCCTCGGGCTGAAGCTGGAAGTTCTCATCGAGCCGACAGAAGAGCGCGTCTTCGCCGGTGGTGCTGGTGAAGAGCACCCGCATGCCCGGCCAGGCCTTGCCCTGGTCGATGCGCTCGATCAGCAGCAGCGGGTCGGTCAGGTCCGTGCCGCCCCAGCCGGCGCCGGGCTCGGCGACCTGGAAGTAGCGCCCCGGCGTCGACTTGCGCCCGCGCACCCGGAGACCCGAAGGCGGCATGTCGAGGCAGCGGCCGGCCTGGTGCTCGGTGAGGACCGCCGTGATGTGGTCGTCAACCACCACCACCTCGTCGGCCTTCCCGAAGAACTGCTGCGCGAACATGCCGGCGACCGCCGAGCCGCAGCCGGCGCGCATGCGCTCCTCCGGCTCGCCGTCGACCACCGGCGCCTGGCCGGCCTGCAGCCGCACCTTGGCACCATCGTCAATGCTGACCTCAAGGGCCTCGCCGTTGCAGAGCGCCAAGAGGCTTTCGCAGGTGGTGCGACCCTCCGCCTTGCCGCCGCCGGTCAGGTGATTGACCCCACCCAGCGCCAGCATCTGGGAGCCGTATTCTGCCGTGGTCACATGGCCGATCGGCTCGCCCTTGGCGCGCACAACGGCTTGCTCGGGGCCGAGGTGGCGGTCGGTGTCGATCTTCACCTTGGCGCCGCAGTAAGAGAAGATGCCCTCCGAGACCACGGTCACCGTGTCGACGCCGCGGTGCTGGCTGGCGACGATATGCGGCGCGGGCTTGTAGTCGGGATAAGTGGTGCCGGAGCCGATGCCGGTGACGAAGGTCTCCGCCTCATGCACCAGGCTGCCGTCCCAGGCGGTGCCGGCGAAGGGCACCATGGTGCCGCCCTCCTCCGCCACCCGCTGGGCGAAGACCACCGGGTCGGTGCGCACCAGCTCGCCCTCCCGGTTGGCGTAGCGGCCGCAGGCACCGAGCTTCTCCGGCCGGATGCGGCAGAGCACGGGACAGGCATCGCAGCGGACGATGCCGTCGGCTTCCCGTGCGCCGAAACGCTCGGTGAGGTCGGGCCGTTTGGGGGCGCCGCTCATTGCTTCGCCTTGAGTGCGGCGAGCACCCGGTGCGGCAAGGCCGGAAGCCGGGTCAGGCGCGCGCCGGTCGCATCATCGATGGCGCCAACGATGGCCGGCGCCGTTGGGACGAGCGCCGGCTCGCCGACGCCTTTTGCGCCGAAGGGGCCGAGCGGCTCCGGGCTTTCGATCAGCAGGGTCTCGATCTCCGGCATGTCGCCGACGGTCGGGATGAGATAGTCGTGCAGGTTCTCGGTGCGGCCCGGCAGGTACTCCTCCATCAGGGCCATGCCGAGGCCTTGGGCGATGCCGCCGTGGATCTGTCCCTCGACCAGGTCCGGATTGATCGCCCGGCCAACGTCGTGGGCGGCGACGATGCGCTGGACCGTCACCGTGCCAAGCTCCAGATCGACGGTGAGCTGCGCAATCTGGGCGCCGAAGGCGTAGGTGGCGTAGGCCGTGCCCTGCCCTTGCGCATCGAGGCTGGTGGTCGGCGGGTCGAAGCTCCCAACACCCTCGGCGACCTCGCCGTCCTGCCCGGGGATTGCCGGCAGCGCTGCCAGATCGATGCGGCGGCGGTTGCCCGGCTCGGTGACCTCAATGGCACTGTCGTGGAAGCGCACCTCGGCATCCTCGCCGGCATTGGCGATCCGCCTGAGCTGCGCCTTGAGCGCCTCGCCAGCGAGCTGAGTCGCGCGGCCGGAGACGAAGGTTTGGCGCGAAGCCGAGGTCTTGCCGGCATCCAGGGTCAGGTCAGTATCGGAGGTCGTGACATCGATCCGCTGCGCTTCGATGCCGAGCGTCTCCGCCAGGATCTGCTGCATGACGATGCTGGAGCCCTGACCGATCTCCTGGGCGCCGTTGTAGAGGGTCACCCGGCCGTCGCGCGAAAGCGCGACCCGCATGCTCGAAGGATTGCTCAAGGCGGTGTTGCCGCAGCCGTACCACATGCAGGCAACGCCGAGGCCCATGCGTTCATGGGCCGCCGTGCGATTGAAGTCGTCCGCTTCGGCACGCAGCGCAGCCCAGCGCGGCTTTAGTGCCTGCAAGCAATCGACCAAGCCGACAGAGTGCTCAAGGACCTGGCCGGTCGGTGTGCTGTCGCCAACGCGCAGCGCGTTCTTGAGGCGCAGTTCCAGCGGGTCGATGCGGAGGCGTTGCGCCAGGGCATCCATCAGGCCTTCGTGGACCAACGCGGCCTGCGGCACGCCGAAGCCGCGGAAGGCACCCGACGGCGGATTGTTGGTGTAGATGGCGCGGCTCTTCGCCCGTACCCGCGGTACTCGGTAGGGCCCGCTGGCGTGCACCGGTACGCGGCCCGCCACCGTCGGCCCCCAGGAGGCGTAGGCGCCGGTGTCGAAGTCGCCGGAGAAGTCGAAGGAGAGCAGCGTGCCATCGCCCTTAGCGGTCAGGCGGGCCGTCATCTCGGCCGGGTGGCGCTTGGTGGTTGCCGCCATGGACTCGCCGCGGCTGTAGGTGCAGCGCACCGCGCGGCCGAGCTTCTTCGCTGCCACGGCGACCACGGGCGCCACCGAGTGATCGAGCTTGCCGCCGAAGCCGCCGCCGCAGACCGTCGGGCGGATGCGCACCCGCTCGGGCGCGATGCCGAGCACCAGGGCGACCTCGTCGCGGTCCATATAGGGGGTCTGGGTGGTCACCGCGACCTCGACGCCGCCGTCGGGCAGCGGACGGGCCCAGCCGGCCTCCGGCTCGATGTAGGCATGCTCGACGAAGCTGGTCGACCAGGCTCCTTCCACCGCAAGATCGGCGGTTTCCGCGACGGCGGCATCGCCTCGCTCGACCAGGCCTTCGATGAGGATGTTCTCGGAATGTTTCACATGAAACACGGGGGCGTCCGGCGCCAGTGCGGCTGCCGGCGAGTCGCAGACCGGCAGGATGGACCAGGTGACCGGAATGTCCTGCCAGGTGACCGCGGCGACGACCTCGGCCGTGCCGACAAGGGCGAGCACCGCCTCGCCGCGGTAGCGGACATAGCCCTCGGCCAGCACCGGCTGGTCCTTGACGTCGGGATAGATGCCGAAGCCGTTGGTGCCCTGGATGTCCTGGGCGGTCAGGATGGAGACCAGGCCCGGGTGGCGCAGGATCACCGTATCCAGGTTGCCCAGGCGAAACTCGGCGTGGGGATGCGGCGAGCGCAACACGCGCAGCCAGAGCGCATCCGCCGGCGCACCGTCGGCGCCGTAGAGCGCGCTGCCCTCGGTCTTGGCAACGGCATCCGGCCGGGTGAAGCGCTGGCCAACAGCGCCGTCTGGTTCGACCTCAACGGGTTGTGACGCAGCGGCGGCGAGCACGCTGGTGACGATCTTCTTGTAGCCGGTGCAGCGGCAGAGCACGCCGCCCAGGGCCTCCTCCACGGCGACCTGGTCGGGGGCCGGGTTGCGATCGAGCAGCTCGGCCGCGGCCATCAGCATGCCCGGCGTGCAAATGCCGCACTGCACCGCGCCGCCGGCCTGGAAAGCGGCTTGCAGCTTGGCGAAGCGCGGCTCGCCCGCTAGCCCTTCGACGGTGACCAGCTCGGCGCCGTCCAGCCGTGCCGCCGGGGTCAGGCAGGCGCAGACCTGCTGCCCGTCGAGCAGCACCGTGCAGGCGCCGCAGTCGCCGGCATCGCAGCCGACCTTGGTGCCGGTCAGGCCGAGGTCCTCGCGCAGCAGCTCGGAGGTGCGGCGGCCCGGGTCCGCCTCGAGCGACACCGCCTGCCCGTTGAGGGTGAAGGCGATGCGCGGCCGTTCCTCGTCTGCGCGGTCTGTTTTGGGGAGCGGATAGGCCGTCATGCCGCGACCTCGCTCAACCCGGACTCGGACAGAGCCGCCAGTACACGGCGGGTCAGCACCAAGGCGGCCTCTCGGCGATAGTCGGCGTCGGCCCGGGCGTCTGTGATCGGTGTCAGCTCGGAAAAGTCGTCGGCCGTCGTCAGAGAGGCCAGCGACGCGACTGGTTTTCCGACCGCACGCGCCTCAAGGGCCCGTAGGCGTTGCGCCACCGCCGAGCAGGCGCCGACGGCCACCCGCAGATCCTCCACACCCCCGTCCGTGCTTGGGACCACCACGGCCGAGACCATGGCGATGGAGATGACGAGATAGCGCCGGGCGCCGAGCTTGAGGAAGTTGGCGCGGGCCGCCTCCGGCAGCTTGGGCACCAGGATGGTGGTCATGATCTCGTCGGGCCGCAGTGCGGTCTCGCGCACGCCGGCGATGAAATCCGTGAGCGGCAACTCTCTGGTGCCGCCGCGCGATTGCAGCCGGACCCGGGCATCGAGCGCCAGCAGCGCCGGAACCCCGTCGGCCGCCGGCGAAGCGTTGCAGAGGTTGCCCGCCAGGGTGCCCTGGTTCTGGATCTGCCGGCCGCCGATCTCCCGCGCCGCCAGCTTCAAGCCGTCGAAGCAGGGCGGCAGCGCCGCCGCGATCAGCTCAGACCAGGTGACGCCGGCGCCGAGCTCATAGACCGAGTCGCGCTCGGCGATGCCGCGCAGCTCCGCGAGCCCGCAGAGGTCGACCAGGTCGCCGCCGCCCAGGCGCGCCGGCTCCGCCCAAGCCTGCGCCTGCGCCACGGCCGGATAGACGTCCGTGCCGCCGGCCAAAGGCGTGGCGTCGCCTGCCGCAAGCATGTCCAAAGCGTCGTCCAAAGTCGCGGGACGGTGGGTCCGCCGCATGGCCCCTCGTGCTGTCCTTACCTGTCGCTTGGGAAGCGTCCGTCGGCTGCGATGCCGGCCATTCCTGCCGGTTCTGTCGGTGGGCGTGATGCCGCCGCAGCCCTTTGCGAATTGACGCCCCCAAGAGTGCGTTCATGATCTCTTAAGGTGCCTGGACGGTAGTCATCGCCCCGTGGGCGATCAATCTGGCAGCCCGCGCGCGCGAAGCTTAAGAGCTTCAATTAATATTACACCCGATTACACCGCGCCGCCCGCCGTCGTGCCGCAACGCATTGATTTTACGAACGAACTTCGCGTTTCAGAAGTGTTGCAATGCAGCAGCCGAGGGGCTGTGGACAGAGCTGCAGGGGCCAGTCATCCATTGCGCAGCAACGGGTCGAATTGCAATCTTCCCTTCAACAACGTGACCCCAAACTTTTGAAATCCCTTTAGAATCATAACAAAGTCAATCCAACGATGAGCCCCAATCTTCTCGGCGCCCAAGAACCGAGCCACAAAGCCAACCCCTCCACTCTGTCGCTGCGCTGCCTGAAAGGCTGCATCGGCGCCGAGGTCCAGGACATCCATCTGGGCGCCTCGCTGCCCGAGGGTGCCTTCGCCTGGCTGCGCGATGCGCTGGACCGGCAGGGCCTGCTGCTGTTCCGCGGACAGAGCCTCTCGCCCGACGAGCTGATCGAATTCAGCCGCAAGTTCGGGCCGCTGCAGGAGGTGGCGCAGAAGCACTACCAGATGGCCGGCAAGCCGGAGATCTACATCATCGGCAACGCCCAGGAAGGCGGCCAGCGGGTCGCCGACAAGAGCGTCGGTCGGCTCTGGCACTCGGACCAGTCCTTCATCCAGTGCCCGGCCATGGGCTCGCTGCTCTACGGCTTCCAGTGCCCGGCCGAGGGCGCCGACACCCTCTTCGCCAACATGTTCATGGCCTATGACGCGCTGCCGGAAGAGACCAAGCAGCGCATCGAGGGCCTGCACGCGGTCCACAGCTTCGCCCGGTATTACGAGCTGCTGCGCGAGCGCGACCCGTCGCAGCCGCCCCTGACGCCGGAGCGCCGCGTCGCCTACCCCGACGTGGTGCACCCGCTGGTCAGGAAACATCCGCGCACCGGGCGCAAGGCGCTCTACATCAACCCGGCCTACGCCACCCGCATCGTCGAGCTCGACGAGCCGGAGAGCCGCGCCCTGCTCGACGCGCTCTTCGAGTTTCAGGTCCGCGACGACTTCGTCTATCGCCACAAGTGGCAGGACGGCGACGTGCTCTTCTGGCAGAACGTCGGCCTCAACCACAAAGGCACCGCCTTCGACGAGGCGCGCTACACCCGGCGCATGCACCGCACCACGGTCGCAGCCCTGCCGGACGACTACGCGCGCTCGCTGCTCGAGCCCGAGGGGCGGCTGGCCTCATGACGCCTCCCGTGCAGAGCGGCGCCCTCAGGGCCCTCGACGACGACTTGGCGCCGGCGGCGTCCGTGAGTGCTCCGCGCGAGCAGACGGCGGCTACAGAGATGCCCAGTGTCTGGGCCTTGGAAGCCTTCCGCGCCGGCGACAACACCCAGGTGCTCGCTCTGGCCGAGGCCTTGCCCTGCCCCGTGCGCCGCATCAAGCCGAGGTACCGGCGCTTCGAGGCGCTGATCAACTGGCCGCACCTCGGCGGGCACCTCTTGGGCTGGAAAGCCGAGAGCGCCGCCGAGCTGAAGCAGCCCTGGCCCGATCTCGTGATCACCGCCGGCCGGCGCAACGAGGCCGCGGCTCGCTGGATCCAGGAGCAGTCGGGCGGCAAGACCAAGATCGTCCATCTCGGCCGCCCCTGGGGGCAGCTCGACGCCACCGACCTCATCGTCGCCCCGCCGCAGTACCGCCTTCCGGAGCGGGACAACGTGCTGGAGATCGAAGCCCCGCTGCACCGGGTGACCGCCGAGCGCCTGGCGCGCGAGTCCGAGGTCTGGAAAGACAAGATCGCCGAGCATTCGCGGCCCTTTATCGCCGTCCTGATCGGCGGCGACAGCGGCTCCTACATCCTCGACCGTTCGGCCGGCGAGCGCCTGGCCCACGAGCTCAACGACTTGGCCAAGGCCGAAGACGCGACCCTCTTGATCACCACCAGCCGGCGCACCCGCGCCGATGCGGTGGAAGGCCTGCGCAGCCGTCTCCAGGCACCCTACGTGCTCTACGAGTGGAAAGAGGACGCGGCGGCCAACCCCTACTTCGGCTTCCTCGGCCTCGCCGACAGCATCGTGGTGACCGGCGACAGCGTCTCGATGATCACCGAGGCCTGCGCCACCGGTAAGCCGGTCTATCTCTTCGATGTCGGCACCGGCGAAAACTCCATGCGCCGGGCGCTGAAGCCTTTCCGCAAGGCCGACAAGATGACGCGCAACCGCTCGTCGATCTCGATGCGCCGCCTGATCGGCAAGGCCTACCGCGCGCTTCTGAAGTACGGCCCCAAGCGGGTCACCCGCGACATCACCCTGGTCCACCGCCGCTTCCTCAAGTCGGGCGCCGTCGCCTGGCTCGGCGAAGCCAAGCCCGAGGGCCGCACGCCGGCCGCCGACCAGATGCCCCGCGCCGTCGAGCGGGTTGAAGCGCTCCTGGCGCCCAGCACCGCCCGCGTGGTGCCTTTCACGCCCGCCCGCAAGACGACCGTGCAGGCCCAGGCCGCCGAGTAGGGTGGGTCGTAGGTAAGGTTTCGGCTCTCCAATGAGCTACGGGGGATTTATAGGGCAGCTTTTCTAGCGCTCTGGCTAGACCGACGAATGAAAGGCGTTCGCTCGCTCTACGAAGTCACTGCAGTAGGGTCACGCAGTCAGGTTCAAAGAAGCCTCTACTGATGATGGCTCGTTGCATTCTCTCAGTGTCGTCCGTGAAAATCGCTACGGCCAAATCTGTAAGCGCGCGTGAACAGCAGACATAGAAGAGTCGACGTGTCCGTCCAATGACGGAGTCCTTTCCAGCTTCGATGTTCTCGTGGTCTGTATCTGAAAGAGGCGTCACACCAAGATATTTGCCATAAGAGAACCCGGGAAGCTGGCGTTCCTTGTCGTCAACGACAACCAGAACCTTCTCGAACTCTGCTCCCTTGATACCCTGTTGTGTGGCAAAGGGAGACAGCTTCTCAATGTATCGGCGATAGCCCCATAACTCATGCGCGCGGCACTGCATGAATCGAAGTGCGGCATTTTCGGGAGCAGCTTCGGCTACCTGGTCTGCGGCGAGATACTGGTCCAACAGATCGAGATAGCCTTCATCAAACGCGAGCAGTTGTTTGTCACGAACAAACGAGAGGGCATCGCCGATGCCTGTTTCCGCACCTTCCGCAAGCATATCGTGTAGCTCCAGAATCTCTTCTCGCAACGCCTTCAGCACCTGTGCTGTATTTGACCTTTCCAGCGCCTCATCCTGGAGTTTGAGACAGTGTTTGCGTAGTAGCCGCATTAACTCAAACGGTTTATCTTCGCGGTCCGCAATGAGCAGTGGGAGTAAGAACTGCAGAATGGGCTTTAATACCCATGCTGTTCCGTCAACAACGCCTGACCTCAGTGATTCTGTCGATCTGTCGTTCAGCGCAGAATAGAGGTTCGGAAATCCCAAGCGGTCGGCAGCTACGCGATGCACAAGTACCAATAAACGGAGCGCTTCTTCATCTTCATCGGCAAGCCAGGTAGCATCATGGTCCTGTTCAGCAAGCCAATGCCTAGCTCGTTGTAGTCGCTCTGGTCGCCGCTCGTCGTCGGGCATGATCAGTACTCGCGCTGTGCCTTCGACGGGTGCACCAGCCCCATCGCGACTTCCAAAACGACCGCGAGTCTGCTGAAGACCATCATCTTCTGCTCTGATCCGATTGATGACGCGCAGGACACTCTGTGAACAGCGGAAGTTCTCAGGCTTTTCCAGTTTTTTCCAGCCATTCTCTATCGGAATGGAGCCGGCGCCCTGCATGTAGATTTTTTGGACCGGATCACCGAAGAAACCTACACAGAACCTATTCTCCGCTTCGTCTGCGACGGCTCGCAACGCCGCGACGAAATCGGGATCTGTGTCCTGACTTTCATCGACAAAGACGATCGGATAGCGCCGAGAAACAATCCGCCGTATCAGGGCATGGTCATTTAGGAAAGTGGGGCCGATTCTTATGATGTCTGCGTGGCCTAGTACGCCATTTTCATAGTCACTACCCGTGCCGTACCGGAAGTTTCTCACCCCATCGATGCTTGTAAGCTGCCGGTTGTATCGCTCGTTTTCTTCGCGCGCCCGTTCCTTCGTTCTTTGTTGAGTTCGCGGATTGCCGATCTTCTCCTGATTCTCTTCAATCTTGCGGTTTAGGCGCGCGCGAATCCATTCGCGGAGGTCGTTCTGGAAAGGCTTGATAACGTCCCACAGAAAACTGTGGATCGTTGATACATGATATAGAGAATCATCTCCAACATCGCCGCGGATTTCGTTGACCGCGACCTCAGTGAAGGTAATGCATGCGATCTTCTGCCCCTTGCAGCGCAAGTCAGTTCCCTGTGAGTTTTCTATGTGAGCAAGTGCCTTTATAAGCGATGTGGTTTTTCCCGAGCCAGCACCTGCGACCATTACAAAATGTCGGCTTCCATCCGCAGCCAGACGTTCTTTCAATGCTATATCGGTATCAGTGTCCGGGTTTCCGATGCGGCTTCTCATGCCTCTGCAACCTTTGGCTGATCGTCAACGGGTCGCTCGGCAACTCCCAGCATCGCTTCAAGCCACTGTAAGCCTTCGGCAATGTACTGCGGGACTGTCCAATCATCGGGGTTCTTCGTTAGTAGGGCGAGTGCAAAGTCGGTCTTTTTGAAACTGGATGAGTGAACCTTGTCGTGCAAACGACGCGCGAGACCGGCAAGGTTCGCCGGGTTTCGTATGCGCAAGTTCAAGTCTCTGTTTTCGGCCTGCTGGGTCCAGTGCAGGTTCTCAAAAGCAAATGCTGCTTCGAGCGTGCGTCCAGCCCGCTCGATTGTCTCGAAATTCAGGTTTAGCTCGACTGTGCACGGATACGTGACTCGAACAGCTCCAAGACGGTTTCCATCGGCTACAAGTTCCTTGTCGCCTGGTCGAAGCGCGAGCAGCTCATCAATTCGGTTCCGCGCAGGAAGCCATTGTATGAGCATCTGGTTTGACGTCTCAGCATCTGGCGTTTCAGGCGTACAGGTCATTTTCTTTTGCCTGTTGCCCTGCGCCTCACCAGCTTTCTTGCCATCAGCAGTGTCGTCTGCATCGAAGTGAGACTCGTCAAGATCGTCGTCGTCTTCTTCGCCCTCTGCCAGGGGATGGAAATGGACGCTGTCGAGATCTGTAATGATCAACGTCGCTATTCCGAGGAACTCAATTAGCGTGCGAAACTGATGGCCGAAAGCTCCTCCGATTTCTAGCACACTCAGGTAACTCGATCTGAGTCCAGGCGCTGCCTTCCGAATCATTTGCGGCATAAGGAGCCGTTCAACGTTGCCTTCGACAAGGACAGCAGCGTCGGCAAAAAACAGATCGCAGTGGGTCAACTTGAGATAGCGCTCAAGGAAATCGCGACAGGGGTTGGCAGTGCTCTGATAGTACTCTGAGAGATTGAGGACTTGCGAGCTTTGCGCAATGCCCGCATTTTCGCGTCTGAAGTAACGAATTGGCGTGAAGCCCCGCTCATACAGGATGTGCGGCGAATGTGTCGTCAGCACAAGCTGGGTACGGAAAGTCTCAGCATCGTCGGCTTCTTCAGTAAGGATTTCGAGTACCTTGTTGACGAAGACTTGCTGCAGTTGTGCGTGTAGGTGCGCTTCTGGCTCCTCGACGAACACGAGATGCAAGGGTGGTCGATCATTTTCAATCGTTAGCCATTCCGCGTGCAGGTCTAGAAGCTCAACAACCATGTAGATCAAATTCTTGAACCCGAGCCCATTGTACTTGTCCGGTAGCGTTAGTTCGTCATTCTTCGTGTCGAGGGCATAGTGGACATGCGTACCGTCCTGGCTACTCATCACAGTTGCTGGGTTCAGAGCCGACTTAATCATCAGTGTTGGGTTGGAGAAACCCGGGTATCCGAGCTGTGATAGACGGTTCAGCGTTTCCGAAAATACCTGTGCGAGATGATTGTTTAGCTGGTCTTGCGAGACTGCCAGAGCATGAAGGGCATTGTGATCATCGGAATGGCGCTGAAGATTGCGCGCGTAGTAGCGACCCAACCTGCGCGAGAGATCCTCTGCACGACTTCCGCCAGCGCTGTCAGAGAGATGGCGTTGGGCCTGCAGAAAGTCTACCTTGATTAGAGTAGCGATGATGTCTTTTCCGGTCCGCCCTTGTTCCCTCAGCAGTTCCTGCGGCTCGTATCCGGCATTCTGCTTGAAGTCATCGTTAAACTGTCCCTCATCAAGCACGTAGTAGCAGAACTCGTACTCGCGGTGCAGTTCTGACTCGAGGAACTCGCGCAGGCTTTTGGGCGGTGCGATGTAAGGTGCCTCATCCTCTGGGACGATTACATTGACTGCCGCTTTTTGAGCTTCGGCAAAGCGGTTGCGGAAGCGCTGCAAAGTTCCTTCCGCACTTACCGGCACGAAAGCTATTCTGACACCAACGTATTTTCCTCTCCATTCGAGACTAGGCAAGAGATCGATGACCCGGTGCAGGTCAGCTTCTTCGATCGCAAACCACAGATCCATCGTCATTTGCGGCAGAGTCGCGCCTTCGTGGCCATCCTCGAATGCCTGAACGTCCGGCCACTTACTGGCACTCAAATCATGGAATGAAACACGGCTGCGCTCACCCGAAAGGAACACATGCATCGCTTGGGCGACCGAAGTCTTACCGCTGTTGTTTGCACCAACAAAGATCGAAATATCCTTGTCGAAATCGATCTTTACATCTGAAAGGCGCCGGAAGTTACTTAGCCTAATTTTGCTCAGGTGCATTTCTCAACCCCAACCCTAAGTCCGCTCAAAGATAGCAATTAATAATTGTCCTTTTATGGTTAACAATGTCTTTTGTCACGAGGGCGTTAGGCATGACTTTCTCGCCTGCCCCACCGCCGCTCTTGGGCCTTGCTACGCCTCGGTGTTGGATGCCTGACTGCACGTAGCTGTTGTCACGGCCCATGCGGAGGTCAGCGGTGAACGAGCTGCAATTGGTCGAGCCGGATGACGCGGCCTACGCCGCGCTATCGGGCAAGTTCGCGGATTACAACGCGGCGCACTCCACTTGGGACTGGAAGAGCTACTCGCTGGTGCTCGTCAGGGACGGGAGCATCGTGGCCGGCGGGCGCGGCATCCTCAACATGGGGGCGCTGGAGGTGCGCGGGCTTTGGGTGGACGAGGCCTTGCGCGGTCAGGGCCTGGGCGAGGAGATCATGACCGCGATCGAGGAGGAAGCGCGCCGGCGCGGGGCGACGCGGGCGATGCTCTATACCTACACTTGGCAGGCGCTGGGCTTCTACGAGCGCCTGGGCTACCGCGAGTTCTCCCGCTTCCAGTACCCGGACGGGCCGGAGCGGATCGATCTGCAGAAGGAGTTGTGAGGGAACGGCTTTTGGCTCAACAGGTTCATGCGGCTCCCCAACCTCTCGTTCCTAGGCCTGCGCCCAGTCGATCGATGGATCCCGGCTCAAGGCCGGGATGACAGCCTGAGATTAGCGGCAGAACGCCGTGCACCACTCACTGTCACCCCGGACTTGATCCACGACTGTCCGGTTTAGCGTCGAGGTATCTGCCGGAAGGCATTGCGTTGGCTTGGGTATCGCGTCTTTCCGCAGGACAGGGACTTGCCGGCAGCCAA
>JANQIA010000265.1 GCA_028282405.1 Rhodovibrionaceae bacterium
CTTGTCATCCCGGCCAAGGGCGAAGCCCGCGAGCCGGGATCCATGGATCGACCGGGCACGAACTGTAGAACGACGAGCAAGCCCACTGGAGCGCCCAAGCCTAATGGCCCCATGCCGCGCAGGCTTAGAAATGGACCCCGGCTCAAGGCCGGGGTGACAGCTTCGTCTTTGTTGCAGGCCCCGCCCAGCCACCGCTGGGAATGAGCCGCCTAGCCGCGCCGGCGGCGCGCGGCGAGGCCGAGCCCGGCGAGGCCGAGACCGAAGAGCGCTAGGGTTCCCGGCTCGGGAAGATCGGACTGAGGGTCCGGAATCAGCGAGGTATCGAGCCGCTGGGAGAAGCGATAGCCCGCGAGACCCGTGTCGGCCGGCGCGAGGTTCTGCGAGAGGCTGTTGCCGTCGCTGAAGGAGACCGTCAGCAGCGCGTTGGGGAAGAGGATGGTCCGGTAGTCCTGAACCACGTTGCCCACGTCCGGGTCGACGTCGGCCTCGAACTGGAAGGCGTCGCCCGGATCGAAGCCACCGAAGATGTAGTCGATCGCGTTGCTGCCGACCTGATCGTTGGCGTAGTCGGGGTTGGTCAGCGCGAAGTCGTAGGGCGCCGAGAAGAGCAATTGAACCGCGGCGGGCGAGAGGCCAGGATGGCCGCAAGAACCGAAGGGAGGACAGGTAGCCGTGAATCTCTACGCCCTGTTGCAGAAACGCCTGGCCGACGGCGGGCGCCCGGTCCGCGTCGGGCTGATCGGCGCCGGTAAGTTCGGCGCCATGTTCCTCGCGCAGGCGGCCAAGGTGCGGGGCATCGAGGTCAGCGCCATCGCCGACCTTTCGCCGGAGCGTGCCAAGACCGCCTGCCGCGCGGTGGGCTGGCCGGAAGAGCTGATCGAGCAGACGCAGTTCCTCGAGGACGGCCTGGCGCTGATCGCCGGCACGGGGCTCGACCGGGAGATCGAGGTGGTGATCGACGCCACCGGCGACCCGCCGGCGGGCATCGCCCACGCCCTGGCGGCCGCCGAGCACGGCAAGCACATCGTCATGGTCAACGTCGAGGCGGACGTGCTGGCCGGGCCGCTTTTGGCCGAACGCTGCCGCCGGGCCGGCGTGGTCTATTCCATGGCCTACGGCGACCAGCCGGCCTTGGTCTGCGAGATGGTCGACTGGGCGCGCGCCTGCGGCCTCGAGGTGATCGCCGCCGGAAAGGGCACCAAGTACCTGCCGAGCTATCATGCCTCTACGCCGGAAACGGTCTGGCCGCACTACGGCCTGACGCCCGAGGCGGCCAAGGCAGGGGGCATGAACCCGCAGATGTTCAACTCCTTTCTGGACGGCACCAAGTCGGCCATCGAGATGGCGGCAATCGCCAACGCCACCGGCCTCACCCCGCCGAGCGACGGCCTGCACTTCCCGCCCTGCGGCGTCGACGAACTGCCGCTGGTGCTGCGCCCCACAAGCGAGGGCGGGCAGCTCGAAACCAGCGGGCAGGTCGAGGTGATCTCCTCCCTGGAGCGCGACGGCCGGCCGGTCTACCGCGACCTGCGCTGGGGCGTCTATGTGGTGTTCGGCGCCGGCGAGGGAGCCGGCGGCGACTACACCGCCGCCTGCTTCCAGCAGTACGGCCTGGTGACCGACCCCTCGGGCCGCGTCTCTGCCATGTACAAGCCCTATCACCTGATCGGCCTTGAGCTTGGCATCTCGGTCCTCTCGGCCGCCTTGCGCGGCGAGCCGACCGGCAGCAGCGCCACGTGGCGCGGCGACGTGGCGGCCACCGCCAAGCAGCCGCTCCAGGCCGGCGAAGTGCTGGACGGCGAGGGCGGCTTCACCGTCTGGGGCAAGCTCATCCCAGCCGCGCGCTCGCTGAGCCTCGGGGCGCTGCCCATCGGGCTCGCCAAGGGCGTCACCTTGACCCGCGACATCGCCGAGGGTGCCACCCTCACCTGGGCCGACATCGCCGTCGAGGGCGACCAGCAGGCGGTCGCCATACGCCGCGAGATGGAAGCCGCCGCGAACACCGCGGCCAAGGCCGCCGAGTAAGGAGAGAGCATGCCGGTCGTCTTGGTGACAGGGGGCAGCCGCGGCATCGGCGCGGCCGTCGCGCGTCTCGCCGC
>JANQIA010000283.1 GCA_028282405.1 Rhodovibrionaceae bacterium
TTGTCGAGTCGCACATTCGCTCTTTGAGCGAGGGCCATCGGCCAGCCCTGATATGCGAGCGTTCGGCTCGGTTGCACAAAGCCGGCCTGACGGTGGCTCGGGATCTCGGGGTGCCCTATGTGCTGGAATGGAAGGACAACCTGGTGAATTACGGTCCTTCGCTGTTTCGCGGCCATGCGTTGCGGGTCGAAGCGGAGAAGGAACGGCAAGCGGACTGGATCATCGTCGAGTCTCAGGTGCTGAAAGACCAGCTTGTCGGCGGTGGGCTCGATGCGGGCAAAATCCTCGTCGCCTACAACGCCGTGGACAGTACCGCGTTCGCCCACAGCCCGACGGAGCGACTCCGTTTTCGCCGCTCCATCGGTATCGAAGAAGACCAGGTGCTGATCGGCTATCTGGGCAGCTACGCTTGGTACCATGACACGCCAAAGCTCATAGAGGCTGCGGCTAAGCTGGAGTCCCGCTGGGCGACCACGGTTCGAACCGTGCTAGTGGGGGCCGGCCGCGATCGCCCGGCTTGCGAGGCGCTGGCCGGGCAACTCGGCCTGGCGCAGACGGTCGTGTTTCACGATCCGGTTTCTCCGGATGAGGTGCCGAACGTGCTTTCCGGTCTGGACATTGCCGTGCTGCCCGGCTCGACCGACATCATCTGTCCCATCAAGATTCAGGAGTACATGGCGGCCGGGCTGCCGAGCGTCGCGCCCGACTACGACTGCAACCGTGAAGTGCTCGAAGACGGACGCTTCGGATTGCTCTTCCGTCCCGGCGATGCGAGCGATTTGGCCGATAAGCTGGGGCGGCTCGTCGAGGACGCCGAGCTCCGCCGCCGCATGGGTCAAGCCGCTCGGCAGTCGGCGGTCGAGCGCTTCTCGTGGTCGGCCACCTGGGGCGCTGCCATGCGGACGGTGCTCGGGGAGCAAACCGCCGAGCGCGGGCCAGACGCGGAAGGCACCGTGTCACCATGAGGCGCCAAGGCCAGCGAACCTTGATCAATTGCCTTTCCGCCGGCAGCGGCGGCTCTCTCAGCTATGTCCGCAATCTTCTCCCTCTCCTCGTGGCCGAAGCCGAGCGACAGGGCATGCCGGGCCGCTTTTGCTTTCTGCATGGCCGGCAGCAGAGAGCCCTCTTTGCAGAGATCGACGAGGCGGAGCGGATCGAGGTCGAGGATGCCGTCTGCAGCTCTCCGCTTCGGCGCTACCTATGGGAAAGCCGACATCTTCCCAAGGTAGCGGCCAGCCATTCGGTGGCGCAGGTTTTCCTGCCCTCTCAGTTCGGGGCCATCGTCGACGGGGTCGAGAACGTCCTGATGATCCGAAACATGGAACCCTTCTTCGCTGGCCGCTACCACTATGCGCTGGCCAAGGGGCTCCGAAACCGAGTCTTGGCGCCCCTGTCGCGTCGTGCCCTCTACCGCGCCGACCGTGTCATTGCCGTTTCCGAGTTCTCGAAACGCTACTGCCTCGAGAGCATCGGGATCCCGGAGCAGCGACTGGCGTTGGTCTACCACGGCCGAAACGCGAGCTTCTCACCCCAGAGTGGCGACGGCGATGCCGAGGTGCTTGCCAGGCACGGATTGACCGGCGACTACGTCTTCTCCTGCGGGTCCATGCTGCCCTACCGGCGTTTCGAGGACATCATCGCCGCCTATGGTCGCCTGCTGCAGGAACGACCCAACCTTCCACCCCTGATACTCGCCGGCGGTCAGGAGGACCGCGCCTATCACGGGTTGGTCCGGAGCGCGATCGCCAAGACGGCGTCCGAGGGTGCCATTCGGCATATCGGCAGGCTGCCGTACGAGGACATGCAGGTTCTCTATCGAAACAGCCTGGTTTTCGTGATGTCCTCGGAGATCGAAGCCTGTCCCAACGTCGGCATCGAAGCGATGAGTTCCGGCTGCGCCATTCTATCCTCCGACAATCCGCCGCTACCGGAGATATTCCAGGATGCGACGCTCTACTATCCTAGCAGGGACGATGTGGGGCTGGCGGCGCGGCTGGCCGAGTTGCTGGACAGTCCCGAGACGCGCCGACAACTGTCGGGCCGGGCTTTGAAGCGCGCCGATTTCTTTTCCTGGCAAAAGTGCGCCGAAGAGACTCTTGCGGTGCTTTGCGCCTCGGCCACTCAGGCGGAGCGGCGCTCGGGCATGGCGGCCTCTCTGGGCGCATAGGGTTCCACGACGATCTCCCTTTGCTCCTCAAGGGCTTGCTTGGTCTTGAGAAAGAGATCGCCCGTTTCCCAGAGGTAGGCGAGCGAACAGCCTTTATCGGTGCCGCCACCCCTTTCGCTCATCGCATAGCTGTTGAGCACTCGGTCGCGATGCCCGTGATCGCGGTGGCGAAGCCGCGTGCGGCGCTTCTTCTCGCCCTCCTCGATGACCAGTTCCCGGAAGTCGTCCAAGGTCAGCAGCACATCGCCCTTGTGCGCTGCAAAGCGCTCTTTCACCCCTTCGAACGTGTGGCCCTTGGCCGAGAAGGTGATGGCCGAAATGCTGCCGTCGCCGAACACGTAGCTGACGGCGATATCGCAATCGGAGCGCTCCCAGCGGGCCGGAACGATGCGGATTGGGTAGCGCTCCTCGCGCGGGACGAGCTGGAGCACGAAGTCGGTCCAATGGCAGAGGTTGCCGAGCACGCGACCCCCCTCGGCAGCCGAGAAGTACCAATGGTCCGGCTCGATACGGTGCCCTGCGATGAACCAGTTGAACATCGCCGGGCCGGGCTGTGCTGCCAGCGCGGCGCTGATTTTTCGCCCCAGGGCGCTTTCCGGCCGGTTGAAACCGAGCGCCACGCGGCCTGACGACCGCTCAGCCGCCGCCAGTAGCCGCACGAGCTGGTCCTCGTTGACCACATGGGGTTTTTCGATGTGAACGTGCTTCCCGGTCTCGAGCGCGGCGATCGCGTACTCAGCGTGCGATGCATGATTGGAGCAGATGTAGACGAGATCGATGCGATCGTCCTCGATGATCTTCTGCGCATCGTCACAGTAGTAGGCTGCGCCGTAGTCGTCGAAGAGTGAGATGGCGCGGTCGATGTTGCGATCCATCGTGCCGCGTATGACGGCGCCCGGACCGCGCTTCAGATAGTAGGCGACAACGTTGTAGGCGAAGTTGCCGCAGCCGATGATGCCGACATGAGCGTCCTTAGCCGCGGTCTCACGCAAGGGCGGCCGCTGCGCGTAGGTCTTCTTCATGTGATACTGAGCCCGGACCTTGGCCAGGGTTCGCGCCACGCCATAGAGCTGGACGTAGCGAATCGCCTTCTTGGCTTTGAACAGGAGCGGCTGGCTCGTGTAGTCCATTCCGGTCGGGCCCTGCGTTTATGGTCTAAGTGGGTCTGTCATACCGCAAAAGGCTGACAATTTCTGAAGCGCGCTTTCGCCGTCTGCTACCCGCTATATCTCGCCTGGAAGAGGCAGACGGCAAGCCCCGTGCCTGAAAGGCTCTAGCTGAACAGGAAAAGATCTTCATTAAGATCGTCGACGTCGAAGTTGCGCAGAACAAGGCTCTGGCTTGGGCCAAGCTCGATGCGAACGTGATTTCCGACCTGCTCGGCCGTATCGACGGGATGGCCGCCTAGGGCACCCTGGTCGAAACCGACCAGGACGACCAAGTCCGCGTCGCCGGGCGCTATGCCGAAATCCCAGATCGTGTCGTCCCCGTCGCCGACAGCGAAAACGAACCGATCGTTGCCTGCTCCGCCGAACAGACTGTCTTTACCTGCGCCACCCTGAAGCAGGTCATTGCCTGCATTGCCGTGCAGTCGGTTGCTGCCCGAATTCCCCGTCAAGGAATCGTCGAACTTGCTGCCGGCCAAGTGCTCGATCTCGACGAAGAGGTCGTCGGAAAGGCTCGTGCTTGCTGTATTGGCTCCTAGGTCGGCGACGACGGCGTCGGCTGCGAAAGCATAGTCGACGATGTCCCAACCGGCGCCGCCGTCAAAGAGGTTCGACCCGGCTTTGACGAAGAAGCGGTCATTGCCGTCTTCGCCAAATACGCGATCGTCTCCTGCGCCGCTCAGCAGCCGGTCGTTGCCGTCCCCGCCGCGCAGTACATTGGCCCCATCATCGCCGTACAGCAGGTCGTTGAAACTCGAACCGGTGATGTTCTCGATGGAGTTGAACCGGTCGCCGGCCGCTTCGCCCGTATTGCGATTCGGGAGCGCGAGATGAACCGTCAGCCCCTCTGCGGCGTTCGCATAGCTGGCCGTATCGCTGCCTCCTCCGCCGAAGAGCTCGTCCGCATCCGTGCCGCCCGACAAGCTGTCGTCGCCGGCGCCGCCATGGAGCGTGTCTTCACCGGAACGTCCATGAAGGAGATCATCGCCGTTTAGGCCCTGCAAGCGGTTGTCTTGGTCGTCTCCGCGGAGATCGTCATTTGCAGCGCTTCCGGCCGCGTGCTCCACATCGATCAGAGTTTCCTCGGACTGGCCGCTGACAGCATGGCCGGCGGCCAAATCGAGGGACACGCCGCCATCAACGAAACTGTAATCCACGATGTCTTGGCCGCTGCCGCCATCGAAAAGATTGACGCCGGAGTCTGCGAAATACCGGTCGTTGCCGGCCTCCCCGAAAACGCTGTCGTTGCCAAGGCCGCTCAACAGCTTGTCGTTTCCGCCGCCGCCGCGGATCGCGTTGCTTTCGGAAGAACCGTACAGACTGTCGGCGTGGTCGGAACCGATGAGGTCTTCGATGGACTGATAGCTGTCACCGAGAGCTTCGCCCTGATTGCGGACCGCTAGGGAAAGGCGGGCAACCACCCCCTGAGACGCGTCTTCGTAGCTGGCCGCGTCACGGCCTGAGCCGCCAGCCAATAGATCCTGGCCTTGGCCCCCACGAAGGCTGTCGTCGCCATCACCGCCGAACAGGCTGTCATTGCCATCCGCCCCGAGAAGCAGGTCGTCGTAGGCCGTGGCGATGATCTCGTTTGCCTGGCTGTCGCCTTGAAAGATGTTGTCGGCAACCGTCGCGGCAGACGAGGTGAGGCTCGGGGGGGTGACATTGAGAAAGGTGTTCTCAGTCACGACCAATGGCCCGACGGTGCTGTCGTCTACGATGGGCACCGCATCCGTTGGGGCCATGCTAAAGCTGTTGCCGGAGATCTCGAGCGAGCCCCCGAACATCTCGTTCACCCAAATCAAACGCTCGGACTCGAACCCACTGAACTCGGAGTTGCGGATCCAACTGAGGCCGGAATCGGCCGCTTCGCCACCGAACTGCGCAAAACGGTCGTCGGCACTTACGCCATTGACCCGGATATCGTCGATCTGGAGGCTGCCACCGCCGCTGCTCATGAAGAAGGCGCTGCCCTTGGCATCCAGGATGTCCACATCGCTGTTCAGGATTTGGACAACGGCGTCAGGCGAGATGCTCTGCAGGCGCCAGGTAGGGCTATCGATGGTAAGGGTGCTGCCCTCTATCCGCGTCTGTCCGGTTAGTAGGGAGACGGCTCCTCCGGTAATCGCAATGTCGGAGTCGATGAACGATTGATTGCCGCCACTGCCGAACTTGGCCTTATCGTCGATGACGATATCGCTGCGATGCACCTCAACCCGCGCATCGCCGTTTGCGCTGAAGGAACCCACGTGGGCGTCCCTCGCTATCCCGTCGAAAAGGTAGAGTTCACTGTCTCCAACCGCGACGGCCCAACTCTCAGCATCCTGGAAGTCGAAGCCGTAGACCCATGCTTTCGCGTTGCCGTGGGTCGTTATTGCCTGATCACTTTCCGGCGGACTGTTCGCTTCTGCTTGGCCGGTGGCCCTGGCCGTGATGTCATAGAACGTTACTTCAGCCGAACCGCTGAGACTGAAGCCGTCACCGCCCGTGCTTCCGTCGGGACTTCGGTTGGACAGGACATGGGCGTCTCTAACGACGACATCTTTGCTATTCCCGTCGAAGACAAAGACACCCGACCCGCCCAGATTGAGCGCGGATAGGTTCTCTAGCTCAACATGGGAGACGTTGCGAACCAGCACTGTGGGCTCGTCGGCTTCGCCGGATGCCGGCCGAATTTTGGGGGTCTCGCCCGGCACGCCCGCGTAGACAATCGGGTTGTCGGCCGTGCCGCCCGAGGGGACGACGAGCTGCCCCTGGAAGTCTCCACCTTGATCCGAAAAGCCGATGCGATCGCCCGGCGCAAAGCTGGACGCGTTGAAGGTCTCGAGGCTCATCGCCTTTGAAGGGTCGCTGGGCGGCCCCGTCGCGTCGTCTTTGCCGGCTGTCCCGTCCGCCCTGACGTAATAGTCAAACGGCATGGCGCTGTTCCCCCGTCATCGCCTTCCAGGCTGCGCGAAGATAAGACAATCTCGCTTTTAGATCAATGTAGCGCTCAATTGAGACGGTGCTCAGTTAATGAATTTCGCGTCGCTTTCTTGTAACTTGATCTCTCGCTACCACAGGCTTTATTTCATATTGACCGCACTTTTTCACAAAAACGTTCTTGTTTAGCGCCATCCGTTAATTGGTTAATGATAAAGCTCGCTGCTTCTGGGCATGGCAGGGTGCTTATTCTACCGCCTTGCGTGCTATTCGGAAAAAATGCGAGATGTTTGTCTTCAACTCTAAACAAAAAAGATGTACCGTCCGACAATCTTTGGCGTGGGGAAGAGACATGGCTGTTCGCAAATGGGTTGGCGCATTCATCGCAGCACTGGCGCTGTCGGCGCTCGGGGCCAATCAGGTCTATGCGGCTGCCGTGGACCTCACCGGGTCGCTTGGTTTGCTGCATACGTCAGGCGACGGGACAGAGCTGCCCTATCGGCTGTACGTGCCGGACGATCTAGACAGCAGCAACGGGAACGCGCTCGTGCTCTTTCTCCATGGCTGGGGCGAGAAAGGCACGGACAACGAGAGTCAGCTCCAGCAAGCGGGTGGCTTGATCGAGGCAGCGCGCCAGTACGATAGCTTCCTTCTCGCTCCGCAAGTTCCCGTTGGCGGGAACTGGGTTGCCAGCACGATCGCGACCGTCGGAGAAATCATCGAGAACACCCAAGGCAGCTATGCCATCGATCCCAATCGTATCTACGTCACGGGTTACTCGATGGGCGGCTTCGGGACGCTCAACGCCTTGCTCCTGTTCCCCGACGTCTTCGCTGCCGGGGTGCCAATGCACGTGGCAATGACGTCGCCCGTTCTGGCCGACCGCCTCGCGCATATCCCGATGTGGGGCTTCAACGGAGAGCTCGACATCACCGCGGAAGGAATGAGCGAGACGCTGCAGGCAATGGCCAGCGCCGGCCTTGCGGACATCCGATACACCGAACTGGCCGGCCTGGGTCACACCGGGTGGGAAGACGTCTATCGAGACCTCAACCAGGAACTCTATCCCTGGCTGTTCGCGAACGGCGTCATCGCAACGCCGCTTCCAGCCGCGGCTCCCTTGCTGATTTCGGCCTTGCTCGGGCTTGCCGTCCTCGGGCGCCGGAGGCTTCGCTCTTCGAGCGTTGGCTAAGCTCTTTTGCCTTAGTCCGCGCTGTCGATAGACAGTATCAAGTCTTCGATCTCACTGCCGTCGCCAAAGCGTTGCTCGCGTACCAGCCGCGTGCCCGAGCGCAGGAAGAGGCTGGCATTGTGCTCGAAGCCATCGCCCACGGGACGGGAACGCCCGACGAGGAGGCGTCCTTCCTCGACGAGGGCCGCCTTGATACCGGCGACCGCTCGGGCGATCTGGGACTGGGAGAATCCGAAGCCATCCTTGTCGAGGTTGAGCACGTTCATCGCTCGGACAAACTCGAAACGCTCCGGACCGTCGATCTCGAACGCGTCGAGCTTCTCGAAGCGGAACCGCGAGTCCGTCGCTGCAAGGTCTTGCACCTTGGGCGCCAAGAGAGAGAAGCGGGCCGCCGACTTGCCTCCGTTGGGATCGGTCTCGGCGATGCGGTGCCGCATGTCCTTGCGGAAGGCGTTGCAGTAGAGGAACACCGCCCTATTCAGCAGCAGCAGCGGGTTGATGTGCACGCCGTCGGTAATCGGCACGACAAGCGGCCCAAGCGTCGTTTGAATGAGCTTGCCGTCATCGTCGATCACATCCTGCCAGAGGGAGCCGGCGGAAACCCAGATGTCGCGGTTCAGGTCGGAGCTCAGGTACGTCAGATTGCCATGTGCCGAGAGCTTGCCGAAAAGCTCCAGGGACGTCGTCCCGTCGCTTGCACCGATGTCCAAGACCCGCAGTTGCTCCGGATAAGCCTTCAGGAGGCGTTCGCAGAGCCAGGTATCGAGATCGGCAAATCGGCCCTCCCACGTGGTCTTCCCGGTTTTGTTCTTGAGAACCAGGCGGCGGATGATCTCCTGGCGAAGCTCGTCCCGTCTCGGCAGGTCCTCGCGCTCCTCCAGGGCGAGCAGCAGAGCGCCGCTGACTTGCCGGTGTCGCGGGAGGCTCGCCGAGGTGAGCTGATCGAGCTTCGTGATGCCAAGTTTCAGCATTCTCTGATCCTCACCGGATAACGGCCTCCCCAACGGTAGCTTGCGGCGCGACCGCGTGAAGCGCCTCCCAGATTTTGCGCCGCTGAACGTCGTTGGTCATCGTCTTGGAAGCCTCCCAACCGGCCTTGGCGAGACGATGGCGGAGCGCGTCGTCGCCGACCAGCCTGCCGATCGCGGCCTTGATCGCCGAAGAGGAGCCAGGGGGAATCAGCAGACCGGTCGTATCATGCTGCACGAGCTCGCCGGTGCTGCCGACATCGGTTGCGACGACTGGCAGCCCTTGCGCCATGGCTTCGGCAACCACCTTGGGCACGCCTTCTCCGCCCACCGAGGGCAGCACGAAGAGGTCGGCCTCCAAATAGGTTGCCAGCAGCTCCGGGCCGTAGGGTATGTAGCCCCGGTTTTGCACGCGGTTCTGGGCGGAGAGGCGCGGGGCCAGCGTCGGTAGCTGAGCGGAGAGCTCGCCCTCGCCGACCAGTATGACCTCCAGGTCGATACCCTCGGCATAGAGCTCTTCGGCGGCTTCGAGGAGCTGGGCAAGGCCTTTTCTGCTGCTGAAATGGCCGACGAAGATGATGCGAAACGGCGTGGGCTTGGCTCTGCTCAGGCGCTGTTCCAACTGCTCGGCCGGTAGCCGGTCTTTCTCGGTCAGGAGGAAGTTGGCGAAGACGAACTCCGGCTTGTCTTGACCGGATGAATAGTGGTCACGCAGGGTCGTGCCGACGAAGAAGTTGGCGGCACTCTGTTGGCAGAGCTTTCGGACGACACCTTCGGCGTGAAAGGCTTGAAACTGGGCGAACCTGCGCCGCTGCATGCTCTGTGACCTGTCCGAAGCGATGGCTCGGTAGGCCTGTCCCCAGTTGCCGTGCACCGAAACCAGCAAAGGGGTCTTGGTCGTCGCCGCGACCGCGGCAAAGGCGGCGCCGACCCAAGACGGCATCCGAACATAGAGCAGCCCGGCGGAGGCTATCACCTCGCGGTAGGCGCGGCTGATCAGCCGGCTCGCCAGCACCGGCGGCAGCCGCGTCTTGCGCACCTCGTCCGCCGGCAACAGCAGGAAGTCGCTCTCGCAGATGTCGGAGTACTCAGCGCTGTTGGCGGCCTGGCTCTGGTACTTGATGGACAGCGGCTTCGAGAGTTGATCGCGAAAGATGCGCAGCATCTCGTTGCTGCGCCGCGAGATGTAGGCCTTGTCGTCGCGTATCACGGCGCCATCTTCGACGATGGCAACCGTCGTCGAATCGACTTGAGAGCAGATCTCGCTTGCGGGAACCGAGGTCAGGCAGGCGTCCCGATAGGCCGTGAAGTCTTGTCGCGCTGGCATGGAGAGGGGGCGAAAACTCGTCACGCTATCCTCGCACAGCCCGCTCCGAGAGACCAGTGAAAAGACTGTGTCTGAAAGGGCCTAGGCGGCAAAGGTCTGAGGCGCCGCGCGCTGCGGCTGCAGGGAGGCCACGCGGTTGCGGCCTTCTCGCTTGGCCTGATACAGCGCCTTGTCGGCCCGCTCCACCACCGTCTGAGGCGTGTCGCTGGGGGCGCATTGGGTTACGCCGAGCGACAGCGTGACGCGGCCGAAGTCGTCGCCCGTGCGACGGTTGCGCAGGCGTTTGCCGGCAAGCGCGGACCGCAGCCGCTCGGCCACGGCCTGGCCGTCCACCAGCCTGGTGTCGGGCAGGATGACGGCAAACTCCTCGCCGCCGTAGCGCGCCACGAAGTCGTGTTCCTTGAGGCGGTGGGTCATGATCTTACCGACGATCTTGAGTACCTCGTCACCCATTTGGTGGCCGTAGCTGTCGTTGAACTTCTTGAAGTGGTCGACGTCGGCCATGATCAGCGTGAAGGTGTTCTGCAGCGCCTTCGCTTCCTGGGTGGCTTCGCCCAAGCGAATATCGAAGGCGCGGCGATTGGCAACTTGGGTCAGACCGTCCGTCAGACCCTGCTTCCTGACATCCTGCAGGTGGTTGCGGAGGTCCGAGATCTCTTGCGTCGAGGTATAGATCGCTTCGGCGAGCTGGGTATTGCGTTGCGCCATGTGCCGGACTTCCGAGGACAGCGTGGTGATCAGGCTGCGCAGGACGTCCTGGCTTTGGTCTTCTTCCAGATTGCCGCTGATGCTCGCCAGCCGTTCGCCATGCTGCTCGCTGTCGCGACCAGCCTCGCCGAGACGGGAGAGGACCTGGCCGACGGCTGTCTCGATCCGGTGGCTGGCGATCAGCACCTGGTCGCGCTCTTTGTCCGTATCGAAGTACTTGCCGTAGATCCGCAGGCAGAGTTCTTGCGTGAAGGCTTCGCCGTGGGAGATGTAGGCTTCGATCTCCGAGACCAGGTCGGGGTTGGAGCCCTGGTGAAAGGCAAACCAAACCGTGAAATTCATCGGCGTGGGAGCGATTTGGAGCCGCTCCATGGCAGCAAGGGCATCCCGCGCCAGGCTCTCCGCCCGATCGTCGGAAAGCGTGGACTCGACTGCAGGGCCTGCGATCATGGTTACCTCGTGGCGAAGGCAGCGCGAAAACGATCGCCGCCAGCTGTGAAAGGGCTGGGAAATCTTTGCCGAGAACAATTAATTGCCAGTAAATCTCTGGGGTCATAGCGCCGAAAACAGCGCGTTTCATCCCATTTTGGCGTCTTGCGGTACCACAGCGGGCGGTGCCGCGGAGCTTCGAGGTCATAAACCCTGATGGGAAACCGCGTCCGTGATGCCCGGAAACGTTGATCTGCCGCGCTTAAGGCGGCCCGGTCTTCCATCAAGACACCACCCTCGGGAGCCCCAATCCAGCGAACGAACGCCTGCAATTCCTCGCTCGGCGCCGGGGTAGCACGACGGTCGAAGACGGTCAGGGCCAAGGCGAAACAGAACTTTTCATTCGGCCGAAATCATGCTCTAGGGAGCGGCGTCTCGAAGCGAGACGATCCCAGCCATTTTTAGCCATGAAACGGGAGCGCGGGCGGCCTATGGCCTCTTACCAGTACATCTACTCGATGATGGATCTGTCGAAGACCTACCCGGGCGGCAAGGAGGTGTTGAAGAACATCCACCTGCACTTCTTGCCCGGGGCCAAGATCGGCGTTCTCGGCCTCAACGGGGCCGGTAAGTCGACCTTGCTGCGGATCATGGCCGGCCAGGAACAGGAGTTCAACGGCGAGGCGCGCGCGGCCGACGGCATCAAGGTCGGCTATCTGCCTCAAGAGCCTGTGCTGGACCCGGACAAGGACGTGGCGGGCAACGTCATGGAGGGGCTCGGTGAGCTCAAGACGCTGGTCGATCGCTTCAACGAGGTGAGTGCGGCCTTTGCGGAAGAGGATGCCGACTTCGACGCGCTGATTGCCGAGCAGGCCGAGCTGCAGGAGAAGATCGATGCCGCCGAAGCCTGGGATCTCGATCGACGGGTCGAGATCGCCATGGACGCTCTGCGGTGTCCGCTCGGCGAGGCTGACGTGACCAAGCTTTCCGGCGGTGAGCGGCGGCGAGTCGCATTGTGCCGCCTGCTGCTGCAGAAGCCCGATCTTCTGATGCTGGACGAGCCGACCAACCACCTCGACGCGGAGTCCGTCGCCTGGTTGGAGCGCTTCTTGGAGGAGTACGCCGGGACCGTCGTGGCCGTGACCCACGACCGCTATTTCCTGGACAATGTCGCGGGCTGGATTCTCGAGCTGGATCGCGGCCGCGGCATTCCCTACGAGGGCAACTACTCCGGCTGGCTGGAGCAGAAGCAGAAGCGCCTGGCGCAGGAGGCGCGGGAAGAAAAGGCCCGGCAGAAGACGCTGTCGCGCGAGCTGGAATGGGTGCGGCAGAGCCCCAGGGCACGGCAGGCAAAGTCGAAAGCCCGGATCTCCGCCTACGAGGATCTCCTGGCCCGAGAGGCGGACAAGGCGCCTGAAGCCGGCCAGATCTCAATCCCGGCCGGTCCACGCCTGGGCGACCTGGTCGTCGAGGCCTCGAACCTGCGCAAGGCCTTCGGCAACCGGCTGCTGATCGAGGAGCTGAGCTTCAAGCTGCCGCCGGGCGGCATCGTCGGCATCATCGGGCCGAACGGCGCCGGCAAGACCACGCTGTTTCGGATGATCGTCGGGCAGGAAACGCCGGACGGCGGCGAAATCCGCGTCGGAAACACGGTGAAGCTCGGCTACGTCGACCAGAGCCGCGATGCGCTGGCACCCGACAAGACGGTGTGGGAGGAGATCGCCGACGGTCTCGACGTCATCGAGCTCGGCAAGCGGCAGGTGCCTTCGCGGGCCTACGTCGGGGCCTTCAACTTCAAGGGCAGCGACCAGCAGAAGCGCGTCGGCCAGCTCTCCGGCGGCGAGCGCAACAGAGTCCACCTGGCCAAGATGTTGAAGTCCGGCGCAAATCTCCTGCTATTGGACGAGCCGACCAACGACCTCGACGTCGATACCCTGCGCGCGTTGGAGGATGCGCTGTCGGACTTCGCCGGCTGTGCCATGATCATCAGCCATGACCGCTGGTTCCTCGATCGCATCGCCACGCACATCCTGGCCTTCGAAGGCGACAGCCAAGTCGTCTGGTTCGAGGGGAACTTCCAGGACTACGAGGAGGACCGCCGTCGCCGCCTGGGCGCGGAGGCGGATCAGCCGCACCGCATCAAGTACAAGCGGCTTGAGCGCTGAACCCTTCGGCCTGACTTACGATCAGCCGTTCAGTTGGTGGTTGCGACGCCGGCCTTTTCCGCTTGGCGTTGGAGCGCCTCGATCAGCCCGTCCAAGCCGCCTTTGCGCCGCATGAAGGTCTGAAACTCGTCGCGCAGTGTGATGGCCATGCTGGTGCCTTCGGCCTTCACGTCCTGAATCTTGAAGCCGCTGTCGCCGGTGTTCTTCACCTTCCACTCGGTCTGGGCCTGCTGTCCGCTCTGGCCCACGTCGATTTCGATGGTGACCCAAGACACGTCCTCTTCGCCGGCATCCGACCGGACCTGGCCTGTCTCGAACTCCTGTCCCTTGTACTCGTCGAACAGGGGCAGGAAGCGCTGGATGAGGTAGCCGCGGAAGGCGTTGTAAAAGGCTTCCTTCTGCTCGTCGCTGGCCCCCCGCCAATAGCGGGCGGTGACGAACTGGCTGATCTGCGGGATGTCGAAACCTTCCTCCAGCAGCTCGCCGAAACGCTGGGCGAGCTGCTGATCTTGCACGCCCTCTTCCGTCAGGCTGGCAATGGCCCGGTCGGCGAAGTCTTTCAAGAAGGCATCGGGCTCACTGGTGGCGGCCGTCGCCGGCGTTGCCAGAGCCGCGATCAGGCAAACGAAAACAACTCGATACAAGCGCAGCAAAGCTTGTCTCCCTTCCCGTCTACACGGACGCAGCGGACGCAATGCGAGCCGTCCCGCAGGTCCTGACTAAAGTCTCCCCACAAGCCCAATTGGTTTGTTAGTTCGGGCTGTCCATATCCGAGCGCAGGAAACCTTCGGTCGCTGCCGTCTCGATATCTTGTTCGTCGTTGAGAATCTCTTTGCGCCGGTTCTGCAGCCAAAGCGAACGGACACGGGCGTACTCGTCCAGCGCATCGCGCCGAATCTCGTCGATCGTATCCAGGTTGCGCTCGCGCGCATCGAGCGCTTCCACGCCGACTCGGCCAATGCTCTGCGGCGTGGTCAGGACATAGGTCAGGGGGTCGAGCAGAACATCGACGCCCCGTCCCGCACCGTCTCGTAGGGTGGTCGGACCGAGCAGCGGCAGGACGAGATAAGGGCCGGAGTCGACGCCCCAGACCGCAAGGGTCTGCCCGAAGTCCTCCGGGTGGTACGGCAGGCCGGAGTCGGCAGCCACGTCGAAGAAGCCGAAGCCGATCGCCGCGTTGACGATGAAGCGGCTGGTGGTGACCTCGGCGCGTTCCAGATCGCCTTGCAGGAGGTCGTTCGCCAGGATGACCGGCGTCTTGATGAAGCGAATGAAGTTGGTGACCGAGCGACGCACGCCTTCCGGCACCACCACCCGGTATGCCTCGGCAAATTGGCGGAAGATCAGGATGTCGAGTGCGTTGTTGAGATCGTAGAAGTAGCGATTGAGCCCCTCCAAGGGGTCATCGTCTTCGCCCGTCGTGCCAACGGCGACCTGCATCATGGGGACGTCGCTGGTGTCCGGGCGGTAGGCGACTTGAGTCAGGCTCGGCGTATAGGCAAGGCTCGCCGTCTGGCCGTCGGCCATGGCGACGCCATAGGAGCCAATGTTGGCTTCGCGCGACGAATCAGGGGCGGAAGTGCAGCCGGCCGTGATCAAAAGCGCCATCAAGCAAGCCACGTATCCGTGGCTGCGGAGGCGTCGCGGCCACGATTGCGACCCTGTCTCCATACTGCTTGCTCCCGAACCCGTCGGCAGGTCCTGCCCCCCGACTTCCCAACCTACTCAATTAAGGCGGCTACATCAAAACGATGTACGAGTCAAAATACGGTTATCAAAAGGCGGAAGATCAGTCACCGGCTTTGTCGACGCAACGCTTCGCTATTCATTGCCAATTCATGAAGAGTCGCACTTTTCACGCGCCAGAAGCCGGCGGTAGGCCGGGTGCACCAGGGCGGGGAGCGTGTACATCGGGAACTGGGCCAGCGCGAAGAAGAGCACCACGTCGAAGTCCGTGTCCGGTGGCAGCGATGCCAGGATGAGCATCATGTTGCAGTTGCCGGACATCAGTCCGACGGTGAGCGCGCGACGAAGGCCGAGATAGAGAAAGCAGATCGTCCCGGCCGCCTGCAGCAAGAGGTTGGCGCCGAAGGCGGCGGCCAGCCAGAGCAGCACCGTATCGGGCCGCTCGCCAATAGTGGCGCTGACCCCGTCCATGATGGCGATGGCAAGCACGGCCATGACCAGCACGATCGAACCGTTGATTTCCGTCCCCCAGCTAACCAGACGCTCTTTTCCGACCCAACGGCGGACCAGCGCGGCGGCGAGGAAGGAAAGAAGAACCAGGGTCGCGAGCCGCAGCATGAACTCGAGGGTGGAGACGTCGAGCTCCAGGCCGAGCAGCTCCAACGCCAAGGGCGGCATCGTAATCGGGGTGAGCAAGGTGCTGACCAGGCCGCAAACGATGGCCAGCGGCGCATCCAGGCCGAGCAGGAGGGCGATGGCGATAGACCCGAGAATCGGGGGCGCGCAGGCCATCAGCACCACAGCGGTCTCCAAGGCTTCGGGGAGGGCGAGAAGCGTGAAAACGGCCCACGCCACAACAGGGGCGGCCACCATCAGCCAGGCGACCAGCAGTCCCACCAGCAGGGGGCGGCGGGCATAGCCGACCATGGACGCCCAGTCGACGCGCAGCAGTCCCAACACCAGGATCGCCGCGACGCCGGGTGGCAGCAGCGGGCGCAGCAGGCTGGCGAGATCGGGCAGCAAAAGACCGGCAAAGGCGCTGGCAAAGAGAACGCGGGTCCCGTAGCGGTCCAGTGAGGCGAAAAACCACCTCATATCACAAACCCGCGAGCCTGCCTCCCGAGCCGTGACGGAAATGCAGGTGCGACCAAGGCACCCTTGATGGCTAAGCGCAGCTTGGGCATCTATGCGCGGTACTTTGGCTAGGGTGAGCAGGAATGAGCATAGCGGCTCCCTGGGAGATACACCGGGCAAGGGTTCTGCCCGAGTGGATCGACTACAACGGACACATGAACGTGGCCTACTACGTTCTGGCCTTCGATCACGCCTTCGACGTTCTGATGGCGGAGATCGGCATCGACAAGGCCCATCGCGAGGAACGTCGTGGGACGATCTTCGCCCTGGAGGGCCATGTGAGCTATTTTCAGGAGCTCGCGGAAGGGGCTCCGCTGCGCTTCACCCTGCAGCTCCTGGGCCATGACGCCAAGCGCATTCACAGCTACTTTCGCATGTATCACGGCGAGGAGGGCTTTCTCGCCGCGTCCGCCGAATGGATGAGCAGCTACGTCGATCTGGACAGCCGCAAGACCGCGCCCTTTCCGCCGGATGTCGCGGCCAAGCTTGCCGGGGTTTGGGAGCGCCACGGGAACCTCCCTTGGCCGGAGGAAGCGGGACGGGGCTTGGCCTTGCCGGCCAAGCGGCGGGCGACGGCATGAAGCTCATCACCCTTTGCCTCTGGGCTTTGGCCAGCGTTCTGTTCGTCTTTGCGCCGACGTCTGCCCGGGCCGATTGCGCCGATGCGCCGGGGCCCGGCGTGGACTGGAAGCGCTGCAGCTTCAATGGCTTCGAGTTGCAGGGGGTCGACTTGTCGGGGGCCCAGCTGCGCGATGCGAGCTTCCTGCGGGCCGATCTCTCGGGCGCTGTCCTGAACGATATTCAGGGCTTCAAGGCCAAATTCGTGAACGCGCGCTTGGTCGGTGCGATCTTTGAGGGTGCCCGCCTGCCGCAAGCCGACTTCACCAAGGCGCAGCTCGAAGGCGCCCGTTTCGCCGGTGCCGACCTGCGTGGCGCCCGCTTCAATCAGGCCGATCTGCGCGGTGCCGATCTGACGGGTGCTCAGCTTCGCGGCACGATATTTCAGCAAGCCGATCTATCCGGGGTAACCTGGACGGACGGCGAAAGGGTCTGCGCCGAGGGCTCGATCGGCCGCTGCAACTAGCGCCCGTCCGGGCGCACTTCGGAACAAATGGCGCGGCTCCTGAAGCCGATGTCGTCTTTGGCGCGGCGCGTTGCGGAATCTGACGCCATGACAGGGCAAGCTCGCGCTTCGTGATGCCCTCTGCCCGATGGGGCGGCTCTCCGAAGACGGGCGTCGCCCAGTGGAGGACAGTCATGAAGTCGCAGTATCGTGTGGTGGTCATCGGCGGCGGCGTGGTCGGCGCCTCCGTGCTCTATCATCTGGCCAAGTTCGGTTGGAGCGACGTTTGCTTGATCGAGCGCTCCGTCCTGACGGCCGGCTCGTCCTGGCATGCGGCCGGCGGAATCCACGCGCTGAACGCCGACCCCAACATGGCGGCGCTGCAGGCCTACACCATCGACCTCCTGGCCGAGGTCGAGAAGGAGAGCGGGCAGGACATCAACCTGCACATGACCGGCGGCGTGACCGTCGCCTCCGCGCCGGCGCGCTGGGAATGGCTGCAGTCGGCCTACCGCATCTTCCAGAGCATCGGTATCGAGGACTGCCACCTGATGACGCCGGAGGAGGTCAAGAAGGCCTGCCCGATCATGGATGTCAGCGGCGTGCTGGGCGGCCTCTGGGCGGACCGTGAGGGCTACATCGACACCACCGGCACCGTTCACGCCTACGCCAAGGCCGCCCGCATGCGGGGCGCGGAGGTCATCGAGCACAACAAGGTCGAGGCGCTGAACCAGCGCCCCGACGGCACTTGGGACGTGGTGACCGAGAAGGGCACCATCCACGCCGAGCACGTCGTCAACGCAGCCGGTCTCTGGGCCAAGCAGGTCGGGCGGATGGTCGGTCTCGACCTGCCCGTGGCGCCGCTGCAGCATCACTACCTGGTCACCGACACCATTCCGGAAGTGGCCGCGCTCGACTTCGAGGTGCCCATGACGGTCGACCTCGAGGGCTTCACCTACATGCGCCAGGACCAGCAGGGCGTGCTGGTCGGCATCTACGAGATCGATCACCAGCACTGGTCGATCGACGGCGCCCCATGGGAGTTCGGCATCGAGCTGTTCCAGGAAGACACCGACCGCATCTCCGACGAGCTCACCTTGGCCTTCGAGCGCTATCCGGTGCTGCAGGAGGTCGGGGTGAAGAATTGGGTCAACGGCGCCTTCACCTTCTCGCCCGACGGCAACCCCCTGGTCGGCCCGGTGCGCGGCGTGAAGAACTACTGGCTGGCCTGCGGCGTGATGGCCGGCTTCCTGCAGGGCGGTGGTGTCGGCAAGACCTTGGCCGAGTGGATGATCTACGGCGACACCGAGGCCGACGCCTGGTCGATGGACATCGCCCGCTACGGCGACTTCACCTCCAACCGCGAGTACATCAAGCAGACGACGGGGCAGTTCTACTCGCGCCGTTTCGTCATGACCTACCCGAACGAGCAGCTTCCCGCCGGCCGTCCGCTGAAGAAGGCGCCGGCCTACTCGGACATGACGGCGGCCGGGGCCATCTGGGGCAACTCCTGGGGCCTGGAAGTCCCGCTGATGTTCGGGCCCAAGGGCTTCGAGGAGACGCCGACCCTGAAGCGCTCGAACGCCTTCGAGCACGTCGCCGCAGAGTGCGCGGCCGTTCGCGAGAACGTCGGGCTGATCGATATCACCGGCTTCTCCCGCTACGAAGTCACCGGCTCGGATGCCGAGGCTTGGCTGGACAAGCTCATGGCGTCCCGCCTGCCCAAGCCGGGCCGTGCCCGTCTGGCTCCGATGCTGTCGCCGGAAGGCAAGCTGAAGGGCGACCTGACCGTGTTCAACTGGGGCGATGGCACCTGGTGGATCATGGGCTCCTACTACCTGCGGAACTGGCATATGCGCTGGTTCCACGACCATCTGGAGGGCGATGTCCAGGTGCGTGACATTGCCGACGCCACCTGCGGCTTCGCGCTTGCCGGACCCAACTCGCGGAAAGTCCTCGAGAAGCTGACGCAAGACGACGTCAGCCATCAGGCCTTCCCGGACTTCGGCTGTCGCAGCCTGGATGTCGGATTGATCCGGGCCCGGGTTGCGCGCATGTCCGTCACCGGCGAGCTGGGCTACGAGATCAACTGCGGCGCCCTCGAACACATCACACTGCGCGACACGCTGCTCGAGGCGGGCGCCGAGCTCGGCATGAAGGAGTGGGGCTTCTACGCCATGAACAGCCTGCGCCTGGAGAAGAGCTTCGGCATCTGGAACGCCGAGTTCATGCAGGATCGGACGCCGGGCATGACCGGGATGGATCGCTGGATCGCCTGGGACAAGGGCGACTTCATCGGCCGCGAGGCGGCGCTCAAGGAGAAGGAAAGCAACACCGCACCCCAGCGCCTCGTCACGCTGGAGGTCGATGCGCTCGACGCGGACGGCTCGGGCTACGGGCCCGTGTGGGAGAACGGCAGGCGGGTCGGCTACGTCACCTCCGGCGGCTACGGCCACACCGTGGGCAAGAGCCTTGCCATGGCTTTGGTCGAGCCTGAGTCCACCGAGCCGGGCGAAGAGCTGACTGCGCACATCGTCGGTGTCGAGCGCGGCGCCACGGTGATCTCCGCCTCGCCGCACGACCCGCAGGGCCAGCGCAGGCGGGCGTAATGCGCCGCTCGCCGGCCTTGGCATGAAAATCTCGCGGTTCGCCGTTTGGCAAAAGACGCTGCC
>JANQIA010000303.1 GCA_028282405.1 Rhodovibrionaceae bacterium
GAGCTGCAGCAGGACATGTTCGTCGAGATCAATCCGGTCGACGCGAACAACCTGGGCATCCGCGACGGCGAGATGGTTTGGGTGCACGGTCCGGAAGGCGCCAAGGTCAAGGTCAAGTCCTTGGTCACCGAGCGGGTTGATCGTGGTGTCGCCTTCATGCCCTTCCACTTCGGTGGGCATTGGCAAGGCGAGGACCAAAGGGCGAAGTACCCGAAGGGTGCCGACCCCTACGTCCTCGGTGAGGCGACGAACACAGCCCAAACCTACGGCTACGATTCGGTCACCCAAATGCAGGAGACCAAGTCGACCCTCTGCCGCATCGAGCGGGCATAGGGTCTACGGAGGAGTAAAGAATCATGGGTGCTCGCATGAAATTCCTCTGTGATGCTGAGCGTTGCATCGAATGCAACGCCTGCGTCACGGCCTGCAAAAACGAGAACGAGGTGCCTTGGGGCGTGAACCGTCGGCGTGTCGTCACCATCAATGACGGCAAGCCCGGAGAGCGTTCGATTTCGGTAGCCTGCATGCACTGCTCTGATGCGCCGTGCATGGCGGTCTGCCCGGTCGATTGCTTCTACGAGACGGAAGAAGGTGTCATCCTTCACTCCAAGGACCTCTGCATCGGTTGCGGCTACTGCTTCTACGCCTGTCCTTTCGGCGCGCCGCAGTATCCGCAGGCAGGTAACTTCGGCAGCCGCGGAAAGATGGACAAGTGCACTTTCTGCGCTGGCGGCCCCGAGGAGAACTTCTCCTCGGCGGAGTATCAGAAGTACGGGGCCAACCGTTTGGCCGAGGGCAAGCTGCCGCTGTGTGCGGAGATGTGCTCGACCAAAGCCCTGCTCGCCGGCGACGGCGACATGGTGTCGGATATCTACCGAGAGCGCGTCGTGGCACGCGGTTTCGGCAGCGGCGCCTGGGGCTGGGGAACGGCCTACGAGCAGAAGTCCGGCGGTTCCTAAGCGCGGCAACGCGTTTGGACGCCTGAATTTGCCGAGGTTTGGGGTGGCGATGACTCGCCACCCCTTACCGGCTGGAACGAATAAAAAAGAACAAGACGGGGTTCTTGCCGACCCAAAGGTCGGTGAACGGCCGCGTGAAAGGCAGACCAAGACGATGAAATCGATGAGCCGCAAACTGGCCCCGATTCTCTTTCTCGCTGGCCTTCTGGCGCTCGGCGCTTGCGGCGAGAACGGCGAGGAACAACAGAGCCTGATCCCTGAGAAGGGCGTCTACCCAGGGCCTGAGGACACCCCTCTGACCGAAGAGCAGATCAACGAGCTGCGCAACCGCACTCTGCTGCAGAGCTTCAACTAAGCCAACAAAGCCGGCTTCTGGCCAAGGCTTGCATGACAAACACTCCACGGCGAGCAAAGAGATTGGGAGGTCCGCGATGAGAGGTCTAAAGCTGCTGAGCTGCTTGACCGTTCTGTTCGTCCTCTTCGGCGCGGCACCCGCGCTGGAACCTGCATTGGCGCAGCAGGCGTCGCAGTCCCAGCAGGCAGAGGGTGAATCCGGCGGTCCCGTCGCCGGAAACGTGCCAGGCGGCTCGCTCGGCAACAGCAGCGACTCGGAGATGTGGCGGGCCATTCGCAAGGGCGGCCAGTTCGGCGTTTCCATTCCCGATCAGCAGTCCGCCGTGATGGTCCAGTCGGAAGGCGATCTCTGGCGATTGGTCCGGAACGGCCCGATTATGGTCTATGGCGGTCTCGCCATTCTCGGCATGTTCGTATTACTCGGGATCTTCTATCTCTTTCGCGGGCGCATCCGGGTGGAGCACGGCATGTCCGGACGGACGATCGAGCGCTTCAACGGCTTCGAACGCGCCATCCACTGGATGGTCGCCGTGTCCTTCATCCTCCTAGCGATCACCGGTGCCAATCATCTCTGGGGCAAGTATACCCTTCTGCCCATCCTCGGGCCGGAGATCTTCGCCACCTTCTCGCTATGGGCCAAGTATGCCCACAACTTCCTGGCCTTTCCCTTCATGATCGGCATCGTCGTGATGTTCGTCATGTGGGTGGTCTACAACATTCCCAACAAGTACGATCTGATTTGGCTGTCCAAGGCAGGTGGGCTCTTCACCAAGGGATCGCACCCGCCTTCCAAGCGCTTCAACGCCGGACAGAAGTTCATCTTCTGGTCCGTGGTGTTGGGCGGCTTGAGCCTCTCGCTCTCCGGCATCGCCATGCTGTTCCCCTTCCAGACGGACATGTGGGCCAAGACCTTCGGGGTCCTGCAGAGCATCGGTTTCAATGTGCCGGATCCGGCCAGCGTAACGCCGATGATGGAGATGCAGCTCAGCACGCTCTGGCATGTCGTCGTCTCCGTGGTGATGATCGCGATCATCCTGGCGCACATCTACATCGGCTCGATGGGCATGGAAGGCGCCTTCGATGCCATGGGCTCGGGCCAGGTGGACGTCAACTGGGCGCGCGAGCATCACGACCTCTGGGTCAAGGAGGTGGAAGAGGCCGAGACCGGCAGTCGTCCGACGCAGGCCCAGCCGGCGGAGTAGCGACGGCGATCCAAGCCTGCCGATGGCGAACCGCTCAGCCTTCCGGATGAGAGTCTTGGCTCAGAGCTGTTTTGCGAGCTTGCTCGCAGGATTGCTGTGGCTTGCCGTGCCGCTTGAAGCGCGTGCCGAGCTGTCGGGTCACGGTGGCTTCGTCAAGGGCGTGGCCGTCTCCGGCGACGGCAGTCAGGCGCTGACCGGCTCTTTCGACTACACGGTCATTCTGTGGGACCTGGAGGCGCAGACGGCACGTTTCGTGCTCGACGCGCACGAAGCTTCGGTCAACGGCGTTGCCTTCCTGCCGGACGGATTGAAGGGGCTGTCGGTGAGCGACGACGGCACCTTGCGTCTCTGGTCTCTCACCGAGGGAGAGTTGCTGCACACCTTTCGCGGGCACCAGGGCAAGGTGCAGGCGGTCGCCGTGTCGGCCGACGGTCGCTATGCGGCGACGGCTGGCTGGGATCGCACCGTGCGCGTCTGGGACCTGGAGGCGCGGGAGGAGCGGGCGGTCCTGACCGGTCATGAGAACAACGTGAACTCGTTGGCCTTTCTGCCCGGCACTGGCACGCATCTGGTATCCGGCAGCTACGATCTTCGCCTGCGCCTCTGGGATTGGGCAGAGGAGCGACAGCTCGCTGCCTTCGAAGGGCACGAGGTCGGCATTACCTCGCTGGCCGTGACACCCGACGGAGAGACCCTCGTCTCAGGCAGTGGCGACGCCACCGTGAGGATCTGGCCCCTCGACCGCCCGGACGAGTCTCGTCTTCTCGGTGAGCACGAAGACCCGGTGTTCACCGTCGCGGTGTCGCCGGACGGCCGCTATGCTGCCTCTGCAGGGATCGATCGCGTCATCCACCTCTGGGATCTCGGCAGCCTGCGTAAGCTGCGCAGCTTCACCGGTCATCTGGCGCCGGTTTGGTCTTTGGCCTTCCATCCGGACGGACGGCGCCTGCTTTCCGCCGGCTCCGACGAGGTCGTCCGCATTTGGGACCTGGAGAGCGGCGAGGAGCTTGGCGTCAGCGTGACGGCCGGCACCCGGGCGATCGGCGAATTGGTGGGTGAAGAGGACCGCGGCGCCCAGGTCTTCAAGAAATGCAAGGTCTGCCACGAGCTGCGCCCCGGTGTTAGCCGGCGTGCCGGGCCGACCCTCTACGGCATCTTCGGTCGCCAAGCCGGAACGGTAGAGGGCTACAAGTACTCCGAGGCATTGACGGACAGCGATATCGTCTGGACGGCGGAGACCGTGGCCGAGCTCTTCGAGGTCGGTCCCGACGTCATGACGCCCGGCACCAAGATGCCGATACAGCGGATACCCGATGCGGACGATCGCGCGGCCTTGATGGACTATCTGGCGCGCACCACGCAGGTCGACGAGTGATGCTGGCGAATTTGCGGAAAGCGGTTCCCTTCGCCATATTTGGGCTAACGAAGCAAGCGGCAGCAAGCGCCGCCGTAAGGGAGAGAGTAACGCTATGAAGGCTTTTGTTGCCGGAACCTGCGTGATGGTCTTGCTCGCCGTTGTCGCGGCCTTTGCGCTTCAGTCGCTGGGTATGGACAGCAGCACCGTCTTCTCGTCGCCCAACGTGCGCCTTTAGAGCGCGCTAGAGCGTTCCGGTTTTAGGTGGAAGCGTACCCTGAGTTTGCGAGATAGGCTGCGCATTCCTGTGGCTCGAAGCGCTCGAGGATAGGTCCGACGGCGTTATGGATCTCGTCGATGGATCGGGCCTGGGCCTTTCGGAGCCAGTGCTTGAGCTTGGCGAAGGCCTGTTCGATGGGATTGAGGTCGGGGCTGTAGGGCGGCAAGAAGAAGAGCCTGGCGCCGGTGGCGCGGACTGCCTTGCGCACGGCCTTGCCTTTGTGGCTGCCGAGATTGTCGAGGACGACGATGTCACCGGGCTGGAGTGTCGGGACCAGGAACTGCTCGACATAGGCCAGGAACTTCTTGCCGTTGATCGGGCCCCTGAAGAGACAGGGCGCATCGATCCGGTCATGACGCAGGGCGGCGAGGAAGGTGAGCGTGCGCCAACGGCCATGCGGTGCCTTGCCGATCAGCCTGTGGCCGCGCGGACCCCAGCCGCGCAACGGGGCCATGTTGGTCT
This sequence comes from Rhodovibrionaceae bacterium, assembly GCA_028282405.1. GTDB lineage: Bacteria > Pseudomonadota > Alphaproteobacteria > Kiloniellales > DSM-21159 > JANQMX01. Next base: position 4,612 of record JANQIA010000303.1, read on the forward strand.
TGGCCCAAGTCTCATCGATAAAGACCAGACGCCTGGGATCGACGCTCGCCTGGCGGGCCTGCCATTGCAGACGGCGCCTGGCGACATCCGGGCGGTCCTGCTCAGTCGCGAACGCGGTTTTTTTTGAAGCTGAGCCCTTCGGCGTGCAGAAAAGCCCGCACCGCCTCCTCGCTCACCCTGACCCCCAGCGCCGCCAGCTCGGCCTGCAGCTCCCTGACCGGCCGGTGCGGTTTCTCCGCAACCAGCCTGTGAACCACCTCCCGGTGCGGCTCCAGTAGCCGGCGACGATAGCCGCCGAACTTTGCCGGCCCAACGCTGCCAGTCTCCCGCCAACGCTGCGCCCATTTCGACACCGTCGATGGCGCTATGCCGAACCCTGAAGCCACGCTCCGAATGCTCTCGCCAGCTTCGTGACGGGCCACAACACGTTCTCTCAGGTCATTGGAAAGGGGTCGAGCCATGTCTGCTGGCCTCCTCATCCAGCAGATAGTTTGAATCACATCAGACCCGAGCCGGGGAAACCCCTTTCCGATTCCGCCTAAGAATGGACTGCTCTAGGCATGGCCCTTCGGCCCGCCGGACGAACCGTTGCCGTTGCCGTTCTCGTCATCGTCCTCTGCGGCCGCTGCAAAGCGCACCCGTTCGACGAAAGCGCCTTCGAGCTGGTCGGGCGCCAGCACCGTGCCGCTCAGGGTGGTCTGATAGAGCACGGCGCGGGTGAGATCGGCGCCGCTCAGGCTGGCGGCCACCTCGCTGCCCTTCATGTCGCCGAATGCCGCATGAATGGGTGCCGTGTCGACCAAGGCGTCGCTCAAGTCGGCGCCGCGCAGATTGGCGCGGCTGAGGTTGGCGCCGCTCAGCCGGGCGCGCACCAGCGAAGCGCCGGAGAGGTTCGAGCCGGTGAGATCCGCCAGCACGAAGAGGCCATCGTTCAGCACCGAGCGCTGGAAGTTCGCGCCGCGCAGGATGGCGCCGCTCAGGTTGATGCCGCGCAGATCGCACTGGGAAAGGTCGAGGCCCTCCAGCTCCGCCCGCTCGCCGTCGCGGCCGTCGCTCTCCAGCCAGCGGCCGTGCGCCCGCACCGAGACCATGATGTCCGAGAAGGCCGGCGAGACCGGCCGCGCCAGAATGGTGTTGCGCTGCGTCGCCTTGCCGATGTCGCAGCCCTCGAGGCTGGCGCCGATCAAAACCGCGCCATCCATGTTCGACTCCTCGACGTTGGCGCGGTCGAGGGTGGCGCCGGTCAGGTCGCAGCGACTGAGGTTGGCGCCGCTGAGATCGGAATCCGTCAGATCGGCATTGCGCATCATGGCGCTTTGCAGGTTGGCGCCGCTCAGCACCGCCGACGAGAGCCGCGCACCGGTCAGGTCGGCCTGCGAGAGATTGGAGCGGGCCAGGTAGGCCCCTTCCATGCGGGCGCGGAACAGGCTGGCCCGCTGCATGGAAACCCGGCCGGTGACAGGGCCGTTGCGCGCCTCCTCCATGGCACCGTGCGCGCGGTAAAGCAGCGTGCCCTCGCGCATGTTGATGCCGTTGAGGTCTGCGCCATCGAACTTGCTGTCATGCAAGATCGTGCCGCGTAGGTCGGCACGCGCCATCTTGGCGCCGCGGAAATCGCTGTTGCTGAGATCGGCGCCGAAGAGATCGGCCCGCTCCAGGTTCGCGCCGTGCAAGTCGGCTCGTGTGAGCCGAGCGCCGACAAGCTTTGCACTGGCCAAATTCCAGTCGGCGAAATAGCGCCCGGAAAGGTCACAGAAGCTAAGATCCGCGCGCCGTCCATCTTCGTCGCCGGCCAGCCACTGCAGGTGCAGGCGCTGCACCCGCGCCAAATCACGTGTCGAAGGTCTGGGTCGGCTGCGGCCGAGGGCCATAGCGCCGTCTCCTGCTAATGCTCGCTTTTGCACTCGGCTTCACTCTCTCTTTGTGATCCTTTCAAACCTGTAAAATCAACAGCTTATCACGAAACCGACACAAAGCTGCGGAGTTAAGCTTGACCGGGCCGCTCTACAGCGGCGCCGTGACTTCTTCGAGCCAGGAGCGCGCCGATCCGGTAAGCTGCGGCGCCAGGATTTCGCGCACGCGCGCATGGTAAGCATCGACCCAGGCATGCTCCGGCGGCATCAGCATGTCGCGGACGATCAGCCGGCGATCGATCGGCGCAAAGGTCAGGGTCTCGAAGCCCAGCATCTCTCGCTCGTCGCCGCTTTCGGCGGCCGGGCCGACCAAAGCCAGGTTTTCGATGCGAATGCCGTAGACGCCTTCCTTATAGTAGCCGGGCTCGATGGAGACGATCATCCCGGGCTCCATAGCCACCTTGTTGGGCGCCTTAGAGATGCGCTGTGGCCCCTCGTGGACCGAGAGATAGCTGCCGACGCCGTGGCCTGTGCCATGGTCGTAGTCGAGCCCCAGGTCCCACAGCGGGCGCCGGGCCAGGATATCCAGTTGATGACCGGTGGTGCCGCGCGGAAAGCGCGCCGTCGCTAGAGCAATGTGGCCGCGTAGCACCGCGGTGAAGTTCCGGCACATCTCTTCGCTCGGCGTGCCCATCGCGACCGTGCGGGTCACGTCGGTGGTGCCGTCGGGATACTGGCCACCGGAGTCAACCAGGAAGAGCTCGCCGCTTTGCAGCTTGCGGTCGCTTTCCGGCGTGACGTGGTAGTGGCAGAGCGCACCGTTGGGGCCCGAGCCTGGGATGGTCTCGAAGGACAGGTCCCGCAACGAGGGGTCCTCGGCGCGGAATGCCAGCAGGCGCGCCGCGGCCGAGGATTCGCTAGCACCCTCTGCCAAGGCGTCCTGCGACAGCCAGTGCAGAAAGCGGGTCACGGCGACGGCGTCGCGCCGGTGCGCGGCACGCGTGCCCTCCCGCTCGGTTTCGTTCTTACAGGCCTTGGGAAGCTGACAGGGGTCCGGGCCGCGGTCGATGGTAGCACCGGCCGCCTCCAGGCGCTGCACGACCCAGTAGGGCGCGGTCGCCGGATCGACCCGTACGCGTTTGCCAGCCAGGCCGTGCAGGGCCGTGCCCAGTTCGCCGGGCGCCGCCAGGGACACCGTGTTGCCGAGCGCGGCGCGCACGGTCTCGTCGACCTTCTCCGGCTGGATAAACCAGGTCACGCGGCCGTCGGCGTACAGTAGGGCGAAGGAGAGCGCGAAGGGCGTATGGGGTACGTCGGTTCCGCGTACGTTGAGCAGCCAAGCGATAGAGTCCGGCAGGCTGAGCACCGCGGCAGCGATGTCCTGCTCGGCCAGCGCCTCGCCCAAGCGGGTGCGCTTGGCCTCGCTGCCCTCGCCGGCAAAGGCGGCATCGTGCAACTGGACCGGATCGCCCGGCCGCCCCGGCTGATCCACCCAGATGCGGTCCACCAGGTTCTCTTCGCAGGGACGCAGGCCACCACCGGCCCGTTCTGCCCCTTTTGCCAAGCGTTTGATCTGCTCTTCGCTGTGCAGCCAAGGGTCATAGCCCAAAGGCAGGCCACCGAGGTTCTCTTCCAGCCAGCGCTCGGCCGGCTCCTCGACCAAATGCCGCTGTTCGAAGGTTTCGCCGTCGACTTGATCGCGCGCCTGCAGGGTATAGCGCCCGTCGACGAAAATCGCCGCCTTGTCCCGCAAAACGATGGCCATACCGGCGGATCCGGTGAAGCCGGTGAGCCAGGATAGGCGCTCCGCGCGGGCGGGGACGTACTCGCCTTGATGCTCGTCGCCACGGGGAATTACGAAACCGCCGAGCTGTTCCTGCTCCAGGGCCTGTCTTAAAGCTTCTACGCGCTCTTTTGTCATCAGCCCGTCCCCGTTAAGGATTTTCTGCTCTTATCCAAAGACTTAGCGACTGCGTCCCGACTCGTCGAGCACCTGCCGTGATATTTCTGTAGCAGCAGCAGGATGAAGTTAAGGTCAGAGCTTTGCCGTTTTTTCGTCAAATCGAGAACAAAACGTCCGAATATGAGATAGTCTTCACAGAGGTTGCCGCTAGTGCAGCCCATATTCAAAGGACCGAGAGGTTTTGAGCTTTCCTCTCGGTCTGCCTCTCAGCTAGCGGTGGCTTGGTCTCCAAGTCACCGTCTTTTTTTGCCTGGTCGCCAGCCTACACCCGC
>JANQIA010000319.1 GCA_028282405.1 Rhodovibrionaceae bacterium
GACGCTCACTTCTTCCACCGCGCGGGCTTCGAGAACCCGCTGATCGACCCCTTCATAGCGGCCGCAGAGCAGCCGGATGCCGGGCCCAGCCGCCAGCTCGCGCGCCAGGGCCTGGTTGAGCAGGCGGCCGCGCGGGCTCAAATACACCAGCGGCCCGGGCCGCCCGGCGACGCTCTCCAGCGCCGCATCGACCACGTCGGGCCGCATCACCATTCCGGCGCCGCCTCCGAGCGGCGCATCGTCCACCGTGCGGTGGCGGTCCAGGGCGAAGTCCCTGATATCGACCGTTTCCAGCCCCCAGTCGCCTCGTTCCAAGGCTTTGCCCGCCAGGCTGAGACCGAGGGGGCCGGGAAAGGCATCCGGAAAGAGGGTCAGCACCGTCGCCCGCCAGGACGGCGGCCGAACAGCCGTCATAACCAAGACCTTTCGCGAAGCTGCGTCTTATGACGCCTTTGGGCCCCCTTGTCCAGTCTCCGAACGCGGCTTTCGACGCCCTTGAGAAGCCCCTTTTCCGCGCTTGCTCTCCTCCTCCGGTCCGGCATCCAGCGCGACCGGCGGGTCGGCCACCAGGCGCCCGCCTTGGAGGTCGACCAGCGGCACGACCTGAAGGGTGAAAGGCAGCAGGATCGAGCCGCTCTCGCTCTCCACGTCGAGCAAGGGGCCGGCGCCGAAATCCTCCACCGCCCGCACCACGCCGAGGGCCTGGCCCTCGGTATCCTCGACCGCGAGGCCGATGAGGTCGGCATGGTAGAACTCCTCGGGATCCTCCGGCGGCGGCAGGGCCTCCCGCGCCACATAAAGCCGTAGGCCCTTGAGCGCCTCGGCCGCGGTGCGGTCGCCCACCCCCTCGATGGCCACCAGCAGAAGCCCCTTCTGCTCGCCCTTTAGGGTCAGCCGGAAGGACCGGGTGCCACCTTCGTCGCTCAGCGGGCCATAGGCGACCACGTCCTCGGGCCGCTCGGTGAAGGTCTTGAGCCTGACCAGGCCGCGGACGCCGTGGACGCCGGCGATCGCGGCAAGGCAGACCTTCGCGCTGGCCACGGCAGCCCCTTCCTCCGCTCAGCCGCTGAGGCTTACGCTTCGGCGGGGGTCTCTTCGGCAGGCGCGTCCTCGGCGGGAGCGTCCTCGGCGGGCGCCTCTGCCGGGCTCTCGCTCGCGGAAGCGGCCTCCTCTTCGGCGGCCTTGCGGCGCTCCTCTTCCTCGCGCATGCGCTCCTGCGCCTTGGCGCGCGGCTGGTTCTTCTTGGTCTGCTCGGTGATGGCGGGCATCGCGATCACCCCGGCCTGGCCGAGGAAGCGGGCCACCCGGTCGCTGGGCTGGGCGCCCATGCCGAGCCAGTGCTTGGCGCGCTCGGTGTCGAACTGGATGCGCTTCTCGTCATCCTTCGGCAGCATCGGGTCATAGCTGCCGATCTTCTCGATGAAGCGGCCGTCCCGCGGCATGCGCGAGTCGGCGACGACGATGCGGTAGTAGGGGCGCTTCTTGGCCCCGCCGCGGGACAAACGGATACGTAACGGCATGGTACTCTCTTCTCCTCTTAGAACGCGTCTCTTGTTGTCTCGGTCGAACCCTACCTAATCGCCGACATAGCAGACGGCCTGCAGCTTGTTGCCGTCCGGGTCGCGGACGTAGGCGCCGTAGTAGGTGGGGCTGTAGTGCGGGCGCGGGCCGGGCCCGCCTTCGTCGCTGCCGCCGGCGTTGAGTGCTGCGGCATGGAAGCTGATCACGGCCGCCCGGTTGGGGGCGAGAAAGGCGGCGTGGGTGCCGTTGCCCCAGGTTGCCGGCAGGCCGTCGAAGGGCAGGTGGGCATAGAACACCGGCAGCTCCGAGCCTTCGATGCCGTAGGCCACGGCCTCCTCGTCGTCCTCCTCGGTCGGCACCAGGCCGAGCGGGCGCAGGACGGCGGCATAGAAGTCGCGCGAGCGCTCCAGGTCGTTGCTGCCGACGGTGACGTGGGACAGGCCGCTGCTGTTCGCGGCTTCGCTGCGGCCGTTGCGGTAGTGTACGGCCTGCAGCTTGTTGCCGTCCGGGTCGCGCACATAGGCCGCGTAGTAGTCGCCGGCGTAGTGCTCGCGGAGGCCCGGCGCGCCTTCGTCCCGGCCGCCGTTGGCCAGGGCCGCTTCATGGAAGCGCTCGACCGCCGCGTCGTCGTCGGCGAGCAGGGCCAGGTGGGCGCCGTTGCCCCAAGTCGCCGGCCGGCGGTCGAAGGGGCGCATGACGTAGACCCAGGGAAAGCGGTCGGCCGCCATGCCGAGGGCGAAGTAGCCCCGGCCGTCCTTTTGCAAGCCGAAGCCGAGCGGCGCCAGGGCCGCCTCATAGAAGGTCTTGGCCCGTCGGACGTCGTCCGTGCCGAAGGTGACGTGGCTCAACATGGCTTAGCGCTTGCCTCCGAAGCCGCCGCCGCCCATTCCTCCACCGGGGCCCCCGCCAGGGCCCATGCCCGGTGGCAGCATGCCCTGCAGGCCGCCGCGCATCATGCCCTTCTTCCCCATCTTCTGGACCTTCTTCATCATCTTGGAGGCTTGGGCATGCTGCTTCAGCAGCTTGTTGACTTCCTGCACGGTGGTGCCGGAGCCGTTGGCGATGCGCTGCTTGCGCGAGGCCTTGATCAGCTCGGGGCGCGTGCGCTCGGCCTTGGTCATCGAGCGGATGATGGCCACCTGGCGGCCGACCATCTTCTCGTCGATGTTGGCCTTCTTCATCTGCTCTTTCATGTTCGGCACGCCGGGCAGCAGCGACATCATCTGCTGCAGGCCGCCCATCTTGGTGAGCTGAAGAAGCTGCTTTTCCAGGTCGTTCATGTCGAAGCGACCCTTCTCCATCTTCTTGAGCAGCTTCTCGGCGTCTTCCTGCTCGATGGTCTCGGCGGCCTTT
>JANQIA010000370.1 GCA_028282405.1 Rhodovibrionaceae bacterium
GCCAAGCTCGAGCACCGGGTCGAACGCCTGGAGATCAAGGCGCCGGTGCGCGGCATCGTCAAGGGCCTGACCATCCGCACGGTCGGCGGTGTCATCGCCCCGGGCGAGACCATCGCGGAGATCGTTCCGATCAACGACGAGCTGGTGGCCGAGGTGCGGATTGCGCCGCGGGACGTGGGCCACATCAAGGTGGGGCAGGAGGCCAAGGTCACCGTCACCACCTACGACTCCTCGCAGTACGGCCACATCGTCGGCCGGGTGCGCCAAGTGTCCCCGAGCACGTTTCAGAATGCCGAGGGCGAATTGTTCTACAAGTCCATCGTCGCGCTGGAGCAGAACCATCTCGACTACAACGGCACCACCCATCCGATTTTGCCAGGCATGGTGGTCAAGGCCGATATCATCACCGGCGTGAAGACGTTGGCGCAGTACATGTTGAAGCCGATCCAGCGCGCCTTCGACCGATCTTTTGCCGAACGCTGAGACCTGCAAATTTCGCAGTTGCCTCCGGGCGAAACCCGCGTTTAGTCTCCGGTTAACGACGGTTCCCTTTCGGGACGCAAAAGGGAACGGGGTCAGGTTAGGTGTCGGCCGTGTGTCGGCGCCGCGCTGAAGCCCCGGCTGCCCCCGCAACTGTAGGCGGCGAGCAGGTGCCCACCACTGGCCACTGGGAAACTGGGAAGGCCGGGCACCAGCATCGACCCGCAAGCCAGGAGACCTGCCGTCGTCAGCGTCACCTTACCGCCGGCCGGGGTGTGTCGGTGGGACGGAAGCCCGTTTTGCGGTGACGCGCGGAGGTGCGTTGCTGGTGAAGGGGCTTAAGGGTGTGATCAGAACAACTCCCTGCAAAGGGCAAGCGCGACGGCTGTTTCGGCAGCGGCGCAGTGCGTCCTTCTTCCTCGGCACGAACCTTCCTCGTCAGGCGCGGGCGGCGCGACATCGCCTGCGTCTCTCATCAAGCAAGATCGAGACCGAAGGAGGCCGTGAATGTCGGGTTTCAATGAGGGAGTTGAACTAACAGCATCTAGAGGGAGGGCGCGACTGCTCAGCTGCGTCTCGCTCGTCGCAGTGCTTGCATTTGGCCACGCTGCTGTGGCGACCGCGCAAGAGGCAGTCGAGGACGCAGAGGACGCGACCGTCGTAATCCAGCCGGAGGTGGTCGTCTCGGCCAGCCGCGTGCCGGTCGCGACCGAGCAGGTCGGCAGCGCCGTCACCGTCATCACCGCGGAAGAGCTGGAGGAGCGCCAGGTGCGCATCGTCTCCGACGTCCTGCGCGACGTTCCCGGTGTCGCCGTCAGCCGCACGGGGCCGACCGGCGCCTTCACCCAGGTCCGCATCCGTGGCTCCGAAGGCAACCAGACGCTGGTGATCATCGATGGGATCGAGGTCAACAATCCGGCCGGCGGCTCCGAGTTCGACTTTGCCAACCTCCTGAACTCCAACTTGGCGCGCATCGAGGTGCTCCGCGGGCCGCAGAGCGCGCTCTATGGCAGTGACGCCATCGGCGGCGTGGTCAATGTGTTGAGCGAGCGACCCGAGGACGGCTTCAGCTTTCTCGGCCGCGGCGAAGGCGGTTCCTTCAACACCGGCAGCGGTCTCATCAGTGCAGGCTACGGCGGCGAGGACTTCTATGGTTCGGCCACCATCGATCATTTCACCACCGGCGGCATCTCGATCGCCGACGAGCGCAACGGCAACACCGAAGAGGACGGCTACGAAAACACCACCATGCGCCTCAAGGGCGGTGTCACGCTGTTCGACGATATGCTCGAGCTCGAGGCCGTTGGTTACCGGGTGGACAGCACGCGCGATGGCGATGCCTCGGCTCTCGTCGTCGGCGCAGTGGACAGCGACGACACGTCGGACACGAAGCAGCACTTTGGCCTGGCCAGCGCCAAGCTAAAGCTCTTCGACGGAGCCTGGGAGCACATTGCCCGCGCGAGCTTCGTCCACGTCGACAGCGACTTTTTCAACGCAGCTGGAACCCAGACCTTCTCCTCGAATGGCGAGAAGGACAAGTTCGACTATCAGACCAATCTCTTCTTCTCCACGCCCCAGTTCGCCGATGCGGAGCATACCTTGACCTTCCTCGCCGAGCGGGAGCGGGAAGACCAGCGCAGTGGTGGCTCCTTCGGCTTCAACCATGTCGAGATCACCAACTATGGCTATGCCGGTGAGTACCGGGTCGGTTTCTGGGACCGCCTCTTTCTGTCCGGCGGCCTGCGCTACGACGATAATGACGACCTCTTCGACAACGAGACCACCTATCGGGCCACGGCAGCCTACCTCCATCCGGAAACCGGCACGCGGTTGCACGGCAGCGTTGGGAGTGGGGTGAAGAACCCCACTCTGTTCGAGCTTTTCGGCTCGACGGCGAACTTCACCGGCAATCCCAATCTGACACCGGAAAAGAGTTTTGGCTGGGACGTCGGCGTCGAGCAGTCATTCTGGGGCGACCGGGTGCTTGTCGATGTCACCTACTTCAACAATGAGATCGAAGACCTCATCACGGGCTCGGGCAACACGGCGGTCAACCTTGAAGGCGAAAACGAAATCCAGGGTATCGAGGTCTCCGCGGCGGCCGAGCCCATTCAAGGCCTGAGCCTCAACATCGCCTACACCTTCACCGATGCCGAGGATGCCAACGGCGACGATTTGGTCCGCCGGCCCAAGCATGTCGCCAGCTTCAACGCCAACTACGCGTTCGATCTCTACAATCGGCCGGCCAATCTCAACTTCGG
>JANQIA010000401.1 GCA_028282405.1 Rhodovibrionaceae bacterium
TGGAACAGAGAACCCTGCAAACCATCGACACCCCGTTCGGCACGAGGGTGTCACCCATGTCTTAGGTACAAACTGTTACCTATGTCTACGGGTCGGACACCGACACCACTGGCTCCGGGGGAGGGATTCGAACCCCCGACCGGACGGTTAACAGCCGTCTGCTCTACCGCTGAGCTACCCCGGACCGTGCGTGTGGATGCGGGCATATAGCAAAGCCCATCGGTGCATGAAAGCCTTCAGTCGCTGCGCTGAGCGGGTTTTTTGCCGTCGGGCTCAGCCGACCTGCAGTACCGCACGCAGCAAGCACTGCGCGACGCTCAAGTAATCTGAGTTGGGGAGATGAAAAAACCGCAAAAACTCGGCAGTGGTGAGGTTTCCGTCCAGCCAGTGGCGCAGGAACATGGCGCTTACCGGATGGAGATCGACCGGCAGGCAGGATTGGATATGGTTGGGAAAGCCAGCCTGCAGGGCGTCTTCCAGGGCTCTATCCATAGAGAATCATAGCCCGGATCAGCGTGGAGTACCAATCACAAGAGCTTTGCGGGTATTCCAACGGCGCGGGCGTAGGTAGGCGGCCGGGCGATGTTCGAGTCGGCCAACGAAGCACCTTTTGGCCCCTCGCTGACCCTCGACAACTGTGCTTGCCGGCTCCGGCTACCGCTCTTGGATGCTGCGAACGCAGTTTCTGCCAGAGCGCTTTGCGTCGTAAAGCGCTGCATCGGCGCGCTGAATCACATCCGCGCCTCGGTCGCCATTGCGGTACGCCGTTACCCCGAAGGACATGGTCACTGGGTCAAAGTAGGTACCGGTGCGCCGATTGCAGAGCCGTCGGCTGGCGAGAGAGGCGCGCAGCCGTTCGGCCACCTCCAGGGCGCCGGACAGGTCGTTGTCGAACACGATGACGGCGAATTCCTCGCCACCGTAGCGCCCGACGAAGTCTTCCTCCTTGAGTTGATGCCGCAAGATCTTGGCGACGATCCCAAGAACCTTGTCCCCCATGACGTGGCCGAGCGTGTCGTTGACCCTCTTGAAATGGTCGACGTCGGCCATGATCAGGCAAAGACCCCTCCCGTTCTCGGCATCGGCGATCGCCTGATCTATCCGGTTGTCGAACGCACTGCGGTTGGGGATACCGGTCAAGCCGTCGGTCCAGACTTCTTCTCGGGTGTGGCGCAAGCTCTCTTTAATTTCCGCCACTTCGTGGGACGTAGCCGCGATCTTCTGCGATAGCTGTGCGTTCTCTCTCGACATCTGCTGTAGCTGATCGAAAAGGCTTTGAACCGAACTGTCTGACACTGCGTTGGCCGTATCGTCGGCCAGGTCAGTGTGCAAAGCATGGAGGTTCGTTGCATGCCGCTCGGAGGACCGACCTGCATCGGCCATGTAACCCAAGAAGCCTCTGGCAGCGGCCTCCATCTTCTCGACCGTGCTGTCGAGGCCTTTGGTGCCGATGGTCTGTGCGATATGCCGACTGTAGAGGTCGGACAAAACGTCTCGTGACAGTGGCTCACCGCTCTCGATCAAGGCGTCGATCTCATCGACCAGGCGCTGATCTGCCTGCTGGTGGTAGCGGAACCACAGAGTAAAGTTCTTCGGCTGCGGTGCAATTTTAAGCTGTTTCAATGTCTGCAGCGTTTCGTGAGCCAAGCGGCGGTCGCATTCTTTAAACAGACCGGCTTCGGTCTTCCAATCGGAGCTCAGCGCCATTCTGCAGGGAGTTGTTTGTGACAGTCTTCCTCGACTATGGGGGCCGCGCTTTGACAATTGATGAAAGAGAGGGGGGATCGCTGATCGCAATGATAAGCACATTCGATGTTAGAAAATTCATCCTATTTAACGTCGACTAGACGGTAAAATTAGCGTCCGGTAGAGACCCGTTTCAGCACCTACGGGCCGGGACAAGGTGCCGATCTGCCAGGGGGCTGCCTTTGCCGGTTGCTCTCAGCCGGGAGAAGAAAGCGCGGGAGGCATCCAAAGGCCTTGACGCCCCGGCCAGGTGGTTCTTATCTGCCTCTTCTTTCCCCCTAGGCCCGGTGGCAGAGTGGCTATGCAGAGGACTGCAAATCCTTGTACGTCGGTTCGATTCCGGCCCGGGCCTCCAAACGCTCATTGACTGGTCAGCGCTTTCTGGTGGATCACGCCGAGCGGCGAGACACGGTCAACTGGCGAAAGCTTGCGTTCAGGAAGTCTTGAGAAGCCTGTTGCGTTCGCCGCAAGGCCTGGCTTCAGGCTCAGATCAAGTCCTGTAGGCGGATTAGGGGCGACGAGCGTAATACGCCGGCGGGGTAGGTCGGATCCTCACGGATGAGCTTGAGGGAGAACTCGGGCTCGAAGCGACGGAGCTTCTCGCTCACCCTCGCTGCGCCCTCGATGTCGCCGCTATGGGTGTAGAGCGCGTAGAGGTGGCGCAGCGGAGCGCGAAAGTTGGGCGCCCTGGCGTTCACCGCTTCGGCGGCCATGATGGCATTGGCATAGTCGCCGTTGGCGATGTGCGCCAAGCAACAGAACAGTCCCCACCAGTGAACGTAGGGCGAATTGCGAGCGATCAGGCGGCCGCGCTCCGCTAAGTTGACCGCCTCCCCGCAATGGCCGTCGCGCATCATTGCGGTGGCGAGCCCGGAAAGGCCGACGGGATTTCCTGGACTGAGCCTGACGGCGTCAGTGGCCAGTGCGCCGCCGCCGGCGACATCGCCATCGAGGAGAACGCGCACCTTGCCGACGATGCCCAAAACCAGCGCGTTGCCGGCTGCCTCATCCAGGGCGCGCCGCGCGAACTCTCCAGCCTCCTGACGCAGCTCCTCTTCGTCGACCTCGGTGCGCTCGACTACCATGAACATGCGAACCAGCGCACGCCAGGCATCGAGTTGCGGCGTCGGAGAGATTTGCGCTGCCTCGTTCAACATGCCGTCGGCAATGCGCAGCCGACCACCGTCGAAGGAGAACATTTCTCGCAGCGCCCGCGCGGTCAGCGCTTCAGCGCGGAAGAGAGAGCTGTCCGCCTCGACCAGTCGTGGGATAAGGTCAAGTGCCGTTTCGGCGGCGTTGTGTGCCAGTCGACTGAACTGCCCATCTTCCATGATCGCCGGGCCGGTGCCCCGCACGCTGGCTTGGTTCGACCAGAGGATCTGAGGCCGGTCGGCCGCTTCCAAGCGGGCCAGAATGTTGGTTTGCCGGTCGTCGGCGATCACATCCACGCGCAAGCGCAGACCTTCCTGCGCCGGGCCGAGCTGGGCCCGGGCCGCGCCAGGCCCGATGATGTCGACGATGGCGTACTCTGAGATCAAGCGCCCAACCTGGTTGGCCATCGAGAGGGCGACCAGGTTTTCGACACGCGCGCCGTCGCTGCTCGGCTCCAAGGTCAAAGTGAAGCGTGCGGTCTGGGCTGCGCCGAGAGCGCTACCCAGCAGTCCTCCGGGTGGCAGGCTTCCCGTCAAGCTTCCGGTGACGGCCGATGCCATCCCATTTGTTGCGGCCGCGCCGTTCTCCAGCGCGCTACGCTGCTCTCGCAGCCAGCTCTCGAACTCTGGGTCCCGTACATCGAGCCCTTCCAGCAACTCACGCCCTTCATTGAGCTGAGCCGTTGCCGTGTCCGGGTCGAAGTCTAAGTCTAGAATGAAAGCATCAGAGGCCAGGGCGACGTGCTCGCGGTCCGCGTGAAGCTTGTCGCTCTCAGTGCCAAGACAGCGTCGGATCTCGGTCAAGGCCTGCCGCAGGCTACCACTGGCCTGCTCAGGCCCTCGATCGGACCAAAGCTTGGCCTCGATCCAGCGCCGCGAACGTCGTCTGTCCGGCGTCAGCAGCAGGATCGCCAACAATCCGCGAGTCTTCGCGCCTCTTGGCGTCAGGTCCCGCCCGCCGGCGTCCGTCATCTGGAAGCCGCCGATCGTTTGTACGCGAATAGGCAGCAACGCCATCCCCCACTCCGCGATAGCTACATCGGCTACTGTCATTATCGGCTACGGCAATAAAGTAACAATTCGGCATGGCAGGCGCAAAATGATTGCCGCTTCGCAGAGCGTGAAAAAGCCGTCAATATGTCCGGTTTCTGCCGTTCTTCGTTGGAGTCAGCCGCGAATTGGGGCAGTGTGGCGCGAGCTGGATGGGAGGACGAAATGCCACCACTTGGGATTTTGGGCGGTCACGGAGGGCACGGCGGTCATGGAGGACATGGCGGTCACGGAGGGCATGGCGGCCACGGGGGCATTGCTGGGCCGGGTGCCCACGCAGGCGGACCGGCATCCATGACACTCTCCATCGCGCTCGGGACGGCTGCCGAGGGCATTACCGGCCACTGGGACGGCACCCGGCACGTGGAGCCGGTTCCGGCCGCGCCGCCGTCCGGCAACTGGGACACCTTCGCGAGGCTTGACGATCTGCCGAAAGCGGCTGTCCTGCAGCACGATCTCTGCACGCTCTTCAACGTGTCGCTGTGCGAGCCCTCGGCAGACGGGGAGCCGACGGTGCAGCTCAATGCGCGGGCAGACGCTGCAACCTACGCGCCGGTGTTGGAGGTGATCCGTCCAACCAAGGATGATTTCGTGCGGCAACTTAAGTTCCTGCGCGACTACGCCGATTTGCGCGACGATCGGTTGCCGGAAATTCTGGTCCAGCTCGACGACATGCTCTCCTTCTACGGCAGCTTGGGCTTCCTCAGTGGCAACCGGACGAGGTGGACCCTGCTGCTGCTGCGTGCCGTCGATGCGGTCACGACCGTGATGGAGATGCGCTTCAAGCACCACTTCTCGGTCCCGCGGCCGATCGAGCTTGCGCCGGAGGTGCAGCCGATCATTCAAACGCCGTCGCACAGCGCCTATCCGAGCGGCCATGCAACCGAAGCCTTTGCCATGGCCACGATGTTCGATGCGCTGATGGATCCCAACGAGCAGGCGCAAGGCGTTGCGCATGCAATGGACGCGCGACCATTGCCATTCCGCATGGCTGCCCGCATCGCTGCCAATCGGACGGTGGCCGGCGTGCATTTCCCGGTCGACAGCGCCCACGGCGCGCTGCTCGGCATTGCCGTTGCCGAGGTCGTGCTCAGCCATTGCCGGGGCACCGGGTCGGTCAGCGGGCGCAAGGTCTCCGGCTCTGGCTGGACGGGGCCGGGCGATGCTCCGCTCGACTTCACCTTGCCGACCTTGCGAGAGGCGCTTGACCATCGCCATGGCGTCAGCGAGCTTTCTCCCAACGTCGAGATAGAACGCGCTGGCACTGGCAGCATCCTCCGTTGCCTGTGGGAGGAAGCCCGGGCGGAGTGGCACGACTAGGGCGCGCCCTTTCCGGCGAGCGAGTGATTCGGCCCGCTGTTCTAGCGAGCATCTCCGGCAACAACGGGTGCTGAGGGTCCTGGGGCCTCTACAGCAGTGTCCGAATGATGGACGCCAGCTCGGGGTCGATCAGGGCGGCACCGAGGCGTGCTCGCGTGTCGGAGTCTTGCGGGAAGTTCACCCCGACGCCACGCAGCCTTTCGACCTCCGCTTCACGGTCCGCCGGCGCCACCAAGTCAGGCAGGCCGGCTGGCGAGCCGCCGTTGCCGGAGAGCGCGAGGTGTACCAAAGCGCGCGCGATTTGCGGTGCAGCGGCGCTGGTCCCCGAAAGGCGTCCGCTGGAACCGCTGAGCGGTCCTGAAGCTCGGACACCCGGCAGGAAAAAACCATCGTCGCCAAAGGCGGACAGTGTCGGTCCGTGTGATTGACTGAGAAAACCGATCTTGGTCCCGGCAGATGTGTAGCGAGAGGGTTGGTGTTCCGCTTCCCGGTAGCTGGGGTCGTCGGTGCTGACCACGCGGCGTGCCGCGCCGACTGCGTAGGTCGACGCGCTTTCCTCAATGACACTGGCGTAGCTGGAATGCGTGCCCTGTCGGGTGATGGGGCTCTTGCCAGGCGCAGTGTAGTCGAACGTCTCCACGTCCCATGCCCCGACGTCCGGGTGATCGAAGTAAGACTGCCGACCGGATTCGCGGTAACCGTCCGGCGTGTCGTCGCGCTGAATCTGCAAGGCCACTTCGGCCGGCTGCGCGCTTTTATTGCGCAGCTTGACCGTCCAGGCGCCGACGGGTGCGGCGGGGCCGCCGTCGAAGGGGGTGGTTGGCCGCACGGCCAAAAGCGCCATGATCTTGTCAGGCACGTTCTTTGCCGGCGCCGGCTTCTTGGGTGCCGGCGTCTCCGGTCCCGGTCCGAGCATCGCTGCAATGAGCTTCCCGCCAAGCCGCCACTCCCGATGCCGGCCGTGCGGGCCGGGGCCTTTGGCCGGGAGTTCTTCGGGCAGCGTCAATACACCCATGTCGCCGCCCGGCGGCTGCAGCAGCACCTCGACCGAGGCTCC
>JANQIA010000406.1 GCA_028282405.1 Rhodovibrionaceae bacterium
TGCCTACTACATCAACACCAAGGCGGCGCTCTTGGCATTGAACGAGGTGGACGGCGACCTTTCCGATGGTGGCGTGAAGCTTCGTGAGGCCCTGGCGAACCTGGAGTTCGAAACGCCGACGGGCATGGTCAAGCTCGACGAGCGCCGCCAGGCCGTCGCCGACATCTTCCTGACGGAGGTGATCGAGGGGCCGGATGGCAACCTTCTGAACAAGACCATCAAGGTCATTCCGCAGGTCGATCAGACCTTCGGCCTGTCCTACGACGACTTCCTCAAGTACGGCCAGGTCAGCCGTGAGAACCCGAGCTGCGAGTAAGGCGCAGCTTGGTCTCACCAAAACGGCCTGTTCGATAAGATGCCCGGAACTGACGCCTTCTCCCGCCTGCAAAGCGCTGGCCGTTATGCGCTGGAGCTGGAGGCCGTCAGCCGCCACTTCGGTGCGCTGGTTGCCCTGGCGGACATCAACATGACGGTGGCCGCCGGGGAGCGGCGCGCGGTTCTGGGCTCGAACGGGGCGGGCAAGACGACCCTGTTCAACGCGATCACCGGCGACTTCCCGCCGACCACCGGTCGCGTGCGTTTGTTCGGCGAGGACGTGACGGATCTGCCGGTTCACGAGCGGATCCGTCGCGGCCTGCGCCGCACCTATCAGATCTCGTTGCTGTTCAACGGCTTGAGCGTGATCGACAACATCTATCTCGCGTGTCGCGGCATCAGCCGGCGACGCTTTTCGCTCCGCCGCCCGGCGCGTGACGACAGCGCCATGGAAACGGCCGAGACCTTGCTTGGCGCCGTTCACCTGGAAGAGGCACGCGATACGCTGGTCGAGGCCTTGAGCTATGGCCAGCAGCGACAGCTTGAAATCGCGCTGGCGCTTGCCGGCGCACCGCGCCTCATTCTGTTCGACGAGCCGGCCGCCGGCCTGTCGCCGACCGAGCGCAGCGAGCTGATCGAGATCCTGCAGTCGCTCCCCGAGCACATGGGCTACATCATCATCGAGCACGACATGGACGTGGCCCTGCGAGTCTCGGAAAGCGTCACGATGATGCACAACGGGCGCATCTTCCGCGAGGGCACGCCGCAGGAGATCGAGAACGACCCGGAGGTCCAGGAGCTCTATCTGGGCCAGGGAGGCGGCCATGCCTGAGCGCAGGTCCTCCCGCCAGGCCGCGCGCTCCAGCAGCAGCACGGCGGTGCTGCAGGTCCGCGACCTGCACGTCTACTACGGCCACTCCCACGCCTTGCAAGGCGTCGACCTCACGCTCGAGCAGGGGGTTCACGCGGTTGTCGGCCGCAACGGCATGGGCAAGACCACGCTCTGCAACAGCGTCATGGGGCTGCTCAAGCCGCAACGCGGTTCCATCCGTTTCTACGGTGAGGAGATCGGCGGCCTGCAGCCGCACCAGATCGCAGCCCGCGGCATCGGCTACACCCCGCAGGGCCGCCGCCTCTGGCCGTCGCTGACGGTGGAAGAGCACATGCGCCTGGCCGAAAGCGGTAGCGGCGCCTGGAGCATCGAACGCATCTACGACGCCTTTCCGCGCCTCTACGAGCGGCGGAGCAACGGGGCCGGACAGCTCTCCGGTGGCGAGCAGCAGATGCTCGCGATCTCCCGCGCCTTGCTGCAGGACCCGCGCCTCCTGGTTCTGGACGAACCGACGGAGGGCCTGGCGCCGATCATCGTCGATCAGGTGGAAGCGCTGCTCGCCAACCTGGCGGCCGAGCGCGAGGTCTCCATCCTGCTGATCGAGCAGAACATCGCC
>JANQIA010000432.1 GCA_028282405.1 Rhodovibrionaceae bacterium
ATGCCGCACCCGACAAGGACATGCCGTCGTTCGGCGTGCGCCAGATCAGCCGCAGCCGGGCTGACGTGCTGGCCGGCGCCGGCTCGCGCTACGGCCCCACGGCGACGCTGATCGACATCGACAGCATCCTGGCGCAAGACCAGCCCTTCGCCTTCATCGGCACACCCTGCGACATTACCGCTCTGCGCAACCTGGCCAGGCACGACCCGCGCGTCGATGTGCTCTGCCGCATGATGATGACGCCGGTCTGCGGCGGCTTCATGGAGACGCCGGCCCTGGCCAGGAAGACCGAGTCCTTCGGTGTGCCCTCCGAGCGGCTGACGGCGCTCAGCTATCGCGGGAAGGGCTGCCCTGGGCGGACGCGCATGGAGCGCGACGACGGGCTGGCGGTGGAGAAGTCCTATCTCGACTTCTGGGGCGAGGACGACAGCACCTGGTCGCTCCCCTGGCGCTGCAAGATCTGCGCGGACGGCATCGGCGAAGCGGCCGACATTGCCGTCTCCGACGTCTGGCCGGGCGGGGCGCCGACCCGCGAGGAGGCCGAAAACCACACGCTGGACCCGGGCAGCAACGGCGTGGTCGTCCGCACGGCCCGGGGGCAGGCGCTGTTCGAGGCGGCCGTCGCCGCCGACGCGCTGGTGCAGGAGGCAGACTGTAGCGCCGAAGACATGAGCCTTTGGCAACCGCATCAGGTCCGCAAGAAGCACGCCGTCTTGGCCCGCTACGAGGGCATGCGCCAAGCCGGCCGCCTGGTGCCCGAGACGGCGCGCCTGCGCCTGGAAGCGCTCTACGCCGCCAACGCGCCGGAGGAGAACGCCGCGGAGACCGAGGGCACGCGCCGCCGCCTCGAAGCCGGCAAGGCCACCGAGCCGCGACCGAGTCGGCGCGCCCCGGCAGACGTCAAACCGGAGTGAAGGGGCAGTCGGGCAAGAGGGTCTCGATCTCGTCCTCCAGCCCGACCTTGATGTGGGCGGAGACCACATGGCTGATGCCGGCGCCGTCCGACAGCGGCAGGTCCACGGCCATGACCTTGATGAACTCGCGGTCGTGCTGGGTCAGCCGGCCCGAGGTCAGGCCGATGAAGGGCGCCCTGTCCATCTTCTGGAAGTAGCGCAGCTCGCTCGACTTCCAGGCCTCCGGGTCGAGCGACTGGGAGCCCAAGGTCTTGTTGGTGTAGTCGACCTGCCACCACTCGACGAGCTGCGTGCCCCAGAGGGTGAAGCGAAGATTGAAGGGCTCGCGTTCGACGCGGGCGATGAAGATCTGGCCGAACCAGCCCTTGAAGTCCTTCATCTCGAAGTCGCTGCGACGGGGCAGACGGCCGCCCGCGCCTCTGCGCCTGTGCCAACGCTCGACAAGCTCCTCGAAGGGGCCGAGGCGACGCGGGTCGATGTCCAGCGGGCACATGGCATAGCGCCAGTCGACCCCAACCGTTCTCGGCTTGAAGATCGTGTGAAATTCACCGCTGGATATCACCGCCCGGCCCCCCCTTTCGGCACGCCGCGGGGAAATTAGGCGGCGGCCAGGCGCCGGCAAGCCAGGACTATAGTACTAGAATACTTGCGGTAGGAGGCGGTCTACCAGCGCGGCTCGTGGTAGCGGTCCAGCGGGATCACCGCGATCGGGACCAACTCGACCAAAAGCTCCGGCGCCACCAAGCCGGGCGTCTGGATGATGATGCTGGCCGGCGCCACCTCGGGCGAGAACTTCTCGGCGCGGACCTTCTGAATGGCCGGCAGGTCGGCATGGTCGAGGAAGTAGATCGTCATGGAGACGATGTCCTCGAGCCGCCCGCCGACTGCGGTCAGGATGGACTCCACGTTGTCGAAGGACTTGCGCACCTGGACTTCGCAGTTGCCGAGGCCGACCACCTGCCCCTCGCTGTCCCAGGCGACCTGGCCGGTGATGTGCAGCGTGCGGCCCTCCGGCTGCACCACGCCGTGGTTGAAGGCGCGGCCGAACTGCGGCCAGCCGCTCGGGGGGTTGAAGCGAACGGTCATGGCTTTGCCTCCTCTCGGTCGTGGCGTGTTCTCGGTGTCTTGGCTGCAAACCCGCCCGCCCGGCAAGGCGGGGCGCGTCATAGGTCGTATGAAAAGATGGCGATTGCTGCCGCGCAGAGCGGCTTGCCAAGCTTACCTCAACAGCGACCAGAGATCAGAGACCTGATGCCGTGACCGTGACCATCCGCGAAGACGATCTATCGGGGCCGGAGATCGTCGCCTTGCTGCAGACGCACCAGGACGATCAGGCGCTGAGGTCGCCGTCGAACAGCAATCACACCCTCGATCTCGACGGCTTGCGCGGCGCGGATGTCACCCTCTGGTCGGCCTGGCAGGAGGGTGCGCTGCTCGGCTGCGGCGCCCTCAAGGAGATCGCGCCCGGCCACGGCGAGATCAAATCGATGCACACTGCCGCCGAGCACCGGGGCAAGGGCGTCGCCGCCCGCCTGGTCGAGCATATCCTGACGGAGGCGCGGCAACGCGGCTATGACCGCTTGAGCCTGGAGACCGGCAGCGCCGAGTCCTTCGCGCCGGCGCGGGGGCTCTACGCGCGCTTCGGCTTTCGCGATTGCCCGCCCTTCGGCGACTATCCGGACGATCCCTACAGCGCTTTCATGACCCTGGAGCTTCCCGCACGCTAGGCGCTGGCCAGCGAGGCGACGCCGAAGAGGATGACGACGGCCCAGGAGAGACGCCGTCGCAACTGCCCCTCGCCGAGCAGGAGCGAGCCCGCCACAACGGTCAGCAGCACGCTCAGCTCCCGCGTCGGGGCGACATAGACCACCGGCGTGAAGGTCAGGGCGTAGAGCACCAGGATGTAGGCCAGGGGCGAGAAGACGGCGATGGCGACGACCGCGGCCCGGTGGTTTCGCCAACAGTGCGCCACTTCGCTGCGGCGCTTCAGGGCCAGCGGCGCCAGCAGGACCAAGCGGCCGAGCGTGGTGGCGTAATCGATCACCAGCGGCGGCACGAGCAGGCTGGCGACGGCATAGGCGTCGACCACCGTATAGCCGGCAATGAAGCAGCCGACGGCCAGACCGAAGGCGAGCGAGGACCAGGCCCGGCTCGCGTTCGGCTTGGGCCCGCCGGTCAGACCGAGGACGCCGACGATGACGGCAAGCGCGCCGATCATGGCCTGGGGAGAAAGGGTCTCGCCGAGAACGAGCACCGCGAAGCTGACGGAGAGCAGCGGCGCGGTGGCCCGCGCCGTGGGATAGACCAGCGAGAGATCGCCTTTGCGGTAGCCTCTTTGCAGCAGCAGGAAATAGCCGAGGTGGAGCAGGGTGCTGGCGCCGATGGCCAGCGCTTCGGGAAGGCCGAGGCTAGGCTGCTCGACCGCCAGCACGATGAGCAACAAAGGCAGGTACAGCACGGCGGAGACGAGAGAGAACAGCCAGATCGCCTCCGGGCCGGCGTTGAGCTTCTTGACCAGCAGGTTCCAGGTCGCGTGGCAGAAGGCGGCTGCGAGGACGAGGGCGAAACCGAAAAGGGACATGGTGACCTCAAGGACGAGTAGATGCCGGGCACGCCGAAGCGGGCCCATCTATCCCCCCTGGCTTTTTCGTCCTTGGGTGTCTGCCGTCTCGCGGCTCATAACGGCGCTCGGTCCTGGCCCACGGCACTGTCGTCTGCCGCAGCGGAACCCTAGCCGCACATAGATGGACGCAACTTGTCTATACGAGTTGGCTGGAAGACGCAAGCGCGGCGGAGTGTGGGGGTTCCCCGCGATGTCATCCTTGCGCGAGACACGCAGGGTCGAGACGCGCCTGCGGGCCGAAGCCTTGGCGAAGGCCCGAGGATCCAGCTTTGAGCATGGTCCGTGCGTGTGGCTGGACCCCGGCTCAAGGCCGGGGTGACAGTCTGTAGTACTGCACCGCCTGCGGCCCCCTTGAACGTCATCCCGGCCAAGGGCGAAGCCCGCGTGTCCGGGCTCGCGTAGCGAGGTGCCGAAGGCATCCCTCGGCCTGCGCCCAGCTTCGAGATGGACCCCGGATCGCTGACGCGTCCGGGGTGACAGTCGAGTGGAGCGGCACCAGCCGAGCCAATAGCGGGGCGGCGACTGGTCAAGTCTGCTGCATAACAGCATCTCGTAGGCCGGTATCTTGTACACTAGACTCTTGCCTGCAATCGACTAAACTCGCGCCCATGGAGCGCATCGAGGACTGCATCAGCTTTCTAGTCGGCAAGGCGGCGCAGCAGGTCGCTGGCCGGGCGCGCGACAGGCTGGCGCCCTACGACGTGACGCCGACCCGCTACGCCGTGCTCAAGGTGCTGTGGGACAAGGACGGGCAGAGCGCCGCCGACGTGGGCGCGCGGCTGGTGATCGACAGCGCCACCATCACCGGCGTGATCGACCGGCTGGAAGCCTCCGGTCTCTTGGAGCGGCGGCGCGACGGCGAGGACCGGCGGGTCCAGCGGCTCTACCTGACCAGGAAGGGCCGGGCGCTGCAAAAGCCGCTCGACCGGGTGATGGATGAGGTCAACGACGAGGTTCGAGAGATGCTCGGCAAACAGGCGCCGGGCCTCTGGCGCGGCCTGAGACGGCTCGGCAGTTCGGAGGATGCGTAAAGCATGGAGTTCGACACCAAGATCGCCATCGTGGTGCGGGACGACTTGGCCGTCTGGCAGAAGCTCAACGTCACGGCCTTCCTGACCGGGGGCATCGTCGGTTCGAACGAGGGGCTGATCGGCGAGGCCTACGAGGATGCCGAGGGCGGCCTCTACAGCCCGCTGCTCATCCAGCCGGTCATCGTGCTGAGCACCGACGCCGCGGGCCTGCGCAAGGTCTACAACCGGGCCACCGAGCGCGGCGTGCGCCTGTCGCTCTACATCGAGGAGATGTTCCGGACCGGCCACGACGCCGCCAACCGCGCGGCGGTGAAGCAATTCGGTCCGGAGGAGATGACCTTCGTCGGTCTCGCCCTGCGCGAAGACAAGAAAACCGTCGACAAGATCACCAGAGGCGCCAAGCTGCACGGCTGAACTCTTTAGGGGAGCCTGTCATGAGCCAGCCCAAAGCGCTGCTGTTCGACGTCTTCGGCACCGTGGTCGATTGGCGCGGCAGTGTCATCCGCCAACTGGACGCCTTCGGTGCCAAGCACGGTCTTTCGACAGACTGGTCCGCCTTCGCCGATGCCTGGCGTGGGCTCTATCAGCCCTCGATGGAGGAGGTGCGCTCGGGACGCCGGCCCTGGACCATCCTCGACGTGCTGCACCGGGAAAGCCTCGATAACCTCTTGGCTCAGCACGGCTTCACTAGCCTACCGGAAGAGGTGGTGGCCGACCTCAACAAGGCTTGGCACCGGCTCGACCCCTGGCCGGACAGCGTCGCGGGACTGGGCCGACTCAAGGCCCGGCACATCGTCAGCAGCCTGTCGAACGGCAACATCGCGCTCTTGGTCGATATGGCGAAGTTCGGTGGCCTGCCCTGGGACGTGGTGCTCTGCGCCGAGACCGCGCGGGCCTATAAGCCCTTGCCCGCGGCCTACCTGACCAGCGCCGAACAGCTCGGCCTGGCCCCCGGCGACTGCATGATGTGCGCGGCCCACAACGACGACCTCGCCGCCGCCCAGGCGCTTGGTCTGCAGACCGCCTTCATCTGCCGGCCCAGCGAGCATGGGCCGGGGCAGAGCAAGGACCTGGCCCCTACGGGCGACTGG
This sequence comes from Rhodovibrionaceae bacterium, assembly GCA_028282405.1. Lineage (GTDB taxonomy): Bacteria > Pseudomonadota > Alphaproteobacteria > Kiloniellales > DSM-21159 > JANQMX01. The sequence continues at coordinate 5,660 of JANQIA010000432.1, forward strand.
ATCCATGCGGTTGGGAGTATGACGGAGCTGGCGGACGCGCTTGGCTGCTAGCCAGCTCGTCTCGCTCCGAGGAGGCGCCTTCGCGCCGCCGGGCCTCGGCGAGACGCCAGTCCTCGTTATGGGGGACCTGCGCGAAGCCCGTGGTGCGCGCGGCTTCCAGAAGCGATGTGGCGATGACTCCGAACATGGCCCGTCCTTTCCCGTGGCGTCGTGATCGTCTTGCCAGAAGAAGGTAGCGATCCGGATAACATCACGGAAACGAATTAGCTTGATCGTCTTTATCAGTTTTCGTTATTTTTGAACCATGCAACGTGACCTGGAAATCGACCTGCTGCGCGCCTTCGTCGCCGTCGCCGCGCAGGAGAGCTTCACCCGCGCCGCAGCCACTCTGGGCCGCACCCAGTCGGCCGTCTCCATGCAGATCAAGCGCCTGGAGGAGATCGTCGAGCGGCCGCTCTTCGCACGCAGCAAGAAGTCGGTTGCAATCACCCGAGAAGGCGAGACCCTTCTGGTCTATGCCCGACGCATCCTGCGGGTGAACGACGAGGCGCTCTCCCGCCTCAGCGAGCCGGAAGCCGCCGGCCTGGTGCGCATCGGCGCGCCCGACGACTACGCCACCTGCATCATGCCCAGCGCGCTCTCCTCGCTGTCGAAGGCGCATCCGCGCCTGCGCCTGGAGGTCGCCTGCGACATCGGCATCGACCTGCTCGGTCAGCTCGCCCGGGGCGAGCTGGACCTGGTCTTGGCGACCCACGCCCTGAACGACCTCTCCGGCGAGGTCATCCGCAAGGAGCCGCTGCACTGGGTTGCCGCATCGGGCTTCGACTGCGACGAAGCCGAGCCCCTGCCGCTCGTGCTCTATCCGCAGGGCTGCATCTGCCGCACTCTGGCGCTGGAGGCGCTCGACCGCACGGAGCGGCCCTGGCGCATCGCCTACTCGACCCGCAGCATCGCCCTGATCAACGATGCCGTGGCGTCAGGCGCCGGCGTCACGGTGATGGAGGCGGCCACTGTCCCCGAGGGTGCCCGCATCCTGGACGGCGAAGAGGGCTTCCCCGCGCTGCCCGAGGTCGCCATCTGCCTGCACCACCGCGCCGACGAGCCGCCGGCGACGGCCCTCGCCGCCAAGCACCTCGCGCAAGCGCTGAGAACTGCGTGAGCCGCTAGAGCGAACTCAGGCCTTCTTGGCCGCGGCGGGCAGGTAGCTGAAGGCCCAGTCGTTGTAGCTGCCTTCGCCGCGATACCAGAGGACCTTGTCCTCGGCCGTCTCGTCGTGGTTCCAGCGAATGGGCTGGCCTTGCTTGAGCGCGCTCATGATCAGCCGCCGGCGCTTCTGGCTCTTGACGATGCGGGCCGTTAGCGCCGTCTCGTCCCACCTCTCCCGCACCTCGGCCGCGAAGCCTGCGACCCGGTCGGCGTGGTCGGGGTCGCCGGCCAGGTTGATGAGCTCGTCGGGATCCGCCTCGACATCGAACAGCAGCGCCGGGTCGTGGCTCGAGGCGACGTATTTGTAGCGGCCGCGGCGGATCATGAAGATGGGCGCGGTGGTCGCCTCGGCGAGATACTCGGCATAAACGGCCCGCTGGTCGTCTGCCTGCCCGCCATCCAGGAAGCGGGTCAGGTCCTCGCCGTCCAAGTCCTCCACGGCGGCCGACCAGGGATGGCCCTGAGCCAGGCCGCAGAGGGTCGGCAGGAGATCGACCAGCGAGGCCAGAGTGGCGACCCGCTGAGGCGCTATCCAGGGTGCGCTCACCATCAGCGGCACCCGCAGGCAGGGCTCGTAGAAGTGCTTCTTGAACCACATGCCGCGCTCGCCGAGCAGCTCGCCGTGGTCGGAGGTGAAGACGATGGCCGTCGACTGGCCGAAGCCGCTCGCCTCCAGCGTATCGAGGATGCCGCCGATCAGGTGATCGATGTAGCTGATCGAGCCGTAGTAAGCCCGCCGCGCGCGGCGGATCTCCGCTTCCGTGAAGCGGCTGTCCAGCATGTCGAAGTCCTGCAGCAGGCGAACCGCATGGGCGTCGTGCCGGTTCGCCGACAGCGGCCCGACCCGCGGCAGGGGAATCTCCTCGTCCTCATAGAGATCCCAGAAGGGCTTGGTGCAGAGGTAGGGCTCGTGCGGGTGGGTGAAGGAGACCTGCAGGAAGAAGGGCCGCCGATCGTCGGAACGGGCCAGGTCGTAGAGGTGCCGGGAGGCGCGGAAGGCGACCTCCTCGTCGTAGTCGATCTGCACCGTCCGTTCGCAGAGGCCGGAGATGATGACGCCGCGCGCGTCGTTGGTGTCGCGCTTGCCTTCGTCGCCCCAGTTGGGAACCCAGCTAAAGTCGGTCGGATAGAGCTCCGCGGTCAGGCGGGTCTCGAAGCCGTGGAACTGGTCCGGCCCGATGAAGTGCATCTTACCAGACAGGGTCGTCTGATAGCCCATCTCCCGCAGGTAATGGGCATAGGTCGGCACCGAGGCCGGCATCTCCGCGGCGTTGTCGAAAGCCTCGATGCGCGAAGCGAGCAGGCCCGTCGCCATGGAGAAGCGCGAGGGGGCGCAGAGCGGGAAGTTGCAGTAGGCCCGCTCGAAAAGCGCGCCCGAGGCTGCCAGGCGCTCCAGGTTCGGCGCCTTGCAGACCGGGTCGCCGTAGGCCCTGAGGGCCCGGGCGGTGAGCTGGTCGACCTGCAGCAGCAGGATGTTGGGACGCTCCTGCATCGGCTACCTCGTGGCCAGGAGGCTGCGCAGCGCGCCGACCGGCCCGGTCTCGTACCACTTCTTGTGGCCGCGGTCCCGGGCGGAGGCGCCGAAGCTCTGGGAGATGCGGTCGATGACGATGGCCAGGAAGACGATGCCCAGGCCGCCCACGGTGGCGAGCCCCATGTCGAGCCGGCCGATGCCGCGCAGCACCATCTGGCCGAGGCCGGTGACCGAGATCATGGAAGAGACCACCACCATCGAGAGCGCCATCATGATGGTCTGGTTCACGCCGGCCATGATGGTCGGCATGGCGAGCGGCAATTCGACCTTGTAGAGCGTCTGCCGGTGGCTCGCCCCGAAGGCGCGGGCGGCCTCGACCATGTCGGGGCGCACCTGGCGGATGCCGAGGTTGGTCAGGCGCACCACCGGCGGGAGAGCGTAGATGAAGGTAACGATGACGCCGGAGACGTTGCCGATGCTGAACAGCATGACGATGGGCACCAGGTAGACGAAGGAGGGGATGGTCTGCATCAGGTCGAGCAGCGGCCGGAGCACGGCCCAGAAGCGGTCGTGCTTGGCCGCGACGATGCCGAGCGGAATGCCGATCAGCGAGCAGAACACCACGCAGGTCAGCACGATGGCGAGGGTGGTCATGCTCTCCACCCAGGCGCCCATCAGCCCGATGGCCAGCATGCAGCCGCCGGCGATCAGGCCGAGCCGCCGCCCGCCGACCTGCCAGGCGATCAGCACGATGATCGCCAGGATCAGGAGGTCCGGCGCCCCGGTCAGCGCTTCCTCCAAGGCGGTCAGCACGATGTCGAAGGGCACCTTCACCGCCTGGAAAATGAAGCGGAAGTTGTCCACCACCCACTGCAGCGCGAGCTCCGCCCAGGTGCCGACCGGGACCCACTCTTGGTCGAAGGGGTTCAAGGGATCCATGGCCTCCTCCTCAGCCGCGCAGGGCTCTCAGCGCATCCCGGATGGTGATGCGCCCGACCGCGCCGACGGCCGGGTCGAGCACGGTCACGTCGTCCTGGTCGTCCATGAAGCGGTCGATGATCTCGCCCAGCTCGCTTTCGGGCGTCACCGTCTTCTCGGTGGCGTTGCGGCCGTCGAGCGGCGTCATGATGGTCTCGGCCCGCACCAGGCCGACCCGCGAGATGCCCTTCACGAACTCGGCGACGTAGTCGTCCTTGGGGTTGGTGACGATCTCTTCCGGCGTGCCGATCTGGACGATCTCGCCGTCGTTCATGATGGCGATGTGATCGCCCATGCGGATGGCCTCGTCGAGGTCGTGGGTGATGAAGACCGTGGTCTTGCGGACCACCTTGGCCAGCTCCAGGAACTGGTCCTGCAACTGCCGCCGGATGAGCGGGTCGAGCGCCGAGAAGGGCTCATCCATCAGCAGGATCTCCGGGTTGGCGGCCAGGGCGCGGGCGAGGCCGACGCGCTGCTGCATGCCGCCGGAGAGCTGATCGGGGTAGTGATCGATCCAGCCGGAGAGGCCCATGGAGTCCAGGGCCGTCTCGGCGGCGCGGTGGCGCTCCGCCGGGCCGAGGCCGCGCACTTCGAGGCCGAAGGCGACGTTCTCGCCCAAGGTCCGGTGCGGCCAAAGCGCCATGTGCTGGAAGACCATGCCGATGGTCTCGGCGCGCAGCCGGCGCAGGTCTTCCTCGCCCATGGTGTCGACCCGCGCGCCGGCCACGTGGATCTCCCCCGCCGTGGGCTCGATCAGCCGGTTGATGTGACGCACCAGGGTGGACTTGCCGGAACCCGACAGGCCCATGATGCAGAAGATCTCACCCTGGTTGACCGAGAAGCTGGCGTCCCGCACGCCGAGGACGCAGCCGAAGCGGTCGCGCACCTCTTCTTTGCTGAGGCCCTGGGCGACGACCGCTTGCAAGGCCTCCTGCGCGCGTTCGCCGTAGATCTTCCAGACGTTCCGGCATTCGATCTCAGCGGCGCTCATGCTCTGGCCCTCCGCTCCGCACGTGGTCTCACACACTTGGTCTGGCGCAAGGGGAACCGGAAGCAGGGGCGCGCCCGCGGCTCCGGCCCTTGTCCTTGCGCAGCGGCGCGAGGTTATTCGGCTTGCGCCGCTTCGGCGACCCAGGCGTCGAACTGCGTCTGGTTCTCGGCCACCCAATCCTCGGCCTGCTGGCGGAAGTCGGCCAGCGTGTTCTCGCCGTTCTTCAGCCGGACCTGGGCAGCGTTCACGGCGCTGATCGGGATCTTGACCAGCGAGAGGAACTTGGCGGCCGCCGGGTTGTCTTCCAGGAAGTCGTTGTTGGCGACCACGAAGACGTCGTTGACCGCGAAGCCCGGGTTGGAGCCGTCGGGCTGGCTGGTGTCGGCGTCGGAGTCGCTCGGCAGCGCCGAGAAAGGGACGTTCATTGGCGAGACGTCGGTGCCCGGCACCAGGACGTCGCTGATCCAGTTCGGCGTCCAGGTGTAGTAGATGATCGGCGTGCCTTCGTTATAGCGCGTGATGGTGTCGGCCATGATCGCGAAGTAGCTGCCCTGGTCGTGCTCCACCGTGTCGCGCAGGCCGTAGCTGTCCAGGTGGTGCTCGATGACCAGCTCGCAGCCCCAGCCCGGGTTGCAGCCCGAGAGGTTGGCCTTGCCGTCGCCGTCGCTGTCGAAGAGCTTGGCGATCTCCGGGTCCTTGAGCTGCTCCATGCTGGTGATGCCGTGGGCATCGGCCGTCTTCTTGTCGATGTAGTAGCCCTGGCCGGCGCCGCTGATGGCCGGGTTGAGGCGTGTCATCACGGACTCGCCGCCGGACTTGTCGAAGAAGGCGTTGTGCAGCGGCTTCCAGTGATTGACCGTGTAGTCGGCGTCACCCGAGCTGACCGCCAGGTGCAGCGCCGGGAAGTCCGCTTCCTTGGTCTCGTTCACGGTATAGCCGAGTTTCTCCAACCCGAGCTGCACCACCATGTGCTGGAACCAGGCGTTGGCCGGCGAGCCCTTGATGGGATTGATCTCGACACCCTTGCCGGGGCCATCCGCGGCCAGCGCCGGGACGACGGCGAGCCCGCCGAGACCTGCTGCGACAAATGCGATACAGCCGAGTTTCCGGATCATCTCAATCCTCCCTTTGCCATGAGTTCTTCGACGAGCTTTGAGCGCTTCTTGCTGCCTAGCCTAGCGGCGCGCAATGGGCTGTGAAGTTGCAAATCCGCTATCATGCTGTTAATTTTTACTATATGGAAAAGCTCCGCAGAGACGTTGCTCTTCTGCGCCGGCTCGTCACTTTCGAGACGGTTTCCCGTTCTGAAAATTTTACGCGTGCCGCCGAGCGCCTAGGCATGACTCGGGTCGCCGTGAGCCGGCAGATCGCGGAGCTGGAAGAGGCGCTCGACGCCCGGCTGTTCAAGCGCAACCACCGCAACGTCGCCCTGACCGAAGCCGGCAAGAGCCTGGCCGCCGGCGTCAATCCCGCCCTCGACGCCATCGTCGAAACGCTGCAGCAGATCCGCGAGGACCGCGGCGATAGCCGCCTGTCGATCACCACCACGGCCGCCTTCGCCACCTATTGGCTGATGCCGCGGCTGATCGACTTCGGCGCCCGCTATCCCGACATCGAGGTCAACTTCGTGGTCTCGGATCGCTATCTCGATCTGGAGGCGGAGGGCATCGACGTAGCCATCCGCTATTGCCCCGAGCGGCCCAAGACCGGCAACCCGGCGCCGCTGCTGCGCGAGGAGATCTTTCCGGTCTATAGCCCGAAGTACCGCTGCGCCACGGCGTTAACCTCGCCGCAGGACCTGCAGGCCGAGCGCTTGCTGCATCTCGCCGGCGTATACCGGGCCGAGGCGCGCTGGCCGCACTGGTTCAAGACGCACGGTCTGGAAGCGCCGGAAGAGAAGACGGGCGCCGTCTTCAACACCTACATCAACATGCTGCAGGCGGCGATCGAGGGACAGGGCATCGCGCTTGCCGGCTTCCCGCTGGTCGACCGCTTCCTGGAAGACGGTAGCCTGCGCGCAATGAAGGGAATAGAACCGCTAACCCGCGATTACTTCTATCTGATCGAGCGGCCGACGGCGAAGAGCGACGTGGCCCGCTTCTCCCAGTGGATCACTGCGCAGGCCGAGGCGCAAGCGCGCGCTCGCGGCTGAAGCTCTCGACGGAGACCCGCCGCCGTTTCTTGATCAGCACGCGGTCGACCCAGAGGAAGCCGAGGAGGAGCGTCGCGATCGAGGCGATCAGCAGCGCCGTGGCCCAGCCGCCGCCGCCGAGCGTGCATTGCAGGCAGACCTGCAGCGGAACGAGCACCAGCCACAGCGCCGCCCCGAACAGCAGCCACTTGAGCCCGGAGAGGGCGTAGAACGCCCAGATGTCCGGCCTGCCGAGGCCGAGCCTGGCCCCATTGCCCATCACGCGTTCCATCCTCGCCTCCCCGAAGTGTTGATGCGCGATTAAGACCGGGCCCGCGTTAAGGCCGCGTTGAAGATCGTCGTTACCGGCTGTTCACTATCCCTCGGTGCCGGCCCGGGAATCTCTAGGGCGCGCCGGCGCCGTGTAAGCTCGGTGTCTTCTTGCGGAGGCGCGCCATTCTGTTCCGTCCTGCTCCCCCACCCGGCCTACGGCCCCTCGCGCTGCGAGCCCACGGAATTGTGGACAGTGGGGTGGCCGGGTGGGGGAGCGGGACGGAACAGTGCGGCACCGAAGGTGCGCAAGATAGAATCCAGGCGGGCTGCTGCCGTACGGCGCCGAAGGCGCCAACAAGCACCCCGCCGGTCAGGCGGAGGCTGTCGATCTCCTGCTGCGCCGCACCGCGACACCGAGGCCCAGCAGGCCCAGGCCAAAGAGCGCGAAGCTCGCCGGTTCGGGAAGCTGGGCGGGGCCGGTGATCAAGTCGATCCGAACCCGGTCTTGCCCATCCCAAACACCACGGAGGTTCAGGGTCACCGAGCTGTCCGTGAAGGAGGCTATGTTGGCGCCGAATCCGCCAATACTGTTCGGCTCGTTAAATTCCGTCACGTTCACGCCAATGATGGCGCGCGGATTCGGTGCCCAGGTCAGGCCGCCAATGGTGATCGAGAGATCACCTGGGAAAAAAAAGATATTGGAGATGTTGTTGTACTGAAAATCGATAGCGCTGTCCTGGACGTCCACAGTGATCCGGCGAGCAGGAGCGTTAGTGAACACGAACTCCCGCGCGGTCGCCGAAACGGTCGCGCTCGTTCGATTCAGGCTCCACGAGGAGAGTGCATCGAACGAGGCATTGACCGTCTGCCCGATCAGCGTGGCCTGGGCGGGCGCCGCCAGGACCAGCAGTGTCCCCGCTGCCCAAAGGCCGGCCGCAAGCGCGAGTTTCTTGATCATGTGATGCTCCCCTTTGTCTGTCCCCTGTCGGCGCCGATGTCTTTCTTGGGCGCCTTGCGGCGCTGTGCGGCACCGGCACGGAACGGCGCGCCTCAGGACGGAGTTGACGAGTGCTGAAGGTGCAGGCGCGCCAAACGATCACGCCGCCGCACCGCGACGCCCAGGCCCAGCAGGCCGAGCCCGAAGAGCGCGAGGCTCGCCGGCTCGGGCAGTTGGGTTTGCGGCGCTCGGAAGCTGATCAGGAATGAGTCGGCATCTTGGACAATGCCCCCTACGCTGGTCCCGGCGCTCCGGAGAATGATCTCGTTCGGCTCGCGAAAGACGACTACGCCGATTTCGGGACTCGCGAAGGTGAAGACGTCGTTCGGCCCATTCTCGAGGATCCCCGAGAGCACGCCGCCGGCATCGAATTGGAAGATCAGGCCGAGGTTGGGAAGCCCGAGGAGATCGCCGAAGCCGCCGGAGACCGAGAAGCCGCCGCCGACGTCACTGCTCGCCGTCCAGCCGAGAAAGCTGGCGGCGGCGTCCGAGCGGGTTTCGTAGCTGCCGTTCGGCGCGATCACGCTGTCGTCCAGGGTGATGGTCAGGCTGAAGCCGGCGTCGCCGTCGCAGTCGGTGACGCAGACGCTCTCAAAGGTCATCGGCACCGCCAAGGCCGGGCCGGCCAATGCAAGGGCCCCAAGCGCCGCGGCGGCGCCAAGCGCTAATCTTTTGATCATGTGATGCTCCCCTGTTGCTTGTCCCCTGTCAGCGCTTCTGTCCCGGGGCGCGCCATACTGACTGCCCCTGAAGCGCCATACATCGTAAGCCAGAGATATATATCTAAGAAGACCCATAATGTCTACGGAAAATTTGTGGGAAAAGCGACCTTTGCGCGACGCGCGGCCATCTTAAGCAGCGGCGGCATGCCAAGGCATTGATAATAATTATCAATACCTTGCTTTGTGCTTGGCATGCAGCGGCCGGAGGGCCGGCCCGTAATCCGGTGGTTGCGTCGGCGCGCGCACGGCAAAACCCGGGCCAGGCAGGATTTTGCACATCCCTGCATAGAGGTGTATGTCTGGGCAGGGGCGTGATGCACCACGTACGGCCCCGGTGACGGCCTGTGGGGCTTCGATGAATCTTCTTGGGCACAGCCCGGCGCGCCTCGGACGTCGACAACGAGCTTTGACGGTGCAGGCGCACCCAACAAGACAGTCCAGCGCGCTAAATCAAAAACTCAAGAATGGAGGCGTGGCTCGCCCGGGTCGTGCGTCTTTTCGATCTGGCTGATCAGCGAGTCGAGCCGGATCAGCACCGAGGAGATGGCATTGCGCGTCAGGAAGCCGACCGCCTTGGCATCGCCCCGCCGCATGGCGCTCAGGCTTTCCGAGATGTCCCGCAGAAAGATCGAGACCTCGGTACGCCAGTCGAGCTGGGGCAGGAAGTAGAACCAGGCCCGCGCGGTGCGGAAGTAGAGGTCGTCATAAACCTGGAGCAGTTGCTGGTTGCCGATCAGACTGCAGATCGCCTCATGCACCTTGATGTCGACGCGGGCGAAGGCTTCGAGGTCCGGGTGCTCGATCAGGTCACGGCATTCGCGCTCCGCCTCGGCCATCTTTTCGATGGCCGCCTCGCTCGGCGGACGGGGAGACAGCTCGCCGATCAGCTCGGCCAAGTGGCTGCGAAAGGCCTTGTCTTCTCTCAGCTTGTCGAAATCGATCGGTGCGACACTGGTGCGGACCCCGTGGCGGCTGACCACCAGGCCATTGTAGGCCAGCTGCTGCAGCACGGCACGAATGGGCGTGCGGCTGACGTTGAACTCCAGGGCCAGGGCGTCGATGTCGAGGATGGTGCCCGGCGGATAGGCGAGCAACGTAATGCGCTCACGAATGATGTGATAGATGGCTTGGAAACGCCGCTGCGAGGGCGTTTCGGAGCGCCGTTCCCTCAGGGACAGTGGGACAACATCGTCCTGCCAGAAGGACTCGACCAGATCACGGGTCATCGCCTCTCCGATACCTTTCCGGTTCGCCTCTCCGTCCATCCAGGCGCCGAGCAGCAGGGCTGCTACGCGGACCCGAATCCACTAGATCTAGCAGACGGTCCCTGCCGTGCAAAGCGCGCACGGCGAGGGGACTGGTGCTGGGGTTAAGCAAAGGCTGTCATCCCGGCCAAGGCCGAAGCGAGAGCGAAGGCCGCGAGCCGGGATCCATGTCAGGGTCCGCGCGGGCCGATATATGGACCCCGGATGTCGCCTCTCACGAGGCTCCTCCGGGGTGACGAGTGGAGGGTTGCGAGCATCACCGATCATGACAGCCCGTGATGCAAGGTCGCCGGTCTAATGCCGCAAGCGCCCTACCAAGACTCCCCCAACTACCCCCCGCGCTTGGGGAGGACGGCGATGGCGGAGGCGACCGGGGCGTCGACCTCGCCGGCCGACTGCAGTTTATCGCCGGCGGTGTAGAGCAGGCCGGACTCTATGTCGCCGGAGAGGTTGAGCGCCGCCTGGCAGCCGTAGCCACCGGCCTCTTCCGGCGCGCGCAGGATGTCGGCCAGATGGAAGAGCGACACCCGGCTCGTCTGGACGAAGAGCACGCGGCCCACGCCATCGACGCAGACCACCGAGCGCTCGAAGGCCCGCGCCGGGCGGGAAATGCCGTTCTCGCCGTCGTACTCGACGATCTTGGGCCCGCTCTGCAGCGCCTGGCGGCAGAGACCCGGGCGGTAGTCGCCCTTGTTGACGATGCGCGCCTTGCCGGGAGGGCCCGCCGCTGTCTCGGTCGTCCCGGAGGCGGCCGATGCGGTCCGCCGCTCCGCCGCCGGCATGCAGAACACGCCGCTTTGGGTGCGCGAGGCGCGGTTGAGCCGCGACTTCTCCCGGCCGTCCTGCACCACCAGTCCCGCCGGCACCGGGTAGTAGGTCGACTGGCCGAAGCCACCGTTGATCAGCGCCAGCGCATTGGTCGCGCGAGCCAGGTCGCGCAGGCTGTAGCTTGGATACTTCACACCCCGGGTGCTGACCGTGGAGTAGGTGTCGATCACCGCGATCTCGACCTGGGCCGGGTCGGCGCGCAGCACCTTGAGGGTGATGGGGTTGCGCAGGCCGGCGACCTGATACCGCTGGCGGCGGAGCTCCACGCCCGGCCCGAGCGGGCGCCAGGCCGCCTCGTCGCCGGCAGCGGCCGGCGCTTGCGGCGCTGCCGCCAAGAGCGCGGCAAGGATTGGCGCCAGGAGGAAGGATCTTCGCATTCTCGTCACGCTCATGCGTTGGCGTTCTTGACCAGCACGACGCACTGAATGACCGCCCGTTCGCCCTCTTGGAAATTGACCGGCTGGAAGCGCAGGACGTGCAGGTTGGCGCCCGGCTCGGCATCGAAGCGCAGGTGCTCGGTGATGGTGCCCTGGACCAGGTTGAAGGGGAAGGAGCGCGGCTCGCCGAAGGCACGGCCGCCGAGCGTCACTCGGAACTTGGCTTCCGAGCCGACATTGGCGGAGGCCAGGATGGTGACCTCGACCTGCTGCTCGGGCCGGGCATAGAAGATCAGGAAGTTGTCCTCGGCCGGCGCGCGGTCGGAAAAGACGATGGTTTTGGTATAGCCGGAGTCCACATGGGCGCCGATGCTGCGGCCGATCTGCTCGGCGATGGC
>JANQIA010000454.1 GCA_028282405.1 Rhodovibrionaceae bacterium
GTTCCCTCGATCATCAGTGCCGACCTGACGATCGACGGCAACGTGACCAGCGATGGTGACATTCAAATTGACGGCAAGGTCAACGGTGACATCAAGACCCGTACCTTGACTCTCGGCGAGGCCGGCGACGTGCGCGGTGCCATTCATGCCGACAGCGTTCGCGTTTGCGGCTCGGTCGAAGGCGAGGTCCGCGCGACCACGGTCATCCTGACGAAATCGGCCAAGGTGCGCGGCGACGTCCTGCACGAGAGCCTGGCGATCGAGTCCGGTGCCTTCATCGACGGACATTGCAAGCGGACCACCGGCGACGAGATGAAGCGCCGCGAAGGGTCCAAGCCGAGCGCGCCGATCAGCGGCCCGACCCCGCTCGACATTGCGCAGAACCAGCCGCAAGCCTCTCGCACCTCCGCCGCCGAGTAGTCCGTCTCGGCGGCTTGCCCCGGGCCTCGGGAAGAGAGGCCCGGTCGATGCGTTTAGCGCGGGTCCGGATAGGCTGCGAGTGCCTCGGCCATGCGCGCCGGATCCACGTTCCCGCCGGAAAACGTCAGTGCGATGGTCTTGTCGCGTGCCGTGAGCTTGCCGGCTAAGAGCGCGGCCAGGCAGACGGCTCCGCCCGGCTCGACAACCAGCTTCAAGCGCCGAAAGGCATAGGCCATGGCGAAGCGGACCTCGTCGTCCGACACCGTCAGGCCGCCTGCGAGAAGACGGCGGTTGATGGCGAAGGTCAGCTCGCCCGGCGATGGCGCGACGAGCGCATCGCAAATCGAGCGTGCCTCGCCCGCGTTGCTCTCGCGGATGCCCGAGCGGAGAGAGCGACCGGTGTCGTCGAAGTCATCCGGCTCAACCGCGTAGACCGCTGTCTCCGGTGACAGCGCATCGAGCGCCAAGGCACAGCCGGCGCTCAGCCCACCCCCGCCGCAGCAGATCAGCGCCACGTCCAGCTTGGCGGCCTGGGCTTCGGCTTGCCTCGCCAGCTCCATGCCGCAGGTGCCTTGGCCGGCGATGATGCCAGGGTCATCGTAGGGACGGACCAAAGTCGCGCCGCTCTCCCGCAGCAGGGCGGCGGCCATGTCTTCACGGGCCTCGCGGTAACGGTCGTAAGTCACGACCTTGGCGCCGTAGGCACGGGTATTGTCGAGCTTCGCCTGCGGCGCATCGGCGGGCATGATGATGGTCGCCGGAATATCCAGGAGGCCGCAGGCGGCCGCCACGCCCTGCGCATGATTGCCCGAGGAGTAGGCCAGCACGCCGCGCGCCCGCTCGCTCTCGGGGATCTGGCTGATCCGGTTGAAGGCTCCGCGGAACTTGAAGGAGCCGGTCCGTTGCAGGGTTTCCGCCTTGATCAACACGCGCCCGCGCACGCGGGCGTTGAGCTCAGGGTTCTCGATCAAGGGCGTCTCGACGGCAAAGCCGGCGAGGCGCTTCGCCGCCGCCTCGACATCGGCATAGGTCGGTAGGCTCTGTGTCGTCTGTTCAGCCGCGACTGCCATCACTGCACCCCCAAGGCTTCGGTCAGCTCAGGCAAGCCCTGGATGATCGCAGCCGGCTCGCCGGGCAGAACGTCCATCTGCATTCCGAAGCGGTTCATCCAAGCCACCGTGAAGCCGAAATGGGCCGCGCCGCGCGCATCCCAGGCATTGGTCGACACGAAGGCGATTTCCGCGGGCTGGGCGACGCCGAGACGGTCCACCGCCAGTTGATAGGTGCGGTGGTCGGGCTTGTAGATGCCCACCTCCTCGATCGAGAGCACCTGGTCGAGCAGGCTGCCGATGCCGGCGGACTCGACCGCGGCTTTGAGCATCTTGGGCTCTCCGTTGGAAAGAATGGCCGTCGCCATGCCCGCTTCCTTCAAACGGCTCAAGGTCGGCGTGACGTCGGGATAGGCATCGAGCGTCAGATAGAGCTCCATCAGGCGCTGCTTCAGGGCTGCCTCATGCAGACCGTGCGCCGCCATGGCGAAGTCGAGCGCCTCCCCCGTCACCTGCCAGAAATCGCAGTGGGCCCCCATCAGGCTGCGTAGCCAAGTGTATTCGAGCTGCTTTTGACGCCAGAGCTGGGACAGCGCCTGCGCCGACTCGCCGAGCTGATCGGCGACGCCGGCGGCTGCCGAATGCACGTCGAACAGCGTGCCATAGGCGTCGAAAACGCAGGCTTTGACCTGCTGAAAACGTGCGGAAGCCATGACAGACACTCCCTCCTGGTCTTGGCGTTGTGAAGCCCGGACCGGCGGAGCGGTGCACTGTGCGCGGCTAGGGCCTTATTGGAAGAGGGTCGGCGTCCGGCTCCAGCATCAGGCGATAGACGGCGGTGGCCTCCAGAACCCGTTGTACGTAGTTGCGGGTTTCATTGAAAGGGATGGACTCCACCCAGTCTATCATTTCAACGCCAGGACGGCGGGGGTCGCCAAACTGCCTGAGCCAGGTCCGCACCCGATGCGGGCCGGCATTGTAGGCGGCCAGGGCCAGGGGATAGGAGCCGCCGAACTCGTCAATCCGATCCGCCAAGTAGTGCTGCCCGAGGAAAGCGTTGTAGGTCGCGTCCTCGGTCAGGCGGCGGCGCTCGTAGGCAACGCCTTTCTTGCGCGCCATCTGCTTCGCGGTGGCGGGCATGAGCTGCATGATGCCCCGCGCGCCAGCCGGGCTCACCGCGGCCGGATCGAAGGTGCTCTCCTGACGCATCAGTCCCAGAACCAAGGCCGGCTCGAGCGCGCGCGAGTCGATGAAGCCGTCGAAGCTCGGCAGCACGTAGAGGCTCTCCAGAAGCAGGTGGCCGTCGCGCAAGGCCCGCTTGGCGGTGCGCACCTCCTCGTCGTGCAAGCCGAGCTCACCCGCCAGCTCGGCCACGAAGCGGTAGTCGGCCGCGCTCTCCGCATCGGCACGCAGCCGGGCGAAGAACATGGGAATGAAGGCGCGGCCTTCGACCTCGGCCAGGAGGCGAACGGTGGCGACGCTCTCGCTGGTCTGTAGGCCTTCGGAGACGGTGCCTTCCCCGTCTGCCGGCGGCAGCGCCGGCCGGACGCCGAGACGCGCGGCCGCCATCTGGCCATAGAAGGTGAAGGCATGTTCGGCGGCGGCGCGATAGGCCTCGCGGGCTAGGTCCTGCCGGCCCTTGGCCGTGTGAGCCTCGCCAATCCAGAAGCTGGCGCGCGCCTTGCTGATGGGCGAGCCGACGGCCTTCTCGAGGCGCTGGAAGTGCGCAAGGGCGTCATCCGGCTCCTCCAAGTAGCGCAAAGCCAGCCAGCCGGCGAGAAACTCCGCTTCGGCGTAGGACACCAGCTCGCGGCCCTCGGGCGCGAGATGATGGCCGCTGGCAAGATAGTAAGCCGTGGTGATCCGCCCTTCCCGCAAGGACCAGCGCGCGGCCCAGCGCTGCAAGCGCCACCAGCGCTCTGCATTGGCCACCTGCTTTGGGCCGGGCTTCAGAATCTCTAGGGCCGAATCCAGGCGATCCTTGCGCAGGCGCCAGCGCGCCCGCTCGTAGAGCAACCCCGGGTCGCTCGCGAGCGACTTCGGCACCTGGCGGATGGCGTTATCGACACCATTGCCTTTGCGCGCCAGGAGCAGGCGTGCGCGGGTCAAGGCGGTATAGCCGCGTTCCATGCGCTTGGCTTGCCGCATCGCGGGGTCGGCGAGGCGCGCCGAGGTCAAGCGCTCCCAACGGGCCTTGTGGTCCTCCGGCTCGAGGAAGCGTTTGGCCAGTGCATAGAAGGGCTGTTCATCGGCCCGGCTGAAGTTCTCTTCGCGCCAAGCCTGCCGCGCCACGTCCGCCGCGCGCTTGGTATCTCCGCGAGCCATGAGAGCCCGCAGATAACGAAGCGCCCCTGCCCCCGTGACCGGCTCGTATCGATCGAACCAGGCGATCACATCGCCATCGGACAGAACGGGCGGCATCGTCTCCTCGGCCCGGCGGCGCATGGCTGCCTGCGCCGGCCAGTCCGGGTTGGCGCGGATGAACTGCGAGATCTCGACGAAGCCCGCCTCGCTGCCGGAGTCTTGGTAGGAGAGCCAACGCAGCGTCTTCTGCAGCAGCGGCTCCGTGGCATAGGCCGCCGTGCTGCGCGCCTCGTCCAAGCGGCCGTCTTGCGCAAGGGCGAAGGCCTCGCGGTAGACCATCCGTTCTTCCTGCGACAGCCGCGCCCAGCTCGGCGCCGCGAAAAGCAGCATTGCCAGCAAAAGCGCCGTCAGTCGCATGAGAAGTGGTCCTTAGCCTTGGTCAGACGTCTCTCGGCTCGCAGCCGATGGCAGCCGGAGTATCCGACTGGAACATTAGGGTTAAACCCGGATCCCTTTCAAAGGAATTACCGCATCTTGGCCAGAGTGTGATGAGAGGTGCTTTAGGCGGCCTGCAGCGAAGCCTGCTCGGCCAGGGCCTGCCGAACGATCTGCACGGCGCTGGAGAAGAATAACAGGGCCATTCCGGCGGCCACGAGCAGATCCGGCCAAGCGCTTTGAGAAATCCAGACGCCGCTCGCGGTGATGACCACGGCGATATTGCCGATGGCATCGTTTCGGCTGCACAGCCAGACCGAGCGGACGTTGGAGTCGCCCTCCCGATAGCGCATCAGAAGGGCAACGCTGGCCAGATTGGCAAGGAGTGCCAGAAACCCAACTCCGCCCATCACCGGGGCCAGCGGAACGCCGTCGTCCCAGACGGCCATCCCCGTGCTGATCAGGACCCAGAGCCCCATCGCGGCCAGACTCAAGCCCTTCAGCAGCGCGACTCGCGAGCGGACAAGCAAAGGGGCGCCGATGACCGCGAGCGTGATCGCATAGGTGACGCTGTCGCCGAGAAAATCCAGCGCATCCGCCTTCAGTGCCTGGGAGTCGGCAAGGAAGCCGGCGGCCCCTTCGAACAGGAACATCCCGGCGTTGATCGCAATGACGATCAGCAGAATGCGCTTGTAGGCACGCGACAGGCCATCGAAGGCGATGTTCTGACCACAACAGGACCCAGCCACAGCACTCAACTCCGCATGATGCGCTTGAAAGCGCGTCTCATACGCTCAACCTAATTGCTCTAGTCACTAGAGCTTCAAGGGGTTTCTCACAGCATGACGGGCGAACTGACGATCGGGCGGCTCTCGCGGGAAACCGGCTGCAAGGTGCCGACCATCCGCTACTACGAGCAGGAGGGGCTCATTGCGCCGCTTGGCCGGACCGCCGGCAACCAGCGG
>JANQIA010000459.1 GCA_028282405.1 Rhodovibrionaceae bacterium
CCGCGCGCCTGCGGCGTGCCGAGCGGCAAGCGGTAGACCTTCATGACGTAGGCCATGCCGCGGCTGGAGAAGAAGAGCACCGGCGTGTGGGTATTGCAGACCAGCACGCGGCTGACGAAATCCTCGTCGCGCGTTGCCATGCCTGAGCGGCCCTTGCCGCCGCGGCGTTGCGCCCGGTAGGTCGAGAGCGGCACCCGCTTGACGTAGCCGCCATGGGTCACGGTGACGACCATGTCCTCGCGCGGGATAAGGTCCTCGATATCGTGCTCGAACTCGTTCTCTTCGATCGCGGTACGCCGCGGGGTGGCAAAGCGCTCCTTGACGTCCTCGAGCTCCGCACGCAGCAAGGCGATAAGCTTCTCGCGGGAGGCCAAGATCGCGAGGTACTCGCGGATCTTGGCAGCGATCCCCTCGAGTTCCTCGGCGATCTTCTCTCGTTCCAGACCGGTGAGGCGCTGCAAGCGCAGATCGAGGATAGCGCGGGCCTGCGCATCGGAGAGACGATAGGTCCCGTCGTCGGCGATGCGGTGACCGGGCTCGTCGATCAACTCGATCAGAGCCCGCACGCTCTCCGCCTGCCAATGGCGGGCCTTTAGCGCATCGCGGGCCGCGACAGGGTCGGGGGCGGCCCGGATGAGGGCGATCACCTCGTCGATGTTCGCCACCGCTATCGCCAAACCGACGAGCACATGGGCCCGTTCCCGCGCCTTGCCCAGCTCGTAGGCGGTACGCCGGGCGATGACCTCCTCGCGGAAATCGAGGAAGGCGCCGATCAGGTCCTTCAGCGTCTGGACCTGCGGACGGCCGGCGTTGATCGCCACCATGTTGGCGCCGAACGAGGTCTGCAGCGGTGTGTAACGGTAGAGCTGGTTCAGGACCACATCCGCCATGGCCTCGCGGCGCAGCTCGATCACCACGCGCAATCCCTGGCGATCGGACTCGTCGCGCAGATCGGAGATGCCCTCGATGGTCTTCTCGCGCACCACCTCGGCGATGCGCTCGATCATACGTGCCTTGCTGACCTGGTAGGGAATCTCAGTGACGACGATCGCCTCGCGATCCTTGCGGATCTCCTCCACGTGGGTCTTGCCGCGCAATACAATGGAGCCGCGACCGGTCTGATAGGCGGCGTTGACGCCGGAGCGACCCAGAATGATGCCGCCGGTGGGAAAGTCCGGCGCCGGCACATGCTCCATCAGCTCGGCAATGCTGATCATCGGGTTGTCGAGGTAAGCGAAGCAGGCGTCGATCACCTCACCCAGATTGTGGGTCGGGATGTTGGTCGCCATGCCAACCGCGATGCCGCCGGCACCGTTGACGAGCAGATTCGGAATGCGCGCCGGCAGCACCGTCGGCTCCTGCGCGCTCTCATCGTAGTTCGGCTGGAAGTCGACCGTGTCCTTGTCGATGTCTTCCAGGATCGCATCGCTCGCGGCCCGCTCGAGACGCGCCTCGGTATAGCGCATGGCGGCCGGCGGATCGTTGTCGATGGACCCGAAGTTGCCTTGCCCTTCGACCAGCGGCAGGCGCATGGAGAAGTCCTGCGCCATGCGCACCATGGCGTCGTAGATCGCCTCGCCGCCGTGGGGGTGATACTGGCCCATGACGTCGCCGACGATGCGGGCCGACTTGCGGAAGGGCCGGTTCCAGTCGTAGCCGCCTTCCTTCATGGTATGCAGGATGCGCCGGTGAACGGGCTTCAGGCCGTCGCGCACGTCCGGCAGCGCACGAGACACGATGACACTCATGGCATAGTCGAGGTAGGAGCGCTTCATCTCCTCCTCGATGGAGACGGCGCCTATACCTCCGCCGTCACCCGAAGGGCTGCCCGGCGGCGTTGCGCCAGGCGGCTCACGGCTGGGTGGCTGGCCGTCGGACACGGCCTCATCGTCACGGTCAATGTCGCTCAATCTGGCATCCTCAAAGGGCAAGCACTCGGGCGCGGCAGAGGCGCCGCCTATCCAAGCCCGCTGCGCTGCACACTAGCAGCTCTCGCAAGTGCGAACAATCACACGCCAGCTTAGTCTTTTGCGAGGAGTCCGGCCAAGGAGAGATCGCGGCCACTGACCAAGGGATAGAGCCGGTCGCCGGCCCCCTCCGTCCGCAACTCCCGCCACAAGCCGGGATGGAGTTGCAGGACGTAATGCCGAACATCGGCGCGGCCGGAGAGCAAGGCCCGGGCCCGACGCAGCTCGACCGGCAGGGTCTCGGCCGACCAGGGCAGCCCCTGCTGCAGATCGATCGGGCCGAAGTCGGGATGGGCTCGAAGTAGCTGCTTTTCGGGATGGGTAAAGAGCAGCGGCACGAAGGCGGAGCGGTCGATTGCGGCGAGGCTGCCAAAGTGCGTCAGGGCCGGGAGGCGGTTGACGCTGATGGCCCAGCGCGGCAAAGCGTCGTCCTTCCCGACCGCATCCAGGTAGGCCGGGAGATCGAATGCGCTATGGACCACCGCGCCGCGCTCGACCTGGTTCAGTGCCACCCGCAATTCGCTCCCGGCGTTGGCCGCGTCCTGCCATTGGGCGGTCAGGAACAGAACGCGCAGCGTTACTGCGGCTGCCAGGCCGAAAAACAGCCAACGGCCGGCGCGCGGCGAGAGCGAGTCCGGGCACGCTGCCGCAATGGCGATGAAGAGCAAGGCAAGGAAGAAGCGCTCGGACACAAAGGCGGTATCGAGAAAGTTCGATGGAGGGATGATCCAAAGCAGGCCGAGCACGACAATCGCCGGCAAAATTGCCGGATGGAGGCGCAAACGACCGCTCCGGAAGAGGTGCCAGAGCCCGAGCAACGCCAGTGTTGCGCCGAACACGACCGGCAGGCTGCTGTGCATGCCCGTGACGATGTAGCTGGTGAAGTTGAGCTTCTGTCCGATGTTCCAAGGCCCGATGCCGGCACCGTCGCCGCTCTTCGTCGCAAGATACAGCAGGACCACCGGAGAGAACTGGATGACCAGCGCCACGCCCTCGGCAAGGACGGCGCGCTCCGGCGGCCAGCGGCGGGTCGACCGGCGCCACTTGGCAAAGAGCATGCTCCCCGCGACGAGGCCGAAGACACCGAGCGCGAAGAGATGGGCGAAGTAAGCTAGGACAGCGAAGACCATACCTGCGAGCAAGCCGAGCAACGGGCTCTCTGCGCGCAGGCGCAGCCACAGGCCGCTGAAGAGAAGGGCCAAGCCGAGACCGAAAGCGAAGCCGGCGAAACCGGCCATGAAGGCACCGTTGTAGGCCAACAGGCCGCAGGCCAAGGGCCAGTAGGAGTAGCTGCCGTAGAGCGCCCGGTGGAACACCAGCGGGCCGATGACGGACAGCACGATCGTGAGTGCCAGGAAGATCTGGCCTGCCATGTAGACGCCGGTGAATGGCGTCAGGAACGATACGACCAGGTCGAAGCCTAGATTAGGCAGCGCCCGCCAAGCGACCTGATAGCGTTCGGCAAGCAGCGGGTCCTGATCGATGGTTGCGAGGATATAGGCGCGCGCCAGGTGGTTGGGATAGTCCAGCAACGGCGGCACTTCGATCACCGCCAAAGGCAGCAAAAGCAGGCCGATCAGCCCGGCAGCAACGAGCCATACCCGCGCGGCGCCGGAAAGGCGCGCGTCCGCCCTCGCTTGTGAAGAGAGATTGAGCTCGACCATGCCGCCCTGCAGGGTTGACCGCGGAGCACTCTAGGCCGGGCAGCGCCAAGAAAACGCTAACGAAAACAACGGAACTCCAAACCGTACCCGCAGGCTCAGGTTCTGTGCCATAATCGAAGAAAATCAACGATTGGTGGGGCGAAATGGCTAAGCGAGTCTCGTTGTTCGCGCGGGATGCCTCGGGCATCCAAGATAAGGATTTCCTCAAGGCGGCCATGGCTGCCTGCGCACTGACTATTTTGGCCGACGGCGACAGCGCACTCTCCGAGCGCTTCGCCATCGACGACCTTCTGGCACGCATGGAACGGCTGCGGCTCTATGATCCGCACAAAGCCATCGCCATCCTGGACGACTTCATGGACCGCCTGCGCAAGGACGAGGCAGATAGCCGCCATATCCTGCTCAACAAAATCGAGCGACTGGCCAAACAGCGCGAAGCGGCCGAGCTGATTCCGCAGATCGTCACCACCGTCGCGCTCGCCGACGGCGAGGTCAGCGCCCACGAGTTCGCCATGCTGCGGCACATCTGCGCGCTGCTGCAGGTGGACTCGACAGACTACGAAGACGCGCTGCTGGCTGCCGCCGACAAACAGGACAAGCAAGGTTCGTGAACTCGTGAGCGAGCGCCGCGTCACCGGTTTTTTCTACGGCCTTTTCATGGACGAAGTGGTGCTGAGGGAGGCGGGCGTCTCTGCCCAAAACCCCCACAAGGCCTTCGTCGAGAGCTTCGGCTTGCGCATCGGGCGTCGCGCCACCCTGGTCCCCCAGCCGGGCGCCCGGGCCTACGGCATGCTCTACGATCTTACGCATGAAGAGCTGGGCAGACTCTATGGCGCGCCCGGCCTGGAAGACTACCGGCCCGAAGCCGTAGAGGCCTTACGCCTCGATGGTGGGCGCCAAGCCGCGCTTTGCTACAACCTGCTCGAATCGCCGGCACCAGACGAAGCCAATGTGGCCTATGCGGAACGCTTAAGAGAAGCCCTGGAGCGTCTCGGCTTCCCAGCCGACTATATCTCGACTGTCCGCTAAGCCTCGGCGCCTAAAGCGCTATCGTACTTAGAACGGAATGTCGTCGTCGAGATCGCGACCCGTGTCACGGCCGCCGCCGAAGCCACCGCTGGAGCCACCGCCCTGCGACCCACCGAAGCCACCGCCCGCATCGTAGGATTGGCCCTGCGCCTCGCCGTATCCACCGCCGCCTTCGCTGCGCCCGTCCAGCATGGTCAGCTCGCCGCGGTAGGGCCGCAGCACCACTTCGGTGGAATAGCGGTCCTGGCCTTGCTGGTCCTGCCACTTGCGGGTTTCGAGCTGCCCTTCCAGGTAGACCTTGGAGCCCTTGCGCAGGTACTGCTCGCAGACCTTGATCAACGGCTGGTTGAAGACCACCACTCGATGCCACTCGGTCTTCTCGCGGCGCTCGCCACTGTTGCGATCGCGCCAGGTTTCGGAGGTTGCGACGGAGAGATTGCACACCCTGTCGCCGCTCTGCATCGAGCGGACTTCCGGGTCACGACCCAGATTTCCCACCAGAATGACCTTGTTGACGCTGCCGGCCATCGAACTGTCCTCGTATGGAGTGCTTAGATTGTTATGCGCCGGCCGCCCTGCTGCGGCCTATGCGAACGTGTTAACACCCAGCTAAGCAGCCGGGAAGGGAGTCGCCAAGCCCAGCCGCTGTGGACGGAGTGAAAGGCTCAGGTGTGGAAGCGCGGCTTGCGCTTCTCCAGGAAGGCGGCGACGCCCTCCTGCCCCTCGGCACTGCCGATGGCCGCGGCAATGGCGCGGCTCTCCCGCTCCATCTGGGTCTCCAGGCTGCTCGCCGCCCCCTCCATCAGGAGTTGCTTGGTGGCGCCGAAGGCGGACGTGGGCCCGGCGGCCAGGCTGCGTGCCAGATCTTCGGCCTGTGCCATCACCTCGTCATCGGGCACCACTTTGTTGAGCAGTCCCCAGTCTAGCGCCTCGCCTGAGTCGAGCAGACGGTTGGTCAGAGCAAGCTCGGTGGCACGCCGCAAACCGACCAGGCGCGACAGAAAGAAGGTGGAGCTTCCGTCAGGGACCAGCCCGGCCCGCGTGTAGGCCATGGTGAGCTTGGCGCTTTCGCCGGCGATCGCCAGGTCGCTAGCGCAGACCAGACTGAAGCCGGCGCCGGCAGCCACGCCTTGGACGGCGGCAACGACCGGCGCCGGCATGCGGGCCAAACGGGCAATGGCAGCATGCAGATCGCTGGTCATCTCCCTGAGCAGCCGTGGCGCGTCCTCGCCAGCGGCTTTCATCGCCGCCAGGTCGCCGCCGGCGCAAAAGAAGCGCCCGCCGGCACCGCTCAGGAGCACGGCCCCGACCGCCGGATGGCCGTCCAGCTCAGCCGTCGCTTGCATCAGTTCGTGCGCCATCGCCCGATTCAGCGCGTTGGCGGCATCCGGTCTCGCCAAGGTCAGGCGTGCCAGCCCACTCTCGAGCGAAATTTGCAGTGTCTCGTATCCCAACGTTGACTCCTTCACAGACAAGAGGGCTTCCGGCTGGGACGTTGCCGTTTCATGGTGCGCGGCCAAAGTCCCGGTGGGCCTGGGAAGCAGGATGATGGGGTGCTTGGTCCGCGCGTTGCTCTATGCTAGTCCCAAAGGAAAGCCACTGTGCCCGGATAGCGCGGGCCGCTGACGGCGTCAGCAGTGGCGAATATGAGGGGAACAATGTCTACGACGATGTTCGAACGCTATGGCGGCTTTGCCACCGTTAGCAAGATCGTTATGACGTTCTACGACAAGGTGCTCGATTCCGAAGTCCTCGATCCCTACTTCGCGAACGTGGATATGAGGCGCCTGGTCGACCACCAGACCAAATTCATTTCCGCTCTTATGGGCGGGCCGGCAAGCTATACCGACCAAAAGCTCGCTGAAGTCCACGCCCATCTCGGCATCGACTCCACGTCCTTCGACGAGATGGCGCGCATCTTGCGCGAAGCCCTCGAAGAGGGCGGCATGGACGACGACGACGTCGACAACATCGCCGGCGAGATCATCAAGAGAAAGTCGCTCATTGTCAGCGCCAAAGCCGCCTAAGCCCGCCAACGACAGCGTCACCACACCGCTCGACTTCGGCCGCTTCAACGAGCTTCTGCTGCAGTCGACCGGCGTGGGCCTGGCCGCCGTCGATGCGGAAACCTGCGAGGTGCTGTTCCACAATCAGCGCTTCGAGCAGTGGTTTCCGGCCGTGGAGGACGCCAACTGCACCTTGCAAACGCTGCTGCCCTCGTTCGATTTCGAGAAAGTGGCCGCGCGTGTCGGCGAGGGCCGCCCTTTCACCGGCGAGATCCAGATCAAGAGCGGCCGCCGACCGCTGCAGATCGCGGTGCGCATCGAAACTTCAATCCGGGGCGATGGCCAGGTGCTGCTGGTGGAATGCCAGAACATCAGCAAGGTCAAAGAGCTCGAGTACATGATCGAGTCCTACTCGCGCATGGTCGAGCGACAGAACCGCGATCTCTTGAAGGAGAAGGAGCGGGTCGAGAAGCTGCTGCTCAACATCATGCCGAAGACCATCTACGAGGAGTGGAAGCAGTTCGGCATCACCACGCCGCAGCGCTACGAAGCCTCCATCCTGATGCTCGACTTCGTCAACTTCACGGAGATGTCTCTGTCGCGCGACCCGCCGGCCTTGATCAGCGAGTTGAACGACATCTTCACCGGCTTCGACCGCATCGTCGAGCAGTTCGGCTGCGAACGCCTCAAGACCATCGGCGATGCCTATATGGCCGTCTGCGGCGTCCCCGAGCCAACGCCCGAGCATCCGCGGAACATCGCCAATGTCGCCCTGCGGATGATCCGCTATCTCAAACGGCGCAACGAAGCCCACAGCCAGACTTGGCAATGCCGCATCGGCATCAACACGGGGCCCGTGGTGGGCTCGATCGTCGGCATTCAGAAGTACGTCTATGACATCTTCGGCCCCGGCGCGAACCTGGCGGCGCGGCTGGAGGCCCTCTCTCGCCCCATGGAGATCACCCTCTGTGAGGACATGGCGCGGCATCTGCGCGAGGAGTTCCAGTTCATCCCGCGTGGAGAGGTCGAGCTCAAGGGCTTTGGACGCAAGCGGATTTTCAGCTTGGACTCCGGCCCAAGCATGAGCAGCACCCCGTCGTTCGTGTGAACCAAGCCGCCCACTGCAGCAGAAGCGGTCGGTTGCCGCTTGGCGACTCGCTTAGAACAAAATAAGAACAAGACTTGCCGGGCCGTTGTGCCGCCCAACCTCGATGGCCTGTGTATAACCGATGGCAGCCACGTCGCCTGGCCCCTCGCTTTCAAAGCGGCTCTCACCCATATTGAGCCGGTTCGACGAGAGGGGATGGACCGAGCGGATGGCGCCGGATGGAATGACGCCCGATGGACCAATGGCGGATGGAGTCATGACGGA
>JANQIA010000474.1 GCA_028282405.1 Rhodovibrionaceae bacterium
AGCTGCGCGAGGCCATGCAGTTGGAGCTCGTGCGCCTGCAGGAGTCGGTGGGCATCACCTTCATCATCGTCACCCACGACCAGAGCGAGGCGCTCTCCATGGCCAACCGCATTGCGGTGATGGAGCGTGGCTCTGTCCGACAGCTGGCATCGCCGGCCGACCTTTACGAGAATCCGGCGAACCGCTTCGTCGCCGACTTCATCGGCAAGGTGAACCTCTTCGAAGCGAAGGTGGCCTCCCGCGACAACGGCTCTCTCGTCCTGCATGTGGAGGGTCTCGGCGAGGTGCGCTTGCCGCAGGACATGGGCGCGGCCGAGGCCGGCAGCGCCGAACTTGCGCTCGCCGTGCGGCCGGAAAAGCTACGCCTGGAGCGCGAGCGGCCGTCTGCCGAGCGCCTGGGCTTCGAGGGACAGGTACAGCAGGTGGCCTACTACGGTGAAACCTCCTCGGTTTTCCTCACCGATCAGGCCGGGCACAGCGTCGCCGTCTCCATCCAGAACGAAGGGCGCAGCACCCAGCCCATGGTCACCGTGGGCGAGCGCGTCTGGTGTTCTTGGGCGCCTGAGGATACCTTGCTGCTCGCCGACTAGCCCAGTTTCGAGTCGCCTCGCGACGCCCCGGGTTCGTCCGATACCGAAAAGCCCGACACTAGAAAGCGAGCTATGATTCCACGCTATTCCCGCCCGGAGATGGTCCAGATCTGGGCGCCCGAGAACAAGTTCCGCCTGTGGTTCCTGATCGAGGCCCATGCCTGCGACGCTCTGGCCGAGCTCGGCGTGATTCCCGCCGAAGCGGCTGCCGCCGTATGGGCGCGGGGCGATCAGCCCTACACGGAAGCGCGCATCGCCCGTATCGACGAGATCGAGCGCGAGACCAAGCACGACGTCATCGCTTTTCTGACAGAGCTCGCCGAGCAGGTTGGCGAAGAGGCGCGGTTCGTCCACCAGGGCATGACCTCCTCCGATGTGCTGGACACCTGCCTGGCGTTGCAGCTCACGCAGGCAGCCGACCTGCTGCTCGCCGATCTCGACCGGTTGCTCGCCGCGCTTAAGACCCGGGCCTACGAGCACAAGGACACACTCTGCTTAGGCCGCAGCCACGGTATCCACGCCGAGCCCACCACCTTCGGCCTCAAGCTCGCCGGGCACTACGCCGCCTTCGCCCGTGCCCGGGCGCGTCTGGTCGCGGCGCGGGACGAGATCGCCACCTGCGCCATCTCCGGCGCGGTCGGCACTTTCGCCAACATCGACCCGGCGGTGGAGCGGCACGTGGCCGAGAAGCTCGGTCTTACGCCTGAACCTGTCTCGACCCAGGTTATCCCGCGCGACCGTCACGCCGCCTTCTTCTCGGCCCTAGCGCTGATCGCCAGCTCGGTCGAAAACCTGGCCGTCGAGATTCGCCACCTCCAGCGCACCGAGGTGAGGGAGGCCGAGGAGTACTTCGCCCCGGGGCAAAAGGGCTCCTCCGCGATGCCGCATAAGCGCAACCCGGTCCTGACCGAGAACCTTACCGGCCTTGCCCGTGTGGTGCGCGCGGCCGTCATCCCGGCCCTGGAGAACGTGGCGCTCTGGCACGAGCGCGACATCTCGCATTCGTCCGTCGAGCGCATGCTCGGGCCGGACGCGACTGTGACCTTGGATTTTGCGCTCAATCGCCTGGCGGGTGTGATCGAGAAGCTGCTGGTCTATCCGGAGGCCATGGCGAAGAACCTCGACCAGCTCGGCGGCCTGGTGCATTCCCAGCGCGTGCTGCTGGCGCTGACCCAGGCCGGGGTCAGCCGCGAGGAGGCCTACCGCATCGTTCAGCGCAACGCCATGAAGGTCTGGCAGGAGGGGGCCGACTTCCTGACCGCGCTCAAGCAGGACCCGGACTGCCGCGTGCCGGAAGGCGATCTCGAGGCCGCCTTCGACATGGGCTATCACACCAAGACCGTGGATGCGATCTTTGCCCGAGTCTTTGGCAGTGAGCAGGCGTTAGTGGAACACCTGGCCGACAAACGCCAGGTGTCTTAGCCCTCGTCGTCCAAGCCGCGGATGTAGGCGATGACGTCGTCGGTCTCGTCAGCCGTGAGAATGAGGTTCGGCATGTTCTGCTTCTCCGTGCTCTGCAGGATGAAGCGGATTGCCAGCGGCGTCATGGTGCGATTGTCGGCGATGTTCTGAAAGCTCGGCGCTCCGTCCCGGCCGGGCTCCTGCATCCCCTTTTCGACGCCATGGCATGCGCTGCAAACCTCTTCGGCCAGTTGCTGGCCGAGCGCCGGGTCGCCCGGCAGGTCTTCGGCAAGACTTGGCCCGGAGGCCGCCAGGGCGATGCCCAAGGCAAGGCAAACCGCTTTCCACATGCCCTTCGTCCCTATCGATCAGGTCGATTGCATCACACCGCGCGCCGCGCCGCTGCCGCATTGCGCTAGGTCAAAGGCAGCCGGCAAAGGCATTGATGTTATGGGCCATGCCCTTGGACCAGTGTGGTTCGGCTTCATGGAGAGAAAGCGAAGCTCGCCTGTGACGTTAACGAAGTCTCGAAATGTTTGCTTTACGCTGTTCTATGCGCTTGGCGCCTTCGTCTTGCTGCTGCTGCATGATGGACGCGAGGCGGAGGCGGCGGACCCTGTCGGAGAGCGGGTTTACCAGAGCGTTATGCAAGCCCATCCACGTTATCCCCGCTCGACGTCGGAGAAGGCCCTGACCGGCTGCTTCGACTGGGAGAAGTCGACTCCTGACCAGCCGGATGTCCGCTACCTCGCCGTGGCTTGG
This sequence comes from Rhodovibrionaceae bacterium, assembly GCA_028282405.1. GTDB lineage: Bacteria > Pseudomonadota > Alphaproteobacteria > Kiloniellales > DSM-21159 > JANQMX01. The sequence continues at coordinate 2,754 of JANQIA010000474.1, forward strand.
CGGATGAAGGGGCGCGGCGGCATGGCCCTGGCGGAGATCGTCAACCGCGCCATGATACGCTGCGAGACGGCCCAACGCCGTGACCAGGCGCCCTGCACCTGCCAAGTCATCGACCGCAACGGCAAGAATGTGCTTGAGCCGCCGGCGCAGTTCATAGAGCGCTTCGATTGACAGCGGGAGCGGTAGGGTTATGCCGGCAGCAGCATCCATCGATGCCCTGTAGGCGCTGAACAAGCTGCTCTGATCATTATATCGATTGAGAGCTGATCAACGAAGGGAGCGGCAAGGTTATGGTTCACTTGGAGCGGGACAGGCAGAGCCTTCTCTTCAAGATTCTCTACCAACTACGCTATGTCAGCGTCATTGCCGTGATCTGTTCCTTCGCCGGCTCGATCCTGATGTTTGTCCTCGGCGCGACCAAGACGGCGCAGGCTATCCTGCTCTTTCTCTTCGACGTTGATCTCGGCGTCATCGGCTCCGACACCACCACCAAGTCCGATCTGACCCAAAAGCTGCTGGTCCAGTCGATCGACGCCTTTCTCTTCGCCCTGGTGACGATGATCTTCTCCTTCGGCGTCTACAATCTCTTCATCCGGCATACGGCGCGCCCGGTTCTCCATCGCCCCTTTTGGTTCAACGTCCAGAGCATCGGGCACCTGAAGAACACGCTCGCCGAGCTGATCATCATCATCTTGTTCGTGAAGTTCCTCGAGATCGTGCTGCTCGATCTGCGCAACCTCTCTTGGGAGACGCTCATCCTGCCCATTGGCATTGGCCTCCTGGCCATGGCGCTGAAGCTTCTCGACCTGCGCCGGCCCGACAACATCCCAGGGGCCGAGCCGGTTCCCAAAGCCAGCGCCGAGGCGAAGAGCGACGAAGGCGCCGGGAAGCGCACCGACTAAAGCCCTGTTCCGCTAGGCAACCGGTCCGACCAAAGCTTGCCGCGCGTTAGACGCGGCCGGCGATCTCGCGGTATTGGCGCTCCAACGCATGCTGGTGCGCGACGGCAGCCGGCTCCAAGTCCTGTCTGGCCGGAAGGTCGGGGGCGAAATTCTGGAAGCGGTCTTGTCCCCGAACCAGCATGGCGCTGTCTCCCGCATGCTTGGTCTGGCGCATGGCCGGGGCGATGTACTGGACGTTCAGCCCGATACGCCGCCCGCGGCTGTTGTTCGGCATGGAGGCATGCAGCGTCCAGCCGTGATGAAAGGAGGCTTGGCCCGGCGCCAGGTCGCAGAGCACGGCTTGCTCCTCCGGAACGCCCGTCACCGTTTGCCCCTGGAACAGAACGTTGCTGGCATCGTCGGTGGTTTCGTGTTCCAGCCGGCCCTCGATGTGGCTGCTGGGGACCATGCGCATGCAGCCGCTTTCCGCCGTGGCTGGCGTCAGGGCAAGCCACATGGAAACCTGGGCGTCGCCGTCGAAACCCCAGTAGGTCAGGTCTTGGTGCCAGCTCACGTGGGCACCGCTGCCGGGCTCTTTGACGATGTAGGTCACGTTGTAGAGCAGGATGTCCGGCCCGAGTATGGCTTCGACAAGGTCGAGCACCCGGGGCGCTGTGGCCAGCTCCAGCGGGGAACGCAGGATGGTGTGGACCTTGGTCTTGTAGTGCAGCGGTCCGATTTCGGCCTCGGTCTCCTCCAGGCGGGCCCGATGCCCAGCCGCCTGCTCGGGGCTGATGACGTCGACCGGGGAGAGGAAGCCGTCGCGCGCAAAGCGCTCCGCCGCAGCCTTCATATCTTCCGATGTCATGGCGACCTCGCTGACCTGGCCTGATGGATATCTCGCCAGGATCGCCGCTGCCTGCCGCCGCGTCCTGCGCGAACGCGACAGACAAATTTTCAAACTCCGCCGCGCGCGCGGAATAAATCCTGACAGCCGGCGTTCTCTCCCTGAACAGGCCGCGTCCCGGCGGCGCATCCAAGCAGACCCGGACTTCAGGAGACCCGAGACATGAACCGCTTTGCCTTGTTGTTGCTCACCCTGCCGCTTGGCGCCTGCGCGACGGATGGGTTCGAGATTCCCTCGATGCCATCCGTCGCCTCCCTTTTCGACTCGAGCTATCCGCAGGTGGAGCGGCTCGACGAGCCGCCGCGGCCGGTGGCGCAGCCTTCCTTCGACAGCATGACGGTGACCAGCCTGGTGGACGGGGAGCGCAAGACCTACTCGGTCAGCCGCTACGGCAGCGGCGTGCGGGTGCGGGAAAGCGATGGCTGCATCTGGACCAGCGCGCAGAACTGGTTCGCACCCTCCGACAGCTGGGCGAACTGCGGCGACTCCCGCAATTGGAACACTGCCCAAGCGCAGGTGCGTGAGCTCGACCCGCTCTATCCCCTGCAGGTCGGCAGCGTCGGCCGCTACGAGCGCAAGGCCGTCTCCCACACCGGCAAGACCTACACCCGCGAGACGCGCTGTGAGGTGACGGATGCGGTTTCCGTGCTGCGGCCGGGCAAGGCTGCCACCCCCGCTTTCGTGGTCGAGTGCAAGGATCCCCGCCGCACCCGCACAACCTGGTACGCGCCGGGCGAGGGCCCAGTCGCCTACCGCGAGGTGCATCGCCGCAACGGCCTGCAGGAAGCCTGGCTGCGAACCAACTGACCCCGACCTCACCCCATTGCAGGAAAGGAGGTGCGAACTGGCGCCGCGGCGATCGACCGTGGCGCCAAACCGTTTGAAGGGTTACATCGGTTGCCGCCGCAGCAGGAAGGTGCTGACGTTCAGCTCGTCCTCCTGATCGTCGAAGCGGTCGATGGCCAGAACTTCGCCGAAGTGCTGGCCGCAGCCTTCGATCAGGCCGTGCGCGAGGTCGGCCAAGGGCCGGAGCGAGCTGTAGACCATGATCATGCGGTCCGGGCTTTCGCGCCGGCAGTCGAAACGCGGCAGCTCGGCATCGGGATAGAGCTTGCGCACCTCCTTGTGGATGGCTCCGTCAAGGCCTTCCAGCATGGAGAAGCTGTCGTGGTAGCTCTCGAAGAGCTCCGGGTAGCGCACCACGAAGCGGCCGAACAGGTGGCGCCCGTAAGTCCTGAGCAGTGCCGGCATGGTCATGCCCACCCGGCGCTCAAGCGTGCCGACCAACGCGATCAGCTCTTCGCAGGGATAGCTGTCGACGGCCGAATAGACGCCGCCCGAAGGCGGATCTACGTCGTTTAGAACGCTATCGGTCACGAACGACCCAAAGGTGTCGTCGACCATGTCGAGAAACTCGGTAAAGACAATGCCCTTCATAATCCCCATCCCCCAAGACGGACGTGCCGCGCGAAGACAGGCTGCGCCACGTCTTGGCTAGCCTCGCGGATTGGCATTGAAATTTCGGAAACCTTCGAGGTTTACGGGCTTTTTCGCCCGATTCTTGCGATCTCTTGGTTAATAGCGCCAAAGATCGTGTGGCCGTCCCCATCCAGCATCTCGATTGTTACCCGATCGCCCGCTGTGAGGAATGGAGTCCGGGCTTCGCCGTGGGTTAAGGCTTCGACCACCCGCTGCTCGGCGATACAGGAATAGCCGAGTCCGCCCTCTGCGACCGGTCGGCCTGGCCCGCCGTCCGAGTCCCGATTGGAGACGGTGCCGGAGCCGACGATGGTTCCGGCGGCCAGGGTGCGGGTCTTGGCGGCATGCATGACGAGCCGGGGGAAGTCGAAGGTCATGTCCTCGCCGGCCTCGGGCTTGCCGAAGAGCACGCCGTTGAGATGGGAGAGCAACGGCAGGCACAGCTTGCGTCCGTCCCAAGCGTCGCCCAGCTCATCCGGCGTGACGGCCACCGGCGAGAAGGCGGACGCCGGCTTCGACTGGAAGAAGCCGAAACCCTTGGCCAGCTCATCGGGGATCAGATTCCTGAGGCTCAGGTCGTTGACCAGCATGACTAGGCGGATGGCAGCAGCAGCCTCTCTGTCGTCGACGCCCTGTGGGACATCGTCTGTCACGACGGCGATCTCTGCTTCGAAGTCCAGACCCCAGGCCTCGTCGGCCAGCGAAACGGGATCGCAGGGGCCGAGAAAACCGTCGGAGCCGCCCTGGTACATCAAGGGGTCGTGCCAGCAGCTGTCGGGCAACTCGGCACCGCGCGCCTTGCGGACCAAGGCAACGTGGTTGACGTAGGCCGAGCCGTCAGCCCACTGAAAAGCACGGGGCAGGGGGGCGGTGCAGCGCGTTGGGTCGAAGGCGAAGCTGCCGTCGGCCGTGCCGGCTTCCAGCTCGACCGCCAACTCTTCCAACTGCGGTGCGATGTTGTCCCAGTCGTCGAGCGCCAACTGCAGGGTGGGCGCAATGCCGCTCGCCGGCACGGCCCGGGCCAGATCGCGGCTAACGACGACCAGCCGCCCGTCGCGGCCGTGCTTCAGGCTCGCGAGCTTCATGCCACCTAAGCGTTCTCTTTCTTCAAGGAGCCGTCATGCATCCAGCGGGCGTGCTCCGGCGCGCGCCTGGTCTCGGCCCACTCGTTCAGCATGTCCCATTTCACCTCGTCCAGGCGACGCGCCATTTCCGGTGTGCCCGTGTCCACCGCCAGCTCGATGCGATGGCCGTTGGGGTCGAAGACGTAGATCGATTCGAAGAGCGTATGGTCGACCGGGCCGATCACCTCGTGCCCGTCAGCTTCGAGCCGCGCCTTGATCGCCAGCATGCTCTCCATGCTCTCGGCCTTCAGGGCCAAGTGCTGGACCCAGGCGGGCGTGTTGGGGTCGCGGCCCATCTCCGATTTCGTCGGCAGCTCGAAGAAGGCCAGGATGTTGCCGCCGCCCGCGTCCAGGAAGACGTGCATATAGGGGTCCGGCTCCTTGGTCGACGGCACCTCGTTCTCGGCGATCGCCAGCACGAAATCCATGTCGAGGTACTTGCCGTACCAGGCGACCGTCTCCTTGGCGTCCTTGCAGCGGTAAGCAACGTGGTGGATGCCATTCAACGCCATGTTGGCCTCGCTCAGCTCGTTGGCTCTAGAAATCCGCGGGCGACCTGGTCCCGCTCGATGGACTCGAACAGCGCCTTGAAGTTGCCCTCGCCGAAGCCTTCGTCCTTCTTCCGCTGGATGATCTCGAAGAAGACCGGGCCAAGCAGGGTCTCGGTAAAAATCTGAAGCAGAATGCGCGGCTCCCCGTCCGCCGTCGTACCGTCGATCAGCAATCCGCGGCGGCGGAGCTCATCGATCGGCTCGCCGTGGCCCGCCAGGCGCTCCTCCAGCATCTCGTAGTAGGCGTCCGGCGGCGCCGTCATGAAAGGCACGCCCTGGGCGCGCAAGCGATCGACGCTGTCGTAGATGTCGGGGGTCGAAAGCGCGATGTGCTGGATGCCTTCGCCGTTGTAGCTCAGCAGAAACTCTTCGATCTGGCCGGTGCCCTTGGAGGCCTCCTCGTTGAGCGGAATGCGGATGCGCCCGTCGGGCGCCGACATGGCGCGGGAGTGCAGGCCGGTGTACTCCCCCCTGATGTCGAAGTAGCGCACTTCGCGGAAGTTGAAGAGCCGCTCATAGAAGCCGGCCCAGTAGTCCATGCGGCCCTTGTAGACATTGTGGGTCAGGTGATCGATCTCCATCAGATCGCAGCCTTCGGGCCGGAGGGGCACGCCATCGCGGAAGCGGAAGTCGATGTCGTAGATGCTGGAGCCATCCTCGAAGCGGTCGATCAGATAGATCGGCGCGCCGCCGATGCCCTTGATGGCCGGCAGGCGCAGTTCCATAGGCCCCGTCGGGATATCGACCGGCTGCGCGCCGAGCTCCAGCAGGCGGCTGTAGGCGTGGTGGGCGTCGCGCACCCGAAAGGCCATGCCGCAGGCCGAGGCGCCGTGCTCCTCGGCGAAGTAGTGGGCCAGGCTTTTGGGCTCTCGATTGACGATGAAGTTAATGCCGTTCTGGCGCCAGAGGGTCACCTGCTTGGAGCGATGGTCGGCCACGGGCAGGAAGCCCAGGCTGGTAAAGACCCGCTCCAACTGGCTCGGGTCCGGGGCGGCGAACTCGACGAACTCGAAACCGTCCAGTCCAATGGGGTTTTCGAAGAGATCGGGCATCCTATCCTCCTGCCGCCGCGCTTTCAGCGGGTGCTTTCCTAAGACTTAGGGTTGCTCCCGGGCGATGAAAATTCACGATTTACCCAGAATGTCGTGCTATTCATAGGACCTGAAGCTTCAGGAGCCGGCGCAGCGAGGCGAGGCGGATTTCCGCAAGGCTAAGCCGTCTTGCGCAGAGCCGGCAGCGTACGGAGATGAGCGGTGATACGCTACGGACGCGGCGATTTTCTTCACTGGTTCGAGGCGGCGACCTGCCGCAATCCACACTACCGGTTTGAGACGGTGGCCGGCTATTTCGTGCTGCTGACGCTCTTTCCTTCCTCAAAAGAGCCGAAGATCGCGCGCTTGGTCGAGCGGCTGAAGACGCTCTCGATCTTCGACGATGAAGAGGTGATGTGGTTCGGCTGTTCAGCCGATGCCGACGACATCAAGCCGGCGGCGGGGCTCTACAAGATGCCCGGACTGCGCTGTTTCGTGGATCCCAGCGGTGAGCTGCTGCGGGACCTGAGGGGCATCAACCTCCAGACGGAGGAGATGGTGCCCCAGACGCTGCTGCTCAGCCGCCATCTGCGTATGCTCGATGGTCAGGTGATCGAGGACCCGGATCGCCACGTGGAGTGGATTATCGAGAGCGTGGCGCGGGAGCGGGCGAAGGAACAGGCACTGGCCGATAAGCGCTTCGCACCCGTGCTGGTGATCGACGACGTCTTGGAGCCTGCCTTCTGTCGCAAGCTGATCTCCATGTACGAGGAGGGGCAGCCCGGCGAGTCCGGCTTCATGCAAGTCAAGGACGGCATGACCGTCGGCAAGATCGATCACGACTTCAAGCGGCGCCGGGATTACAAGATCAAGGACGAGCGCGTCCGCCAGGCGCTACGCGACCGCATCACCGCCCGGCTGGTTCCGGGGATAGAGCGGGCCTTCGGTTTTGAGGCCACCCGCATCGAACGCTACATCGTCGCCTGCTACGACGGGCAAGAGGGCGGGCATTTCCGTGCCCACCGGGACAACACCACACCGGGCACCGCCCATCGTCGCTTCGCCGTGACCATCAACCTCAATGCCGAGGAGTACGAGGGCGGCGAGCTTTGCTTCCCCGAGTTCGGCACGAGAACCTATCGCGCCTCGACCGGCGGCGCCGTCGTTTTCTCCTGCTCGCTCCAGCATCGAGCGATGCCGGTCACGCGCGGCCTACGCTATTGCACCCTGCCGTTTCTCTATGACGATGCTGCGGCCGAAATCCGCCAAGCCAACGCCAAGACCATCATCCCTGCGAAGATGCTGGACGCTTCCCCGGAAGCGCCGGCCGCCGAATAGACCCTAGACCGTCGCCAACCTCGGGGTCTCCGGCCGATACTTGATCGCCGCGCGGGTCAGGATGTAGAGCGTCACTGCGTTCAGGATGTGCCAGAGGAAGTGGCTGCCCAGGACATAGCCATCGAAGGTGAAAGCGTCGCAGAGGCTGCGGTCGATGGTGCGCATGGTCATGGAGACGAAGAAGACGGCGCCCGCGGCCAGGACTGATTTGGCCGCAGGCTCACGCTTGACCGCCAGCCAAGTGCCGACAGCGAGCAAGGCCACGAGCGCCGGTAGATAGGACTCCGTGCCGTTGAGGCAGATGCCGGCAGCGGCGCAAAGTCCGCCGGCGCTGGACAGCATGGCGACGAAGAGGCCGAGCAGCAGCGCCGTCATCCAGAAGCCGCACCGCAGGAAGTAGACGCAGGCCACGCCCATATAGAGCAGCATGAAGAGCGCGATGGGAATGACGTCGGCCAGCGCCGCCCAGCGGGTGGCGAAGGTATGAAAGAGGAAGCTGCCGATGCCGATGGCGATGACCAGCAGCCCGAGCAGCCACTGCGCGAGATGCCGGCGTTCGGGCGGCAGGCGCCAAAGTACCCGAAGTGCGAACAGCCCGGCGATGATAAAGGCGGCGTTGGTGACGGCGTTGATCGGCTCTGCCCAGAAATGCGGGTCGAGCCCGCGCTCGCAGTAGCCATAGATCTTATGGTCCAGGCTCATCGCCGTCCCCTCATGCCGCCCCGTGGTAGAAATAGATGCCCAGGCCCGAGGTGAAGATGATCTGTCCGCCCAAGGCATGCAGCAGGCAAGCGAAGCCGAAGGAGCGTTTCTGGGCATAGGCCCAAGCGAAGATCATGCCGCCAATGGTCGTGAGGATCAGCGCGGGCCAGTTCATGAAAAAGAGATGCGCCAAGCCGAAGCAGAACGCATTGATCAGGATCGCAACGCGGACGTTCGGGAAGAGGTGGCCATAGCGCTCGAAGAACAGCACGCGGTAGACAATCTCCTGCGGCAGGGCCGACAGGAACGGGTAGAGGATCATGACCCTGATCCAGAGTTCCGTCGCGTTCAGGGGCAGGGACAGGAGACGCCATGGCACCAGCCAGAGGACCAGCGCAAAGGCGATCGCGGAGGTGCCCACCACGAACAGCAGCGTGAAGCGCCAATCGGCGATCAGGCGCCCTTCGATCAGCGAGCGCCAACGGAAGCCAGGCGTGAAGAACAGAAGCAGTACGCTGCCGATGGCAACACCGGTCAGCGCGCTCCACATGATCTGCGGCGTCATGGCGAAGGCCATGACCAGGGGTAAGGCGACGAAGATCAGGAGAAACTCGGCCCAGAGACGCGGGGTGCCACCGAGCGTCCTGACCGCTGTCGCTTCACTCATGCCAACTCACGCCTGCCTCGCCTGTCCGCGGCCATCATCTAGCGTCCTTTCCAACCCGGGCCAGCAGCAGAAATAGGCCCTAAGTCTGTGAAAGCCTAGAGTCTTCTGTGTCGCGCTTCTCACTCTAAAGTGATCTTCCAGCCCAGTGACGACCGCTGCTGCGGCTCCTCTCTTTGCGAGGAAGTCGGACAGAGACCTGCTACTCGCTGTGCGAGGTTGGGCTATGCGTTTGCATCGGGCGGACAGGCTGGGCGCTGCGCGGTAGACTGTTCGTCAGCGACCAGTGGGAGGTCAGCCATGAGCAGCAATACGGGCCGATGCCTCTGCGGCGCGGTGACCTACGAGTACGAAGGGCCGGAGAACTGGCGGGCTCACTGCCACTGTGAGAGTTGCCGGCGCAACACGGCGTCGCCCTTTACGACCTTCTTCGGCGTTCCCAACGAGAGCTACCGCTTCACCGGAAAGAAACCAAAGGTCTATTCGTCTTCTCCGGGCGTAAGGCGCTACTTCTGCGACGATTGCGGCACACCGATCGCCTACGAGGCGGACTGGTTCCCGGACGAGATCCACTTCTATGCCGCCGGCCTGGACGATCCGCGAGACTTCGAGCCCGAAGGCCACGTCTACTGCGCCGAGATGCTGCCGTGGGTGAAGCTGGCCGACGGCTTGCCGCGCTACGCGCATAGCGGCAGTGGAAATGCAGAGCCCATGCAGGATGAGTGAGACCATGAAAGCAGACTGTATCTTGACCGGAGGGCGGGTTTTCCTCGGCCTTGGAGAGCCCTTGGCCGAGGCCCTTGCCATCCGCGGCAATCGAGTGCTGGCGGCCGGCAGCGCCTCTGACATCGAAGCCCTGGCCGGCCCTCACACCCGCCGCGTTGACCTGGCCGGTCGCGCAGCCATCCCGGGCATCAACGACGGCCACCAGCACATGCTGCTCTTCGGGCTGGAGCAGAGCGAGGTGAACCTGCACCCGACGCAGCTTTCGACCATGGATGAGCTGCTCGACCGCATCCGCGCCAAGGCCCAGGAGACGCCGCCGGGAGAGTGGATCCTGGGTCGGCGCTACGATCACTTCCACCTCTCGCCGTCGCGCCACCCGACAGCGGCGGAGCTGGACCAGGCGGCGCCTGACCATCCGGTCTACATCACGCGCACCTGCGGCCATATGGGGGTCGCCAACAGCCGCGCTCTGGAGCTGGCGGGCGTTGACGCGGATACGCCGGATCCCAAAGGCGGCGAGGTCGGCCGCGACGACGATGGGCGGTCCAACGGTCTGTTGATGGAAACGGCGCAGGAGCTGATCAAGAAGGCCTTGCCGCCGCTCAGCCAGGAGCGTCTGGTCGGCGCGCTGGAACTCGCGAACGATATCTTCCTGTCTCGCGGTATCACCAGCGTCACGGATGCAGGGCTCGGTCTGCGCCAGCAGTTCGACGACTATCTCGCCTATCGCGCCGCCTGCGACAGCGGGCGCCTCAAGGTTCGCACCTATCTGGCCTTGACCGGTGGGCCGAACGGCATCGAGCGGCAGGCCGAGGCCGAGCGCCTGATGACCGGGCAGGGCGACGAGCGTCTCAAGATCGGCCCGGTCAAGCTCTTCGCCGATGGCAGCGCCGGCGGCAAGACGGCGGCCATGACGCTTCCCTACACCTGCGCTTGCGACAACCGCGGGCTCTTCGTCTACAGCGACGAAGAGCTGAATCACTGGGCGGAGACCTATCACCGCAAGGGCTATCAGCTTGCCATCCATGCCATTGGCGACGCCGCCATCGATCAGAGCGTGACGGCGGTCAAGCGTGCCCTGGCCGGCGCGCCGCGCACCAATCATCGTCACCGCATCGAGCACTGCGGCTTCACCCGGCCCGATCAGATCGCCGACATGGCCCGTCTCGGTATGATCCCGGCACCGCAGCCGATCTTCGTCTATGAGTTCGGTGAGCTCTACGTCGAGGTCCTGGGCGAGGAGCGTCCTGCCGGCGCCTATCCGATGCGAAGCTGGCGCGATGCAGGCTTGAAGCCGGTGGCGTCGACCGACACGCCGGTGTCCGATTTCGACCCCATGAAGAACCTCTATTGCATGGTCACCCGCAAGACAGACCGAGGACGGGTGCTGGGCGAAAATGAGCGCCTCAGCATCGAAGAAGCCTTGGCGGCCATGACCGAGCACGGTGCGCACGGCAGCTTCTCGGAGCAGGAGAAGGGGCGCTTGACCGCCGGTCAGCTTGCCGACGTGGCCGTCCTCGATCGTGACGTCTTCTCGGTCGAGCCAGAGGCGCTGTTGGAAACACAGGTGGATATGACGCTGTTGGACGGCGAGATCGTCTATCAGCGGGCGTGAGCGCAGGAGGAGCAGGGATGCGGCAAGGTAGCATCGCGCAGAGTAGTGAAGCGGTCTCGGTCGAGCCGATCACACCTCATGTCGGTGCCGTCCTGCACGGCGTGACCTTGGGCGGGGACATGGCGGAGGACGATGTGGCAGCGGTGCGTGAGGCACTGGCTCGTCATCTCGTGGTCGTCGTGCCGGGACAGGACCTCTCCGCCGAAGCTCTGCGGGACTTCACCGCGCAGTTCGGGCCGCTCTTTCTGCTTCATGCTGTGGAGGGCGTTCTGCGCGTCATCGGCGTGCCCGAGGTGCTGGAAATGCGCAAGGAGCCGGACGGCAATCGCCTTTTCGGCGGCAGCGACTGGCATGCTGACGTCACCTTTCGCAAGCCCGCCGGCTATCTCTCGGTCTTGCATGCCTTGATCGTGCCGCCGGTCGGCGGGGATACGGGCTTTGCCAGCACGATTGCAGCCTTCGCAGCGCTTTCGCCGGCCATGCAAGACTTGCTGCGAGGGCTCGAGGCCGTGCACAGCTATGACGGGCCCGGCCGGCGCGACCATCCGGTGGAGACGGCGGTCCATCCCGTGGTACGCCGCCACCCGGAGACGGGGGCGGAGGGGCTCTACATCAACCGCATGTTCGCAACGCGCTTCCAGGGCATGACCGAAGAGGAGAGCCGGCCGCTGATCGACTTTCTCGACCGGCATCAAAGCCGCCCGGAGTTCACCTGCCGCGTGTCCTGGCAGGCGGGGCAAGTGGTCATGTGGGACAACCGCTTTACCCTGCACTACCCCATCAACGACTTCACGGGGCAGCGTCGCCTGCTGATCCGCTGCACGGCGCTAGAGGGCTAGGGCAGGGCGGTCGAAGCCGCGGCATTCAGGCCGTCCGCTTCTTCGCGCCTTTCTTGTCCGTCGGTGCGCCCTTGGCGGCGAAACGCTGACCTTCGACAAGCTTCAAGAGATCGAAGGAGCTGATCATTCCAACCACGCGCTTTTCGTGGGTCACCACCACGTGGTGGATCTTGTTCTTGCGCATGATCTTGGCGGCAACGCTGACATCGTTGTAGGCCGGCACCGCCCGCACGCCGTTGGTCATCACCTTGCTGGCGGGCGTGGCGTCCTTCAGCTTGCCGGCAAGGTCAGCCGTGGTGACGATGCCGAGCGCCTCCTTATCCGGGCCGACGATCGGCAGCGCGTGGATGCGGTTCCGCTCCATCACGCCACGCAGATGCTCCACCGTGTGGTGGGGCTGTGCCGTGATGACCCGCTTGGCCATAAGATCGGCGATCTTGACGTTCATCTTTATCCCTATCATTCCCCGGGACAATGAGTTGAACGCAGACAAGTGCACGCAGCCTTGAGGCAAGTCAACGGGCCTA
>JANQIA010000532.1 GCA_028282405.1 Rhodovibrionaceae bacterium
TGACGCATGACTGAGCCGGTCGAGGCGCCCCAATTCACCAAGACCTTCCCCGTGTCCTGGGCCGAGCTGCACCGGGACGCCAAAGCGCTTGCCTGGCGCTTGGTCGCCATCGGCCCCTTCAAGGGCATCGTCGCGGTCACCCGCGGCGGCCTGGTGCCGGCCGCCATCGTGGCGCGCGAGCTTGAGATCAGGCTGATCGATACCCTCTGCATCGCCAGCTACGACGAGCAGAACCAGGGCGAGCTGGTGGTGCTGAAGGGCGTTGCCGGCGACGGCGACGACTGGCTGATCATCGACGATCTGGTCGATACCGGACGGACCGCCACCAAGGTCCGCGAGATTCTGCCCAAGGCGCACTTCGCCACGGTCTATGCCAAGCCCGCCGGCCGGCCCCTGGTCGACAGCTTCATCACCGAGGTCAGCCAGGACACCTGGATCCTCTTCCCCTGGGACATGGAGATGCAGGCGGTGCCGCCGATCGTGCGCTCGCAGCGCTGACGCGCGATTTGTACCAAGGGTCATTGAGAATGACCCTTGTATCGCGTTCAAGCGCCACGCGGGCTGCGCTCCCACTCGGTCGCTAGTCCTTGTTTTCACGAGACCTTTCGGCCTCAAGAAAACGGCGTCCACCAAAGCGCCGTGAGCAGCGCTCACGCCACTTTGGCGTTAGCGCGATTGCTCGACCGCCAGGTTGTCGATCAGCCGGGTGTCGCCCAGCCAGGCGGCGGCGAAGATCCGCGCCGGCCGGCTGACGTGGGTGAGGGCCGAGAGATCGTCGGCGGCGCGGAGCTCCAGATAGTCCACCTTGGCGAAGCCACCCTGGCCCAGGCGATGGCGCCCCTCCGCCAAGAGCGGCTCGGCCGGCAGATCGGGGTCTTGCGCCAGGCGCGTGGCGATGTCCTGCATGACGGCGAAGAGCAGGGGCGCCACCTGGCGCTGCGCCGGCGTCAGATGCTTGTTGCGGGAGGCGAGCGCCAGACCGTCGGCCTGCCGCACGGTGCCGACCGGCACGATCTCGACCGGAATGTTCAGGTCGACGACCATCCGCGTGACGATGGAGAGCTGCTGGTAGTCCTTCTCCCCGAAGAAGGCCTTGTCTGGCAGCGATTGCATCAGGAGCTTGGACACCACGGTGGTCACGCCGTCGAAGTGGCCTGGGCGGTGCAGCGCATCCAGGCTGTCGGTAAGGGAAGCGACCGAGACGGAGACGCTGGTGGCGAAGTCGGGCGGGTAGATCTCGCTGCCCGGCGGCGCGAAGAGCAGATCGCAGTTCCGCTCGGCCAAGAGCGCCGCGTCCTCCGCTTCCGTGCGCGGATAGCTGTCCAGGTCGTCTTTGCGGTCGAACTGCTTGGGGTTGACGAAGATCGTCGCCACCGCGCGGTCGCAAGCCTGCTTGGCGGCGGCCACCAGAGCCAAATGGCCGTCGTGCAGCGCCCCCATGGTGGGCACTAGGCCGACCGTCTCGCCCTGGCCGCGCCAGCCGTGCACGGCCTGCCGCAGCTCGGCGATGCTGCGGACGATGGGGAGGGGCGGCGGCTGGCTCACGGGAAAACTCCGAGACGAGGAGCGGTGCAAGAGTCGTAGCGGGGGCGGAAGACCGCTGCAATGCTGGGGGCATCCGCCATCGACATGCGGCATCGAATTGTCGCTTCCTTGCCATGGCCGGCTGCGCCCGCTTTCGCTAAGCTCCCGGCCATGTCGATCTCCCGCCTCTTCCCCATCGCCGCCCTTTCCCTACTGACCGTCCTCGGGTCCGCCGCGAGCAGCCGCGCCGACGACCCCGCAGCCGTCTTGGCCGAGCGCCATATGGTGGCCGCCGCCCACCCCGTGGCCGCCGAAGCCGGCCGCGAGATCCTGCGCGCCGGCGGTTCGGCCGTGGACGCCGCCATCGCCGTGCAGGCGGTGCTGGGTCTCGTGGAGCCGCAGTCCTCCGGCATTGGCGGCGGCGCCTTCATGCTGCACTACCAGGGGGACGGCGGTGCGGTCACCGCCTATGACGGGCGGGAAACCGCGCCGGCCGCGGCGCGGGAGGATATGTTCCTCAACGCGGACGGCAGCCCGAAGGGCTTCTTCGAGGCGGTCGTCGGCGGGTCGTCGGTCGGCGTGCCCGGCGTTATCCGCATGCTGGCGCTGGCGCACGAAGAGCATGGCCGCCTGCCTTGGAGCGAGCTCTTCGGGCCGGCCATCGCCTTGGCTGAGGAAGGCTTCGCGGTCACGCCGCGCCTGCATTACCTGATCAGCGTCGACCGCTATCTGGCGACCTTTCCCGAGACCCGGCGCTACTTCTTCCGGCCCGACGGCGAGGCGCTTCCGGTCGGACACCGGCTGCGCAATCCCGACTATGCCGAGAGCCTGCGCCTGATCGCGGCGCAGGGCGCCGACGCCTTCTATACCGGGCCAATTGCCGAGGCCATCGTCGCCCGCGTGCGCAACGCGCCGCGCAATCCCGGCGTCATGACCCTGGAGGACCTGGCGTCCTATCAGGCCAAGGAGCGGACGGCGCTCTGCCGTCCCTACCGCCAGTACGAAGTCTGCGGCATGCCGCCGCCGACCTCGGGCGGCATCGCTCTGTTGCAGATGCTTGGCCTGCTCGAACGCTTCGACCTCGCGCAGGCCGGTCCCGAGGCCGTCGAGGGTTGGCACCTCCTGGCCGAGGCCGGCCGCCTCGCCTTCGCCGACCGCAACGCCTATGTCGCCGACAGCGACTTCGTGAACGTGCCGCTGGGCCGCCTGCTGGCGCGGAACTACCTGCGCAGCCGCTCGCTGCTGATCGACCCGGAGCGTAGCCTGGGCGAGGCCAAGCCCGGCGATGTCGGGCAGCGCGCCGCCATCCAGCGCCAGACCGAGCCGCCCTCGACGACCCATTTCTCCATCGTCGACGGAGAGGGCAACGCCGTCTCCATGACCTCCTCGGTGGAGAACGCCTTCGGCTCCCGTCTCATGGCCGCCGGCTTCATCCTCAACAACCAGCTTACCGACTTCTCCTTCCGGCCCGAGGTCGAGGGACGCCCGGTGGCCAACCGGGTGGCGCCCGGCAAGCGGCCGCGCAGCTCCATGTCGCCCACCCTGGTGCTCGATGAGGATGGCGCGCTCTATCTCGCCATCGGCTCGCCCGGCGGCAGCCGCATCATCGGCTACGTGGCCAAGGGCTTGGTCGGCGTCCTCGACTGGGGTCTCGACGTGCAGAGCGCGATCTCCCTCCCCAACATGACCAACCGCAACGGTGCCACCGATCTCGAGGCGGGCACCCAGATCGAAGCGCTGGCCGAGGCCTTCGAGGCGCTCGGCCATGAGGTGCAGATGCGCGGCATGAACAGCGGCCTG
>JANQIA010000005.1 GCA_028282405.1 Rhodovibrionaceae bacterium
GTGGCGACCTGCGCAAGGAGTCGTTGAAGACCATTTGGTCCAACTTCCAGCGCGCCTGGCAGGACCCGCGTGTGGCGCAGTTCGTCGACGATCTGAGCGGCGATCCTAAGAAGACAGCCGAGCTGCACCGATGGATCTTCGTGTAAACGCCGGTTTCGAAGCATCGCCTGGGGCTAAGGCGAGGCCACGCAGCCTGCTTGGCTTCCTCGGCTATCTCGCCAGCATGGTGCGCTACCGCTTCTTCCTCTATGCGGGCCTATTGCCGTATCTCCTTGGCGCCGCCTGGGCTTATGTGATCGCCGGTGTCTTCCAGCCGACGATGTTCTGGGTCGGCTTGGCTGGCATCTTGCTCGCGGTCGTCGGTGTTGAAGCGTTCAACGAGTACTTCGACGATCGCGAGGGCACGGACCGGGTGTTCAATCCGGAGGACCCACCGCCCATGTCGGTGGCCGTGTTGGTGCTCGGTATCGCCGCCTTCGCGGGCGCTCTGGCGGTCGGCATCTACCTTGCGGTGGAAAGTGGCTGGCCCATCCTGTTCTACGCCGGCCTGGGCGGCATGGCGGCCGCGTTCTACGTCGCGCCACCCATTCGCTGGGCTTATCGTGGCCTCGGCGAAACGGTGATCGCGCTCTCCTACGGTCCGCTGATGGTGTTGGGCAGCCTCTACCTGCACGCTCAAACGATGGCGTGGTCGGTGATTGGCCCAGCCCTCCTGGCCTCTCTGGTGCCGGGGTTCCTGATCATGGCGCTCGCCGTGGTCAACGCCATTCCCGACTTTCACCAGGACCGGCTTGTCGGCAAGCGCAATCTCGTCGTGCGGCTCGGCCGCGAGCGGGCGGTTTGGCTCTACAGCGGCCTTGCCGCTCTGGCACTGCTGATGGTGCCGCTAGGCGTGCTGGCCGGCGTGTTTCCATGGCCCTGTTTGGCGGCACTGGCGGCCTTGCCGCTGCTACTGCTGAGCTTCGCACGCGGTCGGCAGACCTGCCGCACCCCTCGCGCGTTTGTGCCGGCGGTGCGCGCCATCGTTCGCTGCTATCTGGCGGCTGTGCTGCTCTTCACCTTAGGGCTGCTGAGCCAGCCTTGGTTTGGCGCTTAGCAGAGACGCGACAATGGACGGCGGCACATCCCTCGAGAGACACCCAGCCCAGCGCACGCGCCAAATCGATGCGCTGGCGGCGCCGATATTCGTGTCCTGGCAGCTAACACGCGACTGCGATCTCGCGTGCATCCACTGCTGTACGGAAAGCGCACCGGGAAAGTCCATGCAGGGCGAGTTTTCGCGCGAAGAGGCGCTCGCTTTCGCCGATGAGCTGATCGCCGCGGACGTGCCCTATGTCATGCTCTGCGGCGGCGAGCCTATGGTCGTGCCTTACTTCCTGGAGCTGGCCGAGCGACTCGGCGAGGCCGGTGTGCAGCTCAAGATCGAGACCAACGGTCAGCGCTTCGGGCCGGAGGCGGCGGAACGCTTTGCCAAACTGCCCATACGTTCCGTCCAGATCAGCCTCGATGCCGATACCGAGGAGGTCTATGCGCGCCAGAGGCCCGGTGCCTCGCTAGCCAAGGTGCACGCAGCCTGCCGAGCGGTACGCGACGCCGGTCTGCCGCTCGAGGTCACCTTCGCGCCAACGCGAGTCAACATCGAAGAGTTGCCGGCCGCGATTGCTCGCGCTCGTGCCCTTGGCGCCTTTCGCTTCAATAGCGGGGCGCTGATGCGCATCGGCAATGCGGCCAAGAACTGGCGCAAGCTGACTCCGAGCGACGCGCAATACGCGCGCTTTCGGGCCACACTGGACCGGGAAGCCGCAAGAAGCCGTGGGGACGGGGAGGGGGCAATGGAGCTTTGCTATCTGCCCTTTCGCATGGAAGAGGGACTGCAACAGCTTCTTTATGAGCCGCCGGCGACCTTGCTCGTGCTGCCCAATGGATGGGTGAAGGCGGCGGCGGCCCTACCTTATGTCGTGGCCGAACTTCGCCATTGCAGCCTTTCTGAGGCTTGGCATAATTACTGCCGGGCCTGGCAGAGTCCCTTGCTGGTGGATGCGCTCCACCGGGCGATCGCGGACGAAGCCGAACACGCCGCCGCCAACTCGTGGCAAGAGCTGGAGCTGGCCGTTTGCAACGCCTGAACGGAGAGAAAGGACGTAACGAATGGACAACACCGTGAGACCCGAGACGACCGATACCCTCGCTGAGCAGAGCGAGGATCGCCCCACCGTTCGGCAAGGCAAGGCAGCCTGGGAAACGCCGACGATGGAAGAGATTTCCGATCAGGTGATGGCACAGCCCTATATCCGCTTCACCTGAGCCGCAGACTTCGAGCCGCCATCGCTGCCCAGCACACGCGGCGGAGATGGCGGCTGCATTTGCGAACTCCCCACAAGAAGCCCCATCGCCATTGCGCCGGGCCAAATAACGTCCGACTGTCAGGATGCCCCCGGCAGCCTCCATTGAGGACTTCAGCGCTCCGCTCTTCGTCGCCTGGCAGCTGACCAACCGCTGCACGGGCCACTGCCTTGCGTGCTGCGAGGAGTCCGGCCCGGATAAGGCATGGTCGGACGAGTTGAACCGAGAAGAAGCGCTTCGTGTCGCGCGCCAGATCGCTGAGGCCAGAATCCCCTATGCCGCCTTCGGCGGCGGAGAGCCGATGGCGGTTCCGCACGTTTGGGAGGTGTTCGAGACGCTGTCCGACGGCGGTGTAGCCATCAAGATCGAAACCGACGGCGGCCGGTTGGACGATGCTGCGGTTGAGCGGCTGGCGGCGATGCGTGTCGACAATGTGCAGGTCTCGGTCGACGGCGCTACGGCTGAGATCCATGAGACCTTACGCCCCGGCGCCGCCAGCTTTGCGGCCGCGACGGGCGCGCTGCGACGTTTGAGTGCGCGGGGTGTTCCAGCCGAGTGGGTCTTCGTGCCGAATAGCCGAAACCTGCATGAAGGGGTGGCTGCCTATGAGCTTGCCACCGAGCTGGGCTGCAGCGTCTTTGTCACCGGGCCGCTGATGCGCCTCGGCCGGGCGGCCCTTGCTTGGGATAGTCTCGCACCCAGCCCGGCGGACTGGGCGGCCACCGTAGAAGCCCTCGAAGCACGTGCTGCCGCGATCGGCGGCCCGCGTCTCGCGATTTATCCTTGGGACATCGAACGCGAGATCCAGTGCCGCCTGGAAAGCCCTCAGGCCATGATTCTGATCGTTCCCAACGGACGGGTGAAGCTGCTGAACGCGCTCCCCTTCGCCCCTGGCGACCTGCGGCGGCAGAGCATCATGGACGTTTGGCGCAGCTATCAGTTGGCTTGGCGTAGCCGAGAGGTCGCAGACTTCGTGGCACGTTGTCGGAGCGAGCTTGGTCTGCTGCGCCACGCCAACGAGACCTGGCCGGTGCCCAGCATCGCGGCGGAGATCGCCTGACGAACAGCTTTTGCTAGGCAGCGGTGTCTTGCGTCAGGCGCTGCTCGAAAGCGTCGACAGTCCGCTCGGCAAGGTGATCGAACCAGCGGCCGAACCATCGCTCCAACCGAGCGGACCCCAGCTCATAGTGGCCGCTGAAGGTTATCTTCGTGCGGCCCTCACCGAGATCCTCCAGGCGCCATTCCTGATGCAGCTCCTTAAAGGGCCTGTCATGAGAGCGGATGACGATGCGTTCCGGCGGCGTGAGTTCGGCGGTCGAGCGGAAACGTGCGGAAAGCCCCTTGAAGCGGACGCGTTGCACGACCTCCAGCCGGCTTTTGCCGACGTGACGGACCTGGGCGTCGGCGAAGCCAGGGATGAAGTCCGCATAGCCTTGGACGTCGGCGGCGAGGGCGTAGACAGCCGCACGAGGGCGATCGACGATGCGGGTGATGGAGAACTCAGCCATACTGAATAGTTCATCACTCCGATGCTGCAGGGAAGCCTCGGCATCCCCTGCCGCTCTCATATCGTCTCCAGCGTCGTACCTTCCGCGTCAGCCGTTCACTGCACAGCTTTGCGCACGGCCTCGAAGTGCTTGATCATGCTCTCCTTGGTCCGCTTCTCGCCGACCGACTGGGCCACGCCGCTGAAAAAGCCGGTGATCTGCTCGGTGTAGATGCTGTTGACGCTGAAGATGACCGACCCGTTCTCGGTCGGCATGGCCAGACCGAACATCTGCAACGACTCATACGTATGGCCGACGTAGTACTGGCGCTGGCTGACCATAAGATAGTTGTCCGTCGCCTCGTAGAGGTGGTGGACGAGAACGGCTGCGGGACGACCTTCGACCTCGCGATCGACCCAGTAGAAGTCGCTTGCGATTGCCTGTGAGCCGTTCTTCGGGAAGCCGTCCAAGGCTGCCCAGAAGTCCGGGAAATGCTTGGAGAGGAACGACTGAGCCTGTTCCGTCGCTGACTTGAGTGTGGCCGCAGGGGACAGTGTGGTGCTGCCATCGACGTAGGGTGCCACGCCATCCAGGCCACCCTTTGCATAGGCCTCGAACCGCCCGGCCAGAACCTCTCGATAGGCGGCCATGGCCTTCTCGGTACTGCCCGACTGGTTCGCGCTCAATCCGGCCAGTTGCTTCTCAAGCGTTGCTTGCTCTTCGCTCGAGAGATGGAAGTTCTTCGCGCGGTCGCTACTCAGCAGCTTGTCGACTTCCTTGCTGTCCTTGAAAGCGAAGGCCGCGAGCGGGTCGCTGCTGGCCGGGTCGATCTTGCCGTTGCTCAAGACGTCGCTGTCGACGCTGATGTTGCGGCCGGACTTGAGCCCGTCGGTCAAGTCGGCGATTGAAGCGTTGATCGGTACGGCGACCGCCGCGATGAGCTGATCGTCGCGCGTGCGCTTCGGTTCGACTGAGACGATCTGCCCCTTTTTTACGGCCTCGATGTCCTTCGCCGAGAAGCCGAGGGTCTGGAAGACCGTGTCGAGTGAGGGCGGTGCGTCGGCAGCGCTTGTCGAAACCGTGCACACGGCAATCGCTAGCGCCAGAACTGGCAGACGGAAACTTCTCATATCTCGCCCCTTCGCTTTCCAGTCTTGCGGCGGAGACGCCGCGGTCAATGCAGCTAATAGTAAGTCGCCTATTGCGGCAACGGTATGAACTCCATTTCGCGCGCGAAGCAACTTCCCTTCCAGTCGGCTTCGGCCGGCTTTAGGCGCACCTTGCCGCTGGCCCTGCAATCGAGTTGTGCGGTCGCCATTCGCGCCTTAACCCAGCATATCACCCCCCTCGCTTCTAGGTCTTCTGAGTCAGGGTCAGTAGAATATCGGCGTACCAGGCGCAATTTAGGCCCAGGGACTCATCCAACTCCATATCGCGCGTGCCGACGTCGAGCCTCGCCGAGTGCACGCCAAGCAGCCGCCAAGGCAACTCCCCGAACTTCTCTGGTTCCTCGACTTCGCGCATCACGACGGGTGCGCCGCTGATGCCGCGGTGCGTTCGCGCGTCGGTCAGGAAGTAACCCATGCCCTGGAAGCGCAGGCCGAAGGAAGAGGCGTTGATGGCATGGCGCGCCACCGGCATGTGATGCAAAGTGTCGTGGAAGCCGAGCGGAAAGCCCACCACCAAGAGCGGGCTGCCGACCTCGACCCGTTCGAGTGCGTCATGCAAATGCTCTGGCGTGAAGGCGCAATAGGCGCAGCGTTCAGGCAGGGCGCTACGTTCAATTTCGATCGCTGCCACGTCGACGTCGCCGGCGCTGTCGCGGGCTTGTCGCCAGACGGCAGTACCGGCGTTGTAAAGCGGCACGGAGAACCCGGTCGACTGCGCGAGATTTTCCGGGTCGTTGTGTAGCTCGAGCTCGATGCGGTCTGGGTAGTGTCCGCTCGCCTCGTCGATCACGACATGGCGGCTGGTCACGAGGAATAGCTGTTCGTCGCGTGCGAAGAAGAAGCCGCTGGCATTGGTCAGGTGGCGCTGGCCCTCGAAGGTGGATATTCGCGGAGCGGTAAGCAGAAGTGGTTCGATCATCGGCGTCTCTTTCGGGCAGGCGAATGGACGCGGTCGCCTTATGCCGGCCCCCACACTGTCAGACGACAGAGCAGGGGCATTCCATAGAGTTCGGGCGCAATGCGGCCAGGGTCTTTCCGCGGTACAGGGAGTCGGCCTACCGGTCAGACCAGGTTGCCCAGAGCTGGGTCGCGAGCCGGCTTTTCCGACTCGTCTCGATACGAAATCCGAGGCGTTGCTCGGGTGCAAGCTGGCCGAGGCCAGCCTGGGTGACTGCCGTCTGATCAACGGCGATGTCACCGCTGCCGTCGTCGGGCTGGATCCAGCCCCGGCCGTTGCAGCAGTCATAGCACCTAACGGTGCCGAACATGATTTGTTCCAAACTAGGTAGTGTTCCTTTTGATGTTCGCGGTTGTACCGCACGGGCGCGCCGTCCGGCAATTGGCCGGACGGCGCCGCTCAGGCGGTGGTACTTAGGCCATCTGCAGGTTTGCTGCCTGCTTGCCGCGGCCGCGGCTATCGTCCTCGACGTCGAAGCTCACCTTATCCCCCTCATTGAGGGACTCTATGCCAGCTTTGCTGAGCGCAGTGATTTCCTGTCGCTGCTGTCACTGTGGGATTACTGGGAGGAACAGCGGCA
>JANQIA010000018.1 GCA_028282405.1 Rhodovibrionaceae bacterium
GCCTCGCTGCCCAATATCATGAAGGCGAAGAAGAAGCCGATGGAGACCATGACGCCGGAAGATCTCGGCGTCGACGTCGCCCCGCGACTGGAGATCGTCAAGGTCACCGAGCCGCCGGCGCGCCAGGCCGGCGTGAAGGTCGCCGACGTCTCCGAGCTGGTCAGCAAGCTGAAGAACGAAGCCAAGGTCATCTAGGACCGCTAGGCGCAGGAAAGCGAGCATCATGAGCATTCTTGTCATCGCAGAGCAGGCCGAGGGCGAACTGAACGCCCAGACGCTGAACGCGATCGCTGCCGCGAAAGAGATCGGCGGCGATATCCACGTCCTGGTGGCCGGCCAGAACTGCGGCGCTGCCGCAGAGGCCGCGGCCAAGGCCGAAGGCGTCGCCAAGGTCCTGAAGGCCGAGGGCGCCGAGTACGCCCACGGCCTGGCCGAGAACCTGGCACCGCTGGTGGTCAAGCTGGCCGGCGGCTACAGCCACCTGCTGGCCGTCGCCAACACCTTCGGCAAGAACCTGATGCCGCGGGTCGCAGCTCTGCTCGACGTGCAGCAGATCTCGGACATCTCCGGCGTCGAGTCGGCCGACACCTTCGTGCGCCCGATCTATGCCGGCAACGCCATGGCGACGGTGCGCTCGAACGACCCCATCAAGGTGGTCACCATCCGCACCACCTCCTTCGAGCCCGTGGCTGCCGAGGGCGGTTCGGCCGCCATCGAAGACGTCGAGAGCGCCGGCGACGCTGGCCTCTCCAGCTTCGTCGGGCAGGAGCTGACCCAGTCCGACCGGCCGGAGCTGACCAGCGCGCGCATCGTCATTTCCGGCGGCCGCGGCATGCAGTCCGGCGACAACTTCGTCATGCTGGAGCGCATTGCCGACAAGCTGGGCGCCGCCGTCGGCGCCAGCCGGGCCGCCGTCGATGCCGGCTTCGTGCCGAACGACTATCAGGTGGGCCAGACCGGCAAGGTGGTCGCCCCCGACCTCTACATCGCCGTCGGCATCTCCGGCGCCATCCAGCATCTGGCCGGCATGAAGGACTCCAAGGTCATCGTGGCGATCAACAAGGACGAAGAGGCGCCGATCTTCCAGGTCGCCGACTACGGCCTGGTGGCCGACCTGTTCCAGGCGGTGCCGGAGCTAGAGAAGGAACTGGGAAGCTGAGCCGCCGGCAAACGCGCGGCGCGCAGCGGATCACGATCGAAAGACAAGTCATGATCGCCGATAACAAGGATGTACCTTACCCCTCGGAGATCGCCACCGTCGGCGTGATCGGCGCCGGCCAGATGGGCGCGGGCATTGCAGAAGTTGCTGCGATGGCCGGACTCCAGGTCCGCTTGAGCGATCTCGGCGCCGACCAGCTCGGCCGCGCGGTCGAGAACATCGACCGGCACATGAGCCGCCAAGTCAGCCGGGGGCGCATCACAGAAGACGACAAGCTGGCAGCCCTCGGCCGCGTGTCGACGGCGACCGGCCTCGAGAGCCTCGGCGACTGCGACGTGGTGATCGAAGCCGCCGTGGAAGACGAGGCGGTCAAGCGCGAGATCTTTCAGGCGATCTGCCCTTTGGTGAAGCCCGAAGCGCTGATCTGCACCAACACCTCCTCGATCTCGGTCACCCGCCTGGCTTCGGTGACCGACCGGCCCGAGCGTTTCATGGGCCTGCACTTCATGAACCCGGTGCCGGCCATGCAGCTCGTCGAGCTGATTCGCGGCATCGCCACGGACGAGAAGTCCTTCGCCCTGGTCCGTGAGCTGGCGGAGCGGATGGGCAAGACCCCGGTGGCGGCGGAGGACTTTCCGGCCTTCATCGTCAACCGCATCCTGCTGCCGATGATCAACGAGGCGGTCTACACGCTCTACGAGGGCGTCGGTTCCGTCGCGGCCATCGACACCGCCATGCGGCTCGGCACCAACCATCCCATGGGCCCGCTTGAGCTCGCCGACTTCATCGGCCTCGACACCTGCCTCGCCATCATGCACGTGCTCTACGACGGCCTGGCCGACAGCAAGTACCGGCCCTGCCCGCTCCTGGTGAAGTACGTCGATGCCGGCTGGGTCGGCCGCAAGGCCGGCCGCGGCTTCTACGACTACTCCACCGAGCCGCCCGTCCCGACGCGGTAGCGTTCTCCTCGATTGTCACCCCGGCCTCCGAGCCGGGGTCCAGCTTCAAGCTCTGCGGTGATTTGTTGGGCGCCTTCGGCGCTGTGCGTAGCAGGGCTGAAACCGCATGGCGCGCAAGCGCCCTCGAAGACCCTATCAGGAGCCGTCGAGGGCGACCTTGTATTCCTGAATGGTGTTGCCGCCGTCGACCACGAAGAGCTGGCCGGTGATGTAGCTCGCTTCCTCGCTGGCCAGGAAGACGGCGAGGTGGCCGACCTCCTCCGGGGTGCCGGCGCGGCCGACCGGCGTGTGGCGTCCGGCGACGATCTCCGCCTCGCTGCTTGAGGCGGTCTCGATCCAGCCCGGCGCGACGCAGTTCACCATCACGTTGTGCCGCCCGACCTCGATGGCGAGCCCGCGGGTCATGCCCAAGAGGCCCGCCTTGGCGGCGGCGTAGACGCCACTGCCGGAAATGCCGACGAGCGGCCCGGTGACCGAGGACATCTGCACGATGCGTCCGTAGCGCCGCGCCGTCATGCCGGGCAGCACGGCACGGGTCATCAGAAAGGCGCTGGTCAGGTTGATGTCGAGGCCGTAGCGCCAGAGCTCGTCCGGCACCTCGCTGAGAGGCAGGGACGGGGTCTCTCGGCCGACCTGCACCATGCCGGCGTTGTTGACCAGGATATCGAGCGGACCGAGGGCCGTCTCGCCCGCCTCGAGCAAGCCGGCAACGGCGGCCGTGTCGGTCAGGTCGGCAGGTCTGGCAAAGCTCTCGCCCTCGCCGCTGCCCAGCTCCTTGCGGCGGTCATGAATGCGGTCCGTCGTCGAGGTGATCGCCACCTTCGCCCCGGCTGCGCGGAGCAGCCGCGCGGTCGCAAAGCCGATGCCGCCGGCGCTCCCGGCGCCCGTAACCAGCGCGACCTTCCCAGCAACGCCTGCCATGGCACTCTCCCAACCCAGTTAACTGCGCTTAAGGCGCATTCTTTCGGCGAGATTTCAAGGTTTTGCCGCAGACGCGGACCGAAGCCCGAGGCTCACAATTGGTGGTGCTTCGCCGCATGGCGGCGCGCCCCAAAAAGACATTAAGGGGCCGCAGACGATGCAGCACTCCACCTCGTCACCCCGGACTTGATCCACTGCTGTCCGGTTTAGCGTCGAGGTATCTGCCGGAAGGCATTGCGTTGGCTTGGGTATCGCGTCTTTCCGCAGGACAGGGACTTGCCGGCAGCCAAAGGTCTTTTGGCGCTGCGCGCCAGCCCCCC
>JANQIA010000027.1 GCA_028282405.1 Rhodovibrionaceae bacterium
TCGGCGGTGAAGGTCACCACCTCGCAGCGATAGGTTTCCTGCAGCCATTTCAGGATGACGGAGGTGTCGAGCCCGCCGGAATAGGCGAGCACCACTTTCTTGACGTCGGTCATGGAGCCCTTCGGTATGCTTCTTGTGGCGTGCTTGCGGGGCGCCGACCCCGCGCAAAATCGGCGCAGTATAGTCGGGGGCGGCCGGGCGGCAAGGCGATGCTCGGCAAAGCGCCGCGCGGCAAGGGAATGTCAGGTCTGCTCGCCGCCGAAGTCTTCCGCCGGGTTGCCGGCACGCCGTTCGGGCGGGGGGGCGCCCAACTCCTTGTCCGAGGGCGCGTAGCGCTCCTCGGCCGAAGGGGCGATGAGGCCCGAGCGTACGTGCAGGTCTCGCTGCGGGAAGGGGATCTGTATGCCCTCCTGGCGGAAGCGCTCGAGGATCTCGAACCGCATCCGGCTGCTGGTCGAGAGCACGTAGTCCATGTCGTTGAGGAAGAAGCGCAGGCGGAACAGGAGGGCGCTGTCGCCGAAATCCAGGAAGTCGACCACCGGCGAAGGATAGCGCGCCACCATCGACTCCTTCTCGGCGATATCGAGCAGCACCTTGCGCACCTGCTCGGCATCGCTGCCGTAGCTCACGCCAATCCGGATCTCGCCGCGGCCGACCCGGTTGCCGTGAAACCAGTTCTTCACCGTGCCGGAGATGAGGTCTGAGTTGGGGATGATCACCGAGGCGCGCTCGAAGGTCTCGATCTCGGTGGCGCGGACCTTGATGCGCTTGACGTAGCCCTGCTCGGTCCCGACCACCACCCAGTCGCCGACCTTGATCGGACGCTCGACCAGCAGGATGAGGCCGGAGACGAAGTTGTTGACCACAGACTGCAACCCGAAACCGATGCCGACGGATAGAGCGCCGGCGACGATGGCGAGGTTGGAGAGGTCGAGGCCGAGCTGCGAGATGCCGACCGCCGCGGCGATGACGAAACCGACGTAACCGACACCGATGCGCAGGGAGTCCTGGATGCCCTTGTCCATGCCGGTGCGCGGCAGGAGACGCTCGCCGAGAAAGCGCTGCAGCAGGCGCGCGATCGAGAGAAAGAGCAGAAAGAGAAAGATGGCGATCAGAACATTGGAGAAGGAGATCGTCACTTCGCCGATGCGGAAGCCGAAGAAGGCGAGCTCCAGCCAGTCGCTCATCTCGGCCGAGCTGACGCCCCAGCGCAGCATGACCACCGGAACGGTGATGAACAGCAGGGCGGCATCGAGCAGCAGCCCGAACCAGAAGCCGATCAAGTCGCAGGCGCGATCGCTCAGGGCCAGCGAACGGCGCAGGGCCTTGCCGACGCCGCTCTCCGATGACAGCCCGTAGGTTATCACTTCTTGCAGAAGCTGCCGCAGCATCCAGGCCAGCAGCAGAATGCCGCCGGTGATGACGATCTGCCGGGCGATGAAGCGCGCCAGCGGGACGTAACCGAGGGCACCGGCGATGGGGATGGCCACGGCAAGCGCGGCGACGGCCAGGGGGAACCAGCCATAGCCGCCGGAGCTCTTGCCCTCTTCGTCCGTTTCACTGCTGCGGTCCGACCCCGATGCACCCGGCACCCCGGCATCGTCGCGCGCCCAGAGCTTGCCCGAGGCCAGACGGAAGATGAGGACCGAGTAGAGGATGGCGACGATGAAGCCGTAGAGCGAGAACAGCTCGATCGAGGCGTTCATCGTAAAGAGCAGAGTCTGGAAAACGTGGTCGAGCGCGAGAACGATGGCGATGGCGTTGAACAGCCGACGCAAGCGGCCGGCCTTCTGGTCGTTGACCGGCAGCAGGCGCCAGTTGCGGAAACGCGGCGAGAGCACGGTCCGGGACAGGGCCGTGACCAGGACGACGATGACCCCGCCCCACAAAGCCGCGAGGCCCAAGCGACCGAAGTCGCCCTCAAGAAGCTGCAGGCGGTCCAACACCCCGTAGACGACCAGCAGCGCGAGGATGGGGAGCAGCGCGCGCACGCTGCCGACCCAGGCCGCGCGGGCTATTCGATTGATGTAGCTTGGGTTCTCGATCGCCGTCGAGGCGATGGGCTGGCGCAGGAGCCAGCGCCTGAGCGGCCAG
>JANQIA010000049.1 GCA_028282405.1 Rhodovibrionaceae bacterium
GGCGCGCTACATGGAGCGCGCCGAGTTCGTCGCGCGCCTGCTCGAGGTCTCCTTGCAGATGTCGGGCATGAAGTCGCGGGAGGGGCGCACCGAATGGAACTCGGCGCTGATCGCCTCGGGCTGCGAGGCTGGTTACTTCGCCAAGTACGACGAGGTGACGGCCCGCGACGTGGTCGACTACCTGGCGCGCGACCCGGACAATCCCTCCAGCATCTACTCCTGCCTGTCGACCGCTCGGCAGAATGGCCGCAGCGTGCGCACGGCGCTGACCGTCGATACCTGGGAGGCGATCAACGGCACGTGGCTCGATATTCAGGTGGCCGGCCGGCAGCGCTTCGCCATCGAAAATCTCGACAATATGCTGAGCTGGGTGAAGCGTCGGGCTCTGCAGTTCAACGGCGCCTACAACAACACCATGCTGCGCGGCGATGCCTTCTACTTCTGTCGCCTGGGCACCTATCTCGAACGCGCCGACAACACGGCCCGTATCCTGGACGTCAAGTATCACGTCCTCTTGCCGGAGTACGAGCAGGTCGGCGGCCTGCTCGACTACTATCACTGGAGGGCGATCCTGCGCTCCGTTTCGGCGCTCAGGGCCTATCACCGCTTCTACCGCGACCGTATCTCGCCCTGGAACGTGGCGGAGCTGCTAATCCTCCAGCCGCAGCTCCCGCGCTCCTTGCGCGGCTGCTATGATCAAGTGACGGGCAATCTCGATCTCTTGGCAGGGCAGTATGGCGGCCAGACAGGGGAATGCCATCGGCTGGCGGGCCAGTTCCACGCCCGACTCCGCTATGGCAGAATCCAGGACGTTTTCGCTAGTGGTTTGCATGAGTTCCTGACCGAGACGATCGATCGCTCCATCGTGCTGGGGAAGGAAATTCAGCGCTTCTATCTGATGTGACGTTTTTGTTTTGATCCGAGCGCGGGAAATTGGGGAGCGCCGAGAGGATGCGACTGCAGGTGCAGCACCGAACGGCCTACCGCTATGACGCGCCCATAGCCTATGCCATTCAGAACATTCGCCTTTCGCCGCGACCCTTCGATGGCCTGAAGGTCCTTCGCTGGTCCGTTCAGGGCGAGACGGGGAGCGAGCTGCCGAGCTATGTCGACGGCTACGGCAACATCATCCACTGCCATACGGTCAACCGCTGGCACCAGCAGGCGGCCATCGTCGTCTCCGGCGAGGTGGAGACCCACGACCTGAACGGCGTGGTCACTGCGCCGGAGCCTTTGCCGGCCTTCTTCTACCAACGCATCACGCCGCTGACCGAGCCGTGCGAGGCCTTGCAGGCGCTTGCCGCGGAAAGCGAGGGGCTGGCCAGCCTGATCGACCGGCTGCACGACCTGATGGTGCGCATCCCCCAGCGGGTGATCTACGAGATCGGGGAGACCCATGCCGCCACCACGGCCAGCGAGGCCCTGGCCGCGGGCCGCGGCGTATGCCAGGACCATGCCCACGTTTTCATCGCCTGTGCGCGCCTGCTCGGCGTGCCGGCGCGCTATGTCAGCGGCTATCTCTGGACCGGCAGCGAGGAGAACTTCGAGGCCAGTCACGCCTGGGCGGAGGCTTTCGTCCCGGACCTCGGCTGGGTCGGCTTCGACCCGGCCAACGGCGTCTCGCCGACGGCGGCCTACGTCCGGACGGCGGTCGGTTTGGACTATTGGTCGGCCGCGCCGCTGAGAGGCTTGCGGCAGGGGACGGCGCGGGAAACACTCGAGGTCTCCGTCAAGGTCACCGCCCTTGCTGGGCAAGAGCAGACCCAGCAGCAGGTGATGTCATGAGGACAATTCAAGGGAACGCCATGACCTATTGCGTCGGTTTGCATCTGGACGAAGGCCTGGTGCTGCTCTCGGACACGCGGACCAACGCCGGTGTCGACCACATCTCGACCTTCTCCAAGATGCACGTCATCGCCGAGCCGGGCGAACGGGTGATCGTCATGATGTCCGCCGGCAACCTGGCGCTGACCCAGACCGTGGTCAATCTGGTGACCGAGGGCTTCGATTCGGAGACCCTGGGCAAGGGCGCGACGCTGTCCGAGGTGCCGACCATGTTCAAGGCGGCGCAGTTGACGGGGGAGGCCATCCGCGACGTCTACACCCGCGACGGCGAGGCCATGAAAGCCCAGAGCGTACCCTTCGATCTTTCGATCCTGCTGGCCGGGCAGATCGCCGGCCGGCGCATGCGCCTGTTTCAGATCTACTCGGCCGGCAACTTCATCGAAGCCACGGCGGACACGCCCTTCCTTCAGGTCGGCGAGCACAAGTACGGCAAGCCCATCCTGGACCGGTCCGTGACGGCACACACCAGCCTCTCCGACGGCGTCAAGCTGGCGCTCATATCGATGGACTCGACCTTGCGGTCCAACCTCACCGTCGGGCTGCCCGTGGACCTGCTGGTCTACCGCCGCGACAGCCTGGAGGTGGGGCTCCAGCAACGCCTGACCGAGGAAGACGAGTACTTCCGCCTGATCCGGGAGAACTGGTCCGAGGCCCTCAAGTCCGCCTACAAGTCGATCCCTGCGCCGCCCTGGTTCTGAGTGGGGGCATGCGCGCCTTAGCCTAGGT
Organism: Rhodovibrionaceae bacterium; assembly: GCA_028282405.1. GTDB lineage: Bacteria > Pseudomonadota > Alphaproteobacteria > Kiloniellales > DSM-21159 > JANQMX01. The sequence continues at coordinate 2,572 of JANQIA010000049.1, forward strand.
GCTTCCGCATGATCGGCCGGGTCTCGGAGCGGCGGGCCACCTCTTGGAATCCGGCGCGGCGGAAGACGCTGGCGAAGCCGGTCCAGGCATAGGCGGTGGGATAGGGGCGCGTCTTCGGCTCGATGGGATAGCCTTCCAGGACATTGGCGCCGCGCGTGCCGGCGAAGTCGCAGGCCGCGCGCAGCAGACTCTCCGCCACGCCTTTGTTGCGGCAGCCCTTCGCCACGAGAAAGCAGGAGACCGACCAGACAGGCTCTTCGTCGACCGGCTTCAGCACCCGTGAAGTCTCCAGCCGGACGAAGCGCTCCCGCGGCGCAAGCGAGATCCAGCCGATCGCCCGGCCGTCCTCATAGGCCAGCAGGCCTGGCTCCTCGCCACGTTCGACGATGGTTCGGATATCCTCCAAATTGCCGTCGCCGACACGCTTGTCGTAGTCGGCCTTGCGCCGACGCCACAGCATGCACCAGCAGCCACCACAGCCGCCCTTGGGGCCCATGACCGCTTCGAAGTCAGGCCAGCGCTCAGCGGTCAAAGGGTGGACTGCAAAGCTGGCCGCGGTCATGGCCGGATAGCCGTCAGCCGGCGGTGATCGGAATGTGGGGGCTGTCGCTTGCAACGCGCGCGAGCCAGGCCTGCACGTTGGGATAGCCGGAGAGATCGAAGCCGCCTTGATCGGCCACGTGGGTGTAGGCGTAGAGCGCGATGTCGGCGACGCTCAGTTGATCGCCGACGAAGTACTGGCGGCTTTCCAGGTGACGCTCCATCACCCCCAGGGCTGCGTTGCCCTTTTCGGCCAGGGTCGGCAGCTCGGCCCGCCGCGGGCTACCGTCCGGCGTGTGGCGCAGGATGTAGCGGGCGACGGCGATAGAGGGCTCGTGATTGTACTGCTCGAAGAACATCCATTGGAGGCATTGGGCGCGCGCTAGGCGGTCCTGCGGCAGGAAGCGGCTGCCTTCGGCGAGATAGACCAGGATGGCGTTGGACTCCGGCAGGACCGTGCCGTCGTCGAGCTCCAAGGCCGGCACCCGACCGTTGGGATTCTTGGCCAGGAAGGCCTCGGTCCGTGTCTCGCCCTCGAGGATGTCGAGCTCGATCCGGTCATAGGGTGAACCGAGCTTGTGCAGCAGCAGGCGCGCCTTATAGCCGTTGCCGGAGTCGAGGAAGTCGTAGAGACGCATGCGGAGCCTTCCCTTGCAGTCCCGCCGAAGCAGAGGTCGAGAAAGGCTACGCGCTAGGCGATTGCCGCCACAAGCGAGGTTAGCTTATTGAAGGATGAGCCGAGCTCATGCGGCAGCCGCGGCTACAGCGGTCTTCGGGGGAGTGTGGGTCAGCTCTTGCCTTGCGCCCGTTCGCGCGGCTCGGCCGTCTCGCCCTTCGCTGCAGGGGCATCGCCGGCGGCCTTGAACGTGTTGACCGCGGTGCCGAGCTGGCCAAGCTCGCTCTTTTCGATCAAGGCACCAAGCTTGGTGTCCTTGCCGCCAGCGGCTTCGAGCAGGCGCCCGTAGTCGTCGCTATAGCTGTCCAGCATCGGCCAGGCGTTGAGCCGGTCGAGGCGGGCGCGGGCGGTTTCGCCGCCATCGGCGAGGTCTTTGGCGACGAGGCGGAAGAAGGCGCCGCGGCTGCCTTGCCGCAGCTTGGTCAGGGCTTCGGAGTAGGCTTCGCGCGCCGAGAGGACGGCGGCGATGTCCATCGCCGTATCGTTGAGGTGGTCGCGCACCGAGCGGCGCAGGATGTCGTAGATCAGCTCGCCGTCTCGCGGTTCGTTCTTACCGGCTTTGAACGGCGGCAAGCCGTCGTTGAGGGGTGAGGGGCGCGGGGCGGATGCCTTCGCGATCTTGGCCGGTTCGGCCCCAGCACCGCCCTCGGTCGAGGTGGTGGCGCTGCCGGCAACGCTGTCGGCGGGGCCGCCGGCGAGGCTGGGCTCCTTGGCGAGCGCGACTTTCGCTCCGGCGCTCTGCGCAGGCGGCGGCGGGGCTTTCGTATCCGCTTCGCCATTCTTGGCGACGGCATCGACGACCTGCTTGGCCGTGGGCTGATTGGCGGTTCCAGCGGCGGACGGGCCAGTGGCAGCTGGTCCAGTGGCGGCCGGTCCAGAGACGGAGGGGGCGACGCGGTCCGCTTTGCTCGGCGAAGCAGGCGAGGCGGGCTTGCTTGCCTTTGGCGCAGTCGGCGCGGCCTCGAGACCGTTTCCGGCCCCGTTCTGGCGCAAGAGATCGATCTGCTTGCCCAGTGCTTCGATCTGCCGCTCCAGCCGCTTCTCGCGTCCCGAGCCTTTCAGTGTGGCGACCACGCACCAGAAGAGCGCAACGGTGCCGATCAAGGCGACGATAATCAGCGCAACTTCATAGGGGGGCAGCAAGGTCAGGCTTTCCAAGCCGACGAAGCTCCAGATGTAAAACAGGCCAAGCGCCAGCCATCCCAAGGACAGCAGCACTCCGATCACGATCAGCATGACGGGCCTCTCACTCACTTGCTCCAATCGCGGTCACGCGGTGAGCCTGCGACCCTCCGCGCCGAACGTTCTCTTGTCGTGCCCCAGCATCAGCCTGCAAGCCACGGCAAAGAGAAAAAGCGAAAACCTAACGTCCGGTCTTAGACGGTTAGAGCAATTCTCTGATTCCAGCAATGCTCGCGCTGACGCAGCCCGACAATTCAAAGCTGCCTGGAAGTCTGTTAAAAAAACGACAAAACCCGCAGACCGAACCGGGCTGCGGGCGTCGAGCGGAAAGCAGGTAAGAGCTTAGCCTTGGCGGGCCTTGAAGCGCGGATTCTTCTTGTTGATCACGTAAACGCGGCCACGCCGCCGGACAATGCGGCAGTTTCTCTCGCGCTTCTTAGCCGTTTTCAACGAGTTAACGATCTTCATTTCAATCACTCACGCCGGGCAGCCGGCCCCTGGAATTTCGACAAGAGCGCGGAAAATAGTGTTGCCTTGCAGTCCTGTCAACGGCGAGACGGCGCAGATTTGCAGGCTTCGTCTCATTCCCTTGGATCGCTGCGCATGACCGACCAGGCCGGTCGGTGCTTCTACCTTTGGCCGATGTTCAGTGGGCGATACAGTGTATGCGGCAGACGCGCAGCACGCCCGAATCGATGGCCGCGACGCAGCGCGCCCAGTATTCGAGCTCCGAGGCCAAGGCCACCTTGTCGAGTCGGGTCAGCTTGGCCTTGGCCGCGCTCGCACTATCCACGAACCTGGCGCAGCCGTGCAGGATCTCCGAGCGCAGACGGTCGGTGATGTCCTCATCCACCCGCACGTCGAGCTTCAGCGCCTTGAGGCGGGAGACATAGTCCTGCTTTGCCCAGAACTCCGGCGTCGGGTGATGAACCTCGGCCCAGGCGGTCAAGGCGTCATTCGAGGCGCCGGGCTCGGAGACGACGAAGTCGCTGAACAGGAGCTGTCCGCGCGGCTTCAGGCCCTTCTTCATGCGCGGCACAAGTTCTTCTTTGTTTTCAATACGGAACAGGGCTTCCTTCGAGAAGATACAGTGGTACTTGGCCTCGTCGATCGGCACTTGGGTGCGGTCGAAATGCTCGATCGGCGCCTTTTTCGCCAGCCCGGCCTTCGTCGACATGGCCATGGCCTGCTCGGCCAAGCCGGCGTCGCTCTCCAGTCCCGTGATCCAGGCGTTGAAGTCCTTGGCCATCAGGCGCGCCGGACCGCCGAGTGCAGCACCGATATCGAGGACCACGCTTTCGTTGGTCAGGCCAAGCGGCTTGACCATGTACTCGACATACTCCGGCCCGCCCGGTGTCAGGAATCCCTCGCCCCAGATCGCCTGAGCCATGGCAATGCGCTCCGGCTGCCAGGGTTGCTTGAGGCGTTCGATGGTGTCTTGGCTCAAGGTGTCCGGCTTGGCCGGCTCCGGCTCGGGTGCGGCGGGTGGTGGCCCCTCAAGCTCTTTTAGCTCAACGCCTTGCCACCAGGTCTTGAGGCGTAGCATGAGCGGAACCTTGCCGCTCTTCAAGCGATAGAGCTTTGGCGGCGGCTCTTCGCCCATCTCAGGCTCGGCGCTGTCGGCCATTGCTCTAGCTGGATGTCTCGATCATGGAAGAATGCAATCCGCAAACCTAGCGAGCGCCGCTTAAGTCTGGGTGAAGGCATTCTTAAAGTCGGGTTTCCGCTGCTTGCGTCGAGGCGCCGTGCTGTTGGACCGGACGCAGAGCACTTCCTTCCCGCAAGAAAATAAGGGCGCTGCTTCCTGCAACGCCCCTCGCAAGTTGACAGGGATACACGTTCGTACTGCTTCACCCGGTCACAAGGAGTTCTAACTCGCGCAACGATGGCAAACCGTCATCGAGTCGATCAAGCATTTATGAGCACCCGCTGGTAGCGCCGCAGGTATCGCATTTCAGGCAGGTTCCGTTGCGCACCATGGTGAAGTTGCCACAGCTATCGCAGGGGTCACCCTCGTAGCCGCGGATGCGGGCTTCCTTGATGCGCTCGATACGGGCGCTGATCGAGCGCTCTACGACGGTGGCGACGACGCTTTCGTCGCCCAAGGGCGTATCCGAGCCGAAGGCCTCGACGTCCGGCATGCTTGCCGCTGTCGTGCTATCCAGGACCGTATCGACGCTCTGCTCGGCGACGGCCATGCCGCCGGTCAGGACGGTGAAGCGATTGCGGACATAGCCGCGCGAGGCCACGCGTTGCACCGTCTCCCGCACCGCATGGCGGGCCTGGGCCTCGATGGCGGCAATCTCGCTGGGCGGCTGCGCCTCGTCGCCGGACGGCGCTTTCTTTCCGGTTTGTTCCAGAGCGCCTTGGTCGCCCGTCCCCATGGAGTCCGGCAGCAGATCGTCCGCCTCCACATGGGCCAGATCGTTGCGGCCAAGGTAGCTGATGGCGAGCTCTCGGAAGATATAGTCGAGCACCGAGGTGGCCATCTTGATCGTGTCGTTCCCCTCGACCAGGCCGGAGGGCTCGAAGCGGGTGAAGGTGAAGGCATCGACGTACTCGTCCAGCGGCACGCCGTACTGCAGGCCGATGGAGATGGCGATGGCGAAGTTGTTCATCAGGCTGCGGAAGGCGGCGCCTTCCTTGTGCATGTCGACGAAGATCTCGCCGAGCCGCCCGTCCTCGTACTCGCCGGTCCGGAGGTAGACCTTGTGGCCGCCGACGATGGCCTTCTGCGTATAGCCCTTGCGGCGCTGAGGCAGCCGGCTGCGCTCGGCCAGGCGTTCGACGACCCGCTCCACCACCCGCTCGGCCAGCTTCTCGACGCGCTGCACCTGCGGCGCCTCGGCCAGGTCCTCGGTGGCACGCGCGTCGTCCAGGGCGTCGAACAGCGAGGTGGCCAGCGGCTGCGAGAGCTTGGAGCCGTCGCGGTAGAGCGCGTTGGCCTTGAGGCCGAGCCGCCAGGACAGCAGGTAGGCGTTCTTGCAGTCCTCGACCGTGCCCGCGTTGGGCATGTTGATGGTCTTGGAGATGGCGCCGGAGATGAAGGGCTGTGCGGAGGCCATCATGCGGATGTGGCTCTCCACCGACAGGGCCCGGGTGCCCAGGCGGCCGCAGGCCGTGGCGCAGTCGAAGATCGCCAAGTGCTCTTCCCGCAGGCCGGGCGCGCCCTCCAAGGTCATGGCGCCGCAGCAGTGGGTGTTGGCGGCCTCGATCTCTTCGCCGCTGAAGCCGAGGGCAACGAGCATGTTGAAGTCGAGCGCTTCGAGCTGCTCGGCTGAGAAGCCCAGGGTCTCCCGGCAGAACTCTTCGCCCAGGGTCCACTTGTTAAAGGCGAACTTGATGTCGAAGACGCTCTCCAGCGCCTTCTCCAGCTTCGCCAAGGTGACCTCGTCGAAGCCCCGCGCGGCCAGGCTCTCGTGGTTGATCGCCGGGGCCGTCGCCAAGCCGCCATGGCCGACGGCATAGCGCACGATGCGCTCGCACTCCTGTGGCGTGTAGCCGAGCTGCTCCAGCGCCACCGGGACCGTGCGATTGATGATCTTGAAGTAGCCGCCGCCGGCCAGCTTCTTGAACTTGACCAGGGCAAAGTCCGGCTCGATGCCGGTGGTGTCGCAGTCCATGATCAGCCCGATGGTGCCGGTTGGCGCGATCACCGTGGCCTGAGCATTGCGGTAACCGTGCTCCTCGCCGAGCACCAGGGCGGCGTTCCAGGCGCGGGTGGCTGCGGCGACCAGCCGCTGGTCGGGGCAGTGCTTGCTGTCGAGCGGAACCGGGCGGACCGAGAGGCCTTCGTAGCCGTCGCGCTGGCCGAGAGCGGCGCGGCGATGGTTGCGGATGACCCGCAGCATGTCGTCTCGGTTGTCTTCGTAGCCGGGGAAGGGGCCGAGCTCCCGCGCCATGTCGGCGGAGGTGGCATAGGCGACGCCGGTCATGATGGCGGTCAGGGCGCCGCAGAGGGCGCGGCCTTCGGTGCTGTCGTAGGACAGCCCTAGCGACATCAAGAGGCCGCCGATGTTGGCGTAGCCGAGCCCCAGGGTGCGGTAGGCGTAGGACAGCTCGGCGATGCGCGCCGCCGGGAACTGCGCCATCAGCACGGAGATTTCCAAGGTGATGGTCCAGAGCCGCACGGCATGCTCGAAGGCCTCGATATCGACGCTGCCGTCCGGCCTGCGGAAGGCCATCAGGTTCAGCGAGGCCAGGTTGCAGGCCGTGTCGTCGAGGAACATGTACTCCGAGCAGGGATTGGAGCCGTTGATCCGCCCGCCGTTCGGGCAGGTGTGCCACTGATTGATGGTGGTGTCGTACTGGACACCGGGGTCGGCGCAGGCCCAGGCGGCGTGGGCGATCTCCTCCCACAGCTCTTGCGCCGGCATGCGGCCGGCTTCCTTGCCGTCGACCCGGTTGCGCAGCACCCAGTCGTCGTCGGCCAGCACGGCCTCCAGGAAGCTGTCGGGCACGCGCACCGAGTTGTTGGAGTTCTGGCCGGAGACGGTGAGGTAGGCCTCCGAGTCCCAGTCGCTGTC
>JANQIA010000070.1 GCA_028282405.1 Rhodovibrionaceae bacterium
CTTGGTTCATCCTCACCCGGCAGGACGGCAACGAAAAGCCGATCCACGAGTATGGCGACTTCGCAGAGGACGTCATACGCGAACGCATCGAGCGGGTGGCCGGCGTCAGCGAGGTCAGCGTTTTCGGCGGCACTGAAAGAGAGATCCAGGTCACCGTCGACCCCAAGATCCTGGCGCGCTACCGCATGACCGTCAGCGAGGTGGTCGATGCCCTGCGCCGCGCCAATGCCTCGCTCTCCGCCGGCGACGTCGAAGAGGGCAAGCGACGCTACGTGGTGCGCACCGAGGGCGAGTTGAACACCCTGCAGGGAATCCGCGACGTTGTCATACGGAGTGACTCCGATGACGACAGCGGCCGTCTTGCCCGCGTCCGGGTCGGCGACATCGCCGATGTCGCCTTCGACTACAAGGAAGCAGGCGCCTCGATCCGCATGCTCGGCGAAAGCGCCATGGCGATGAATGCCAAGCGCGAGACCGGCGCCAACGTGATCGAGACCATGGAGGGCATCAAGGCCGCCGTTGCAGAACTGCAGGCCGGCGCCATTCCGGCCGCCGGGCTGAAGCTGCGGCAGGTCTACGACGAGACCGTCTACATCAATTCCGCCATCGATCTGGTGCAGCAGAACATCTGGATCGGTGGCAGCCTGGCAGCGATCATCCTGCTGATCTTCCTGCGCTCCTTCGGCGCAACGCTTGTGGTGTCGATCGCCATTCCGGTGTCGGTCATCGGTGCTTTCGTGGCCATGGCTGCGATGGGACGCTCGATCAACGTCATCTCACTGGCGGGGATCGCCTTTGCCGTCGGCATGGTTGTCGACGCGGCCATCGTGGTGCTCGAGAACATCTTCCGCCTGCGCGAACAGGGCCGGCCCGTGCGCGAGGCCGCCTACCTTGGCGCCAAGCAGGTCTGGGGCGCGGTGCTTGTCTCCGCCCTCACGACCGTGATGGTCTTCATCCCCATTCTGGTGATGCAGCTCGAGGTCGGTCAGCTGTTCCGAGACATCGCGGTGGCGATTTCGGTGTCGGTCATGTTGTCGTTGCTGGTCTCGGTAACGGTGCTGCCGGCGCTTGCCAGCCGGTTGTTGAGCGGCGGCGGCAAGAAGCTGAGCGACGACAGCATCACCCGCATGCGTCTGCCGGTGATCGACTGGCTTGCCTCGTTCTTCGTGAGCATCATTCTCGGTTTCGTTCGCCTCGTCGTACGCAGCCGCTTCGTGGCACTCGCCGTCGTCACCTCGGTCACCGTGCTGGCGTCTCTCGGCGCCTGGCAGTTCCTGCCGAAGCTGGAGTACCTGCCCGAGGGCAATCGCAATCTGGTCTTCGGCGTCATCATCCCGCCGCCCGGTTACAACCTGGACACCACCACCGACATCGCCAAGGGCATCGAGGACGCCCTGCGGCCACTCTGGGCAGAACAGCCTCCATCCGAGCCGGCTCAATCCGATCCGGTCCCGGCCGAAACGGCTGACGACACAGGCTGGTCTCTCGGGCGTCTTGCCGCTGCTGTCGAAGAAAGGTTCAGCCGGCTTTGGGCCGATGGTCTCGGGCCCGACTCGGACGAGGCTGAGACCGTGGAAATCGAGCGCTTCTTCTTTGTGGCACGCCGCGCCACCACCTTCCTCGGGGCCACCGCCGTCGATCCGCAGCGCGCCTCGGAGCTGATCCCGGTCCTGCAAGGCCCGGTCTTCCGCGAACCCGGCACCTTTGGCTTCATCAATCAGCCCTCTATCTTCGGCCGCGGGCTGGGTGGCGGGCGCAAGATCGACCTCGATATTTCCGGCGGCGATCTGGAAGACATTCTGAGCGTGGCCCAGCAGGCGGTCGGCCGCATTTCGCAGATCCTGCCGCGCGACCAGGGCAATCAGCTGCGCCCGAGCCCGGGCCTGGAATTGGGCGCGCCGGAGGTGCGGCTCTTCCCCAACCGCCTGCGCCTGGCGGACAACGACGTCACCGCGCGCCAACTTGGCGAGGCGATCGATACCTTCAACGACGGCCTGCGCGTGGCGGAGGTGACCGTGGGCTCGGACCGGATCGACCTGACGCTGAAGGGGCCCGATCTGAACGTTGTCCAGACTCAGGGGATTGCCAGCCTGCCCGTGGTCACGCCCGCCGGCGACATTATCCCCGCGTCCTCGTTGGCCGATGTCGTCCTGACGGCGGGCCCCACGGAGATCCGCCACCGCGAGCGCTTCCGGACGGTGACCCTGGGGATTCGGCCGGCCCCCGGAATACCCCTCGAGGCTGCCCTCGACATGCTCCGCAGCGAGGTCATGGAGCCCATGGTCGCCGAAGGCCTGCTGCCACCCGGCGTCAAGTTCGGCATCTCAGGAACTGCCGACAAGCTGACCCAGACCTGGGAAGCCATGGTCATCGATCTGCTGCTGGCCCTGGCCATCGTCTATCTTGTCATGGCCGTGCTCTTCGAGAGCTTCTTCTATCCGCTGATCATCCTGCTCTCGGTACCCTTGGCGGCGGCAGGCGGCGTGGCCGGGCTGGCGATCCTCAACACCTATACCTATCAGCCGCTGGACATGCTGACCCTACTGGGGTTTGTCATCTTGATCGGCATTGTCGTGAACAATGCGATTCTGCTGGTCCATCAGACCCTCTACCATCTGCGCGAAGAGGGCCTGGCGGCGGCCGACGCCATTCTGGAGGCGACCCGCAACCGCATCCGGCCGATCTTCATGTCGACCCTGACCTCCGTCTTCGGAATGCTGCCTCTGGTGTTTTTCCCGGGCGCCGGCTCGGAGCTTTATCGCGGCTTGGGATCCGTGGTGGTCGGTGGACTTTCGCTTTCGGCCGTCCTCACCCTGCTGATCATGAACATTTCCTCCGTCAGTAGTGGTCGGCTGTTTGTCTTCCCCATCTTCTTTGGTGGTAGGCGAGTTTACTTGTATGGTGGAAGTTTTTAAGGTGGCTGCCCTGGCTGCACGATAACGCTCACGTCTGCGTCTTCTGGAAGCTGGTGTTCGAGTGTGCCTAGGTAGAGGTGAGTCTTTGCT
>JANQIA010000104.1 GCA_028282405.1 Rhodovibrionaceae bacterium
GAGAGGTTTTGAGCTTTCCTCTCGGTCTGCCTCTCAGCTAGCGGTGGCTTGGTCTCCAAGTCACCGTCTTTTTTTGCCTGGTCGCCAGCCTACACCCGCCCCCAGTAAGCCCACTAGGCTACCATGGTATAGGTCGGTGGGGTGGGGCCGGTGCTGCGCTTGCGCGCTCTCTTTGTCGCGCCCAGTCGGCCGTTCCCCTCGCAATGTCATCCTCGCGCGAGCCTCGCAGGGTCGTAGACCCGAAGAGGCGAGTTGCGAGGATCCACTCTTCGGCTCGCACGGAACCCGAGCGTGGATGCTCGGAACTCAGCCCCGGGCCTAACGGCCCTGAGGGCCTCGCCCAAGCATGACAGTGGGGGATGCGTTGCTGCCCCCTCAGCCTTTCATCACCGCTTGTGGAGCAGGAGCGCCGTCCAGCCGCCGCGGCGTTGTCGCGCGACAAGCGCCAGGCCCAAAGCTCGGTAGCGCGCCTCCAGCCGCGCGCGGTCGCCCTCCAGGAAGCCGGCCAGGATGAGATGCCCGCCCGGGGCCAGTGCCCGGGCGATCTCCGGCGCCATGATCAGCAGCGGCCGGGCCAGGATGTTGGCCAGGATAAGGTCGTAGGGGGCTGCCCGCTGCACGGCCGCGTTCCGCAGACCGTTGCTGACCACCGCCCGCATGTCGCCGGCGATGCGGTTGATGCGCCGGTTGTCCCGCGCCACCGCCACCGACTGCGGGTCGATGTCGGCGGCCAGCACCTCAGCGCCGGGCCAGAGCCGCAGCGCCGCCAGCGCGAGAATGCCCGAGCCGCAACCGAGATCGAGCAGGCTGGGCTGCCGGTAGCGCGGCTGCAGCCTTTCCAGCAGCAGCAGCGCCAAAGCCGTCGAGTCGTGATGGCCGGTGCCGAAGGCGCGCCCGGCATCGATCAGGAGCGGCAGCCGGCCATAGGCTCTGGGTCGCGCATGGTGGCTGCCGTAGACCAGGAAGCGGCCGAACTCGAGCACCGGGAAGTGGCGCTGGCTCTCGGCCACCCAGTCGCGCTGGGCCACCCGAGAGACTGCCGGTGCATCGACCGGCGCGCCCAGGCTCTCGCTCAAGAGCCCGGCCAGCGCGGCCGCGTCCGGCGCCTCCTCGCGCTCCAGGTAGAGATCGATCTGGCGGGTTTCGCCCTCGTGCGAGGTCACCATGGCGCCGCCGAGGCCTTCCAGCACGGCTTCCGCCCCGGGCGCCAGCGCCTTGGGAACGGTCAGCGTGATCTGCCACGTGGTTAGCTGGCTCACCCGGCCGCGTCCGCCGGTACCAGGAAGCTGGCCATGACCTTCTTCTCGCCGGCCTTGTCGAAGGCGATGGTCAGCTTCTCGCCCTCGATGGCCAGGATCTCGCCATAGCCGAACTTCTGATGGAACACGCGCTCGCCGCGGGCGAAGGCGGTTTCGCCGGGCAGCTCCGGCACGACCGTCGCCACCCCTTCGATGAAGGGCTTGCCCTTGTCGCGGTAGCGCTGGGCGCGGGCCATGCCCGGGGAGGTACGGGTGCCGCCCCAGTCCTGGAAGCCGCCGAAGCGCCCGCCGCCCCAGGTGGCTTGCGCGGCACCATAGAGGCCCTGGTCGCTTTCCTGCGCCACGTGCTCGGCCGGCAGCTCTTCGACGAAGCGGGAGGGAATGGCGGCGGCCCAGCTCCCGTGCAGGCGCCGGTTGGCGGCGAAGCTGACGATGGCCCGCTTGCGGGCGCGGGTCAGCCCGACGTAGGCCAGGCGCCGCTCCTCCTCCAAACCGCGGCCGCCAGTCTCGTCGAGCGCGCGCTGGTTCGGGAACAGCCCCTCCTCCCAGCCCGGCAGGAAGACGGTGTCGAACTCCAGGCCCTTGGCGGCGTGCAGGGTCATCAGGCTGATCTGCTCTTGCCCGCTCTCCTCAAGGTTCTCCATCACCAGGCTGACGTGCTCCAGGAAGCCGGCCAGGCTGTCGAACTCCTCGAGCGCCGTGACCAGCTCCTTGAGGTTCTCCAGGCGACCAGGCGCCTCGATCGACTTGTCGTTTTGCCACATGGCGGTGTAGCCGGACTCGTCGAGCACGATCTCCGCCAAGTCCGGATGGGGCATGCGTTGGGCCTCGTCACGCCAGCGGTCGAAGTCGCGAATGAGGTCCGCCAGCGCCTTGCGCGCTTGGGGACGCAACTCATCGGTATCGAGCAAGCGGCGTGCTGCCTGCATCAGGGAGAGGCGCTCACCCCGCGCCGCCGCATGCAGGGTCTTGAGAGTAGCATCACCCAGCCCGCGACGCGGCTTGTTGGCGATGCGCTCGAACGCCAGGTCGTCGTCCGGCGAATGGATGACCCGCAGGTAGGCCAGGGCATCGCGCACTTCCATGCGCTCATAGAAGCGGGCGCCGCCGATCACGCGATAGGGCAGGCCCAGGGTGATGAAGCGCTCTTCGAACTCGCGGGTCTGGGCGCCGGTGCGCACCAGAATGGCCATTTGCGCCAGCGAGTCCCCCTGGCGCTGCAGCGCCTCGATCTCCTCGCCGACGAAGCGGGCCTCGGCCTCGCCGTCCCAGAGGCCGCGCACGCGCAGCTTCTCGCCCTCCTCGCCCTCGGTCCAAAGGGTCTTGCCGAGCCGCCCCTCGTTGTGGGTGATGAGGCCCGAGGCGGCACCCAGGATGTGCCCGGTGGAGCGGTAGTCCTTCTCCAGCCGGATGACCTTGGCGCCGGGGAAGTCCTGCCCGAAGCGCAGGATGTTGCCGACCTCCGCC
>JANQIA010000113.1 GCA_028282405.1 Rhodovibrionaceae bacterium
CCGCTCCGCCATGAGCTATCTCAGGCGCCAAGCGGCCTTCCCGCGCTGTCTATGTTACCTGGACTTTGCACAAGAGCGCTGCAAGACGCTGCGGTGCCATCTCCAAGGGCGGCGCGGGACCCAGCTTTGCTATAGCTGAAGAGCCTCCATGTCGAGAAAGATAGGCGGGTGATCGGTCGCGTCCAGAAACCTTAGGAGGTCTTTCGGCGCCATGGCGCAAGTGCAGTCGTTGACCAGCGGGTGGACGTTGAGCACGTCGTAGGAGAGCAGGCCCTCGTCCAGCACCATCTGCACCGCCTGGCCGCGGTCGTTGATCACGGAGAGCGGCGTGACCGAACCGGGCAGGACGCCGAGATACTGCATCAGGCGCTCGGCACTGCCGAAGGAGAAGCGCCCGGCCGAGAGCTTCGCGGCCAGCGCCTTGAGATCGACCGCCCGGTCCTCCAGGCAGGTGACCAGCCACATGGCGCCCTTCTTGTTGCGCAGGAAGAGGTTCTTGGTATGGCCGCCGGGAAGCTGGCCGCGCAGGGCCTTGGACTCCTCGACCGTGAAGACCGGCGCATGGGTCAAGGTGCTGACGGCGATGCCAAGCTCTTCGAGCCGTGCCAAGAGCTCTTCGGAGCGCATCGGCGGCGTTCCGTCGATCAATGTCGCCTCCGGCGCCGAACTGACTGTCTCCTCGCTCACGCTTCCTCGCATTTCCGGCTTATTAAGGTGGCTCTGATAGCCCTGGTCGGCCGGGGACAGTAATGCTCCCGGGCTTCCGCGGAAAGCCCTCTGTCACCGCCTGGGCCGCCGAAATCCCTTGCACTCCCCCGGCGGCGCGTTTATCTAGCGGTCTTTCCAGGATGCGGGCGTAGCTCAGGGGTAGAGCGCAACCTTGCCAAGGTTGAAGTCGTGAGTTCGAATCTCATCGCCCGCTCCATTTTCCTCCCGATTGAGACAGCAAGATCGGCCGTTCGGCCGGTGGTTTAACACGCCTGCCCTGGGGCAAAAAAGGGCGTGGCTGTGCCTCCGCTTGCGGGACAAAACCAGAATAAATCTGCACCCACGGCCCGGGCGGGCAAATTCCCCACGTCGCAGCGAGTAAAAGTACCACTTTTGGCATTGTTTCTCGTTTCTATGACGCTTAGTTTACACCCCAACGTTCCAAAACCCTCGCAAAACAGCGGGTATTTCACAGGGAGACGAAGTAATGCGCTTGGCCGTATCTACAGCAATTTGTGTGTGCATTGGTGCGGCGACGGCGGTCGCCGAAGACCGGACAGGTTGGCCCGACAGCTTCACCGTCGGGACGGCCAGCCAGGGGGGCACTTACTTCGCGTACGGCTCCGGCTGGGCCAACCTGGTCGCCGACGAGCTCGGCATCTCCGGCGGCGGCGAGGTCACCGGCGGGCCGATGCAGAACATGGCGCTGGTGCACACTGGCGATGCCGCCTTCGGCATGACCACCATGGGGCCGGCCGCCGAGTCGCTGGGCGGCGCCAACCCGATCGCGCCGGGCATCCAGATGACCAATGCCTGCGCCATGTTCCCCATGTACCAGACGCCTTTCTCCGTCACTGCGCTGAAGTCCTCCGGCATCGCCTCGATCGAGGACATTCCGGCCGGCGCCAAGATCGGCTTCGGCCCCGCGGGCTCGACCTCCGACACCTACTTCCCGCGCATGATGGAAACCCTGGGCGTCGACTTCGAGCGCAGGAACGGCGGTTGGACCGACCTGGGCGGCCAGCTCCAGGACGGCCTGATCGACGTCATCGCCTTCGCCGCCGGCGTGCCGGTGCCCGCGGTCAGCCAGCTCGAAGTTCAGACCGACGTGAACATCATCGAGTTCACCGAAGCGGAGCAGGACAAGATCCTGGGCGAGTATCCGGTTTCGCCCTTCAAGATCGCCGCCGACACTTACTCGACGCTCAACGCGGACGCCCGCTCGGTGTCCATGTGGAACTTCGCCATCGCCAACTGCGAGCTGCCTGAGAGCTTCGTCCATGCGGTGGTCAACGTCGTGATGTCGGACAACGCCCGCATGGTCTCCATCCACCGTGCCGCGCGCAGCACCGTGCCAGCGAACTGGGACAAGAACCAGGTGATGAAGTGGCATCCGGGTGCGGCCAAGTGGTTCAACGAGAACGGGGCCTCCATTCCCGCCGAGATGATCCACGGTAGCGGCAGCTAAGCCGACCCAGCGTATCACGCCCCGCGTCCGTCCGGGCGCGGGGTGCATTGCCCGGGGAGGGTGCCATGGCGAGCGAGCCCGATAAGGTCATTGCAGAAGGCGTCGACGAAGAGCCGATCGAAGGTAACCGGCGGCTCTATAGCGGCACGACCCTGGGGGTCATGGCCGCGCTCACGGCGCTCTATGCCGCCTTCCACATGGCGGCCCTCAACGGCCTGTCCATCGAGGGCATGACCGGCGGGCTGATCGACCTTCCCTTCCTGCCGAGCTTCCCGCTCGAAACCTGGAACTTCCGCATCGTCCACGTGGCCGGGGCGCTGAGCCTCGGCTTCCTGCTCTATGCCGGCAGCAGCTTCGCCCAGCAACCGAGCGGCGGCACGCGGACCATGACCCTGCTCGGCGCCCTGCTGATGCTGCCGGCGCTGTTCTCGGCCGCGGTGGCGATCTACTTCGCCTTCGACATTGCCGGCGGCAAGCAGTGGAACGGCATCGACCCGGGCATCAAGTTTAACGAGACCTGGCTCTACGGCGTGCCGCTGCTGACCGCCAGCGTCGGCGCCGTTCTCCTCTCCTGGTGGCAGGCGGGACTGCGCCAGCGGGTGGCGACGACGGACCTGGTGCTGGTGGTCTGCGCGATCTCGGTGGCGATCTATCTGATCGTCATCTACGGCACCCTGATGCGCAACTCGACGGGCACACCCTTCGCGCCCATCGGCATCTCGCTCGCGGCACTGTCCGGGACCCTGCTGATCATCGAGCTGACCCGCCGGGTGGCCGGCATGGCGCTGGTCGCTATCTCCCTCATCTTCCTGACCTACGTCTTCGTCGGGCAGTACATGCCGGGCTTCCTGCAGTCGCCGGCCATCGCCTGGGAGCGCTTCTTCAGCCAGATCTACACCGACGCCGGCATCCTGGGGCCGACCACGGCGGTCTCCTCGACCTACATCATCCTCTTCATCATCTTCGCCGCCTTCCTGCAGGCCTCCAAGGTCGGCGACTACTTCGTCAACTTCGCCTTCGCCCTGGCCGGCCGTGCGCGCGGCGGGCCGGCCAAGGTGGCGATCTTCGCCTCCGGCCTGATGGGCATGATCAACGGCACCTCGGCCGGCAACGTGGTGGCGACGGGCTCACTGACCATTCCGCTGATGAAGCGGGTCGGCTACCACAAGAAGACCGCCGGGGCGATCGAGGCGGCGGCCTCCACCGGCGGCCAGATCATGCCGCCGATCATGGGCGCCGGCGCCTTCATCATGGCCGAGATCACCGGCATTCCCTACACGGACATCGCCATCGCCGCGATCATTCCGGCCATCCTCTACTTCGTGTCGATCTACTTCATGGTCGATTTCGAGGCGGCCAAGCTCGGCATGCGCGGCATGAGCCAGGACGAGCTGCCCGAGTTCAAGAAGATCGTCCGCCGCTGCTTCCTCTTCCTGCCGATCATCATCCTGATCGCCGCGCTCTTCATGGGCTATTCGGTGATTCGCGCCGGCACCCTCGCCACCGCGTCGGCGGCCGTGGTGTCCTGGCTCACCCCCTATCGCATGGGGCCGAAGAGCCTGTTCAAGGCGTTCGAGCTCGGCGGCACCCTCTCGATTCAGATCATCGCCGTCTGTGCCTGCGCCGGCATCATCGTCGGCGTCATCTCGCTGACCGGGGTCGGCGCCCGCTTCTCCAACCTGCTGCTCGGCCTGGCCGAGGCGAGCCAGCTTCTGGCGCTGGTCTTCGCCATGTGCATCGCCATTCTCTTGGGCATGGGCATGCCGACCACGGCGGCCTATGCGGTGGCCGCCTCGGTGGTGGCGCCCGGCCTGATCGAGCTCGGCATCCCGGCGCTGACGGCGCACTTCTTCGTCTTCTATTTCGCCGTCGTTTCGGCGATCACGCCGCCGGTGGCGCTCGCCAGCTATGCCGCCGCCGGAATATCCGGCGCCCATCCCATGGAGACCTCCGTGGCCTCCTTCAAGATCGGCATCGCCGCCTTCATCGTGCCCTTCATGTTCTTCTACAACAGCGCCATCCTGATGGACGGGACGACCCTCGAGATCGTTCGCGCCGGGGTCACCGCCGTGATCGGGGTGTTCCTGCTGTCGTCCGGCGTGCAGGGCTGGTTCCTGGGCACGACCGTCGCCTGGTTCATGCGCATCGGGCTGTTCGCCGCCGCCCTCTTCATGATCGAAGGCGGGATGCTGAGCGACCTGGTGGGCATCGGCCTCGCCGCCGCGATCTGGGCCATACAGCGCTTCTTCCACCCGGCCGCCGACGCCACCATCCCGATCCGCGGCGCGGACTAGCCAGCGGCCCCGGCCGCTCTCCAAGCGCCCCTTATTCGCCAAGCGAATAAGGGTTCCATCCTTCGAATTGGCGCTCCTTCTGTCGTGACGTCACCTTGCTGGGAGACCGACGCACGACAGGAGGAACCCATGACGCAGACAGACCTCACCGCCCAGGTTCGGACTGTGATCGACGCCTGGCTCGCGGCCTGGAGCCCGGGCGCGGAGCCCTGGAACGGCGATGCCTTCCACGCGCTCTTCAAGCCGGGCGCCGGCGCGATCAAGGTGGTCGACGACATGGGCGGCACGGCCCTGACGCTCGATAGCGTGGAGGCTTACATCGAGACCTGGGCGCCCTTCATGTCCCAGTTCTCCTATTGGACCGTCGCCCCGGCAGGGCCCGTCACCCTGCGCGTCGCCGACGACTTCGCCGTCGCCAGCTTCAGCTTCCTGGCGGAGGCGCGCGACGCAGAGGGGCAGCCGATCTCCCCGGCACCGGGCCAGCACGCCACCCTGGTTCTCGAACGGCAGGACGGCCGCTGGACGATCGTCCGCGAGCATCTCACGACCTTCACGTCGGCCGACGCGTGAGGAGACGATCATGCAAACCCGCGCACCCTTCGCCAAGCTGCTGCCGATGATCGCCGCTTGGCTGGTCGCCTTCCCGACGATCACCCTGTTGCTGGTTCTTTTGGCGCCGGTCATCTCCGACTGGCCGCTCTTGGCTCGCACCTTCGTCCTGACGCTCCTCATCGTGCCGGTCATCAGCCTCGCAACGCCGGCTGTGCTTCCACTGGTTCGGCGCGTCTTCCAATCGGCGACCGCCGCGACCATCCCGGCGCGCGGCGATTGAGTGCGCCAGCTCGCCTCCGTGTAGAACCAGATGTCGATAAGGTCGTCCCGGGCCAACCGCGAGAAGCGATAAGGCGCCACCACCTCAAGCTTGGCGCCGAGCCCGGGCGGCGCGTTTGATGTCCTCCGCCGTTGCCGTGACGACCTCGCCTGCCGCCACTTCCGCAAGCCGCGGCGCCAAGAGCTGCTTCAGCGCCTGCAGGGCCTCTTCGTCCGTCATGGTTGCAGGATCGGGCATGTCGACCAGGGCGCGGCTCAGCACATAGTCTTTGATGCTCTGCCCCTTGAGCGCGGCCATGGCCTTGAGCTGGCGATGCTCCTGGCGGCTGAGGTCAATCGAGAGGCGCGGCATGACGGTCTCCACATCTGTAGGGCTCCACCACATTACAACATTTGTTGCTTATGTGGTAGCTGCGGAGATCGCCCGCGGCCTCCTAGCGATAGAACTCGACCTTGAAGGCAACCGGGCCGGAGAGCTCCAGGTGATGGGGGACGGCGGGCTCGATCACGCCGTGGTCTCCCGCCTGGAGGAACGCGCGGGAGGCCGGCGGACCCGGCACCACGTAGTGGAGGCTGCCTTCCACGACCTGCAGCTTGCCCCAGACGCCCGCTTTCGTGGCGTGCGCCTTGAGCAGCGTGTCGGGCACGCTCTCCGCGGTGAAGAGCGGCGTTTCGCTGTACTTGGTCAGTCCCTCGGGAAAGCGACCCATCCCGCTCACCGCATGACAACGTAGAGGATAGCCCAGATGTAGAGGGGCGCGGGGACGGCCACCCACAATAGGAGGAGCGGCAGGATCCGGCCCCAGCGCACGCTCGAAAAGGTCATGGCAGCATCTCCG
>JANQIA010000179.1 GCA_028282405.1 Rhodovibrionaceae bacterium
AGAGCTGTGGGAGGAGATCGCCCACGCCGCCTGGGCCTGTGCCGACCCCGGCGTTCAGTACGACTCCACAGCTCTTGCGCCGGCATGCGGCCGGCTTCCTTGCCGTCGACCCGGTTGCGCAGCACCCAGTCGTCGTCGGCCAGCACAGCCTCCAGGAAGCTGTCTGGCACACGCACCGAGTTGTTCGAGTTCTGGCCGGAGACGGTGAGGTAGGCTTCCGAGTCCCAGTCGCTGTCGTAGGTCTTGAAGGCGATGTGGCGGTAGCCCTGCTGCGCGAACTGCAGGGTCCGCTGCACGTAGTTCTCCGGCACCATGGCATCGCGCGCGGCACGCATAGCCGTCTTCAGCGCCGGATTGCGCTTGGGGTCGATGTTCGGCTCGCCGGAGCCGTTGGTCGCCTCACGCCAGCAGCTTTCCAGGATGCGGTTGAGGTGCTTCTCGCAGGCCTTGGAGCCGGCGATCAGCGCGGCGACCTTCTGCTCTTCGACTACCTTCCAGTTGATGAACTCGCGGATGTCCGGGTGGTCCAGGTCGACGGTGACCATCTTCGCGGCGCGTCTGGTGGTGCCGCCTGACTTGATGGCGCCGGCCGCCCGGTCGCCGATCTTGAGGAAGGACATCAGGCCGGAGGAGCGGCCGCCGCCCGACAGCGACTCGCCGGAGCCGCGGACCTGCGAGAAGTTGGTGCCGGTGCCGGAGCCGTACTTGAAGAGGCGCGCCTCACGGGTCCAGAGGTCCATGATGCCGCTCTCGTTGACCAGGTCGTCGGCGACGCTCTGGATGAAGCAGGCGTGCGGCTGCGGGTGCTCGTAGGCGCTCTCGGCCTTGGTCAGCTCGCCGGTGCGGTAGTCGACATAGTGATGGCCTTGGCTCGGCCCGTCGATGCCGTAGGCCCAATGCAACCCGGTGTTGAACCACTGGGGCGAGTTCGGCGCGCCCATCTGGCTCGCCAGCATGAAGCGCATCTCGTCGAAGTAGGCGCGGGCGTCTTCTTCCGTGTCGAAATAGCCGCCTTTCCAGCCCCAGTAGGCCCAGGTGCCGGCCATGCGGTCGAAGACCTGGCGGGCGGAGCGCTCGCCGCTCGACTGCTCGTCCTCGGGCAGCGCGGCGAGCGCCTCCGCGTCCGGGACCGAGCGCCAAAGGAAGGCCGGCACGTCGGGCTCGGAGACGCGCTTCAGCCGCGTCGGGACGCCGCGCTTTCGGAAGTACTTCTGGGCCAGGATATCGCAGGCCGTCTGCGACCAGCTCGCCGGCGCCTCGACGTCCTCGGCGGAGAACACGAGTGAGCCGTCGGGGTTGCGGATCTCGCTGGCGGTCGTTTGGAAGACGATGCCCTCGTAGACGTCTTGATCAGGCTCTGTGAAGCGACGAGCAATGCGCATAACTGATTTCTGCCCTCAGTGTTTTTTCTTCGTCTCTGCAGTCGATCGGGACTAAGACCCTAAGCGCCGTGGGAGACGTGGACTCCCAGGCGGCGCGAATCGCCAGCCCCTCACGAGATCAATATCTTGTGGGTGGTAGGGGGCTTTGTCCAGAGATATTGTGGTGTGAGGGCTCTGAGATGCCCTTGGAAGGAGCAGACGCGTGAAGATCGTGACGCAGTTTCCGCGGGCCGTCCGCGAGATCGAGACCCTCGAGATTCCCATGGCGGACGGCTGCCGCTTGGCGGCCCGAGTCTGGATGCCAGAAGACGCCGAGTCGGATCCTGTTCCGGCGCTGCTCGAGTTCCTGCCTTATCGCCGGCGCGACGGCACCATCGTCCGGGACGAGCAGACCCATCCCTATCTGGCCGGGCACGGCTATGCCTGCGTGCGCGTCGATATGCGCGGCAACGGCGACTCCGACGGCTTGATGGAGGACGAGTACACGCCCCAGGAGCTGGCCGACGGCAAGGCGGTGATCGAGTGGCTGGCCGCGCAGCCCTGGTGCAGCGGCAAGGTCGGCATGATGGGTATCTCCTGGGGCGGCTTCAACGCGCTCCAGGTCGCGGCGCTGAAGCCTGAACCGCTGAAGGCCATCGTCACGCTCTGCTCGACCGATGACCGCTATGCCGACGACGTCCACTACGTTGGCGGCTGTCTGCTCAACGACAACTTCGGCTGGTCTGCGCAGATGCTGGGTTATTCCTCGCGGCCGCCCGACCCGGCGGTGGTGGGTTCGCGTTGGCGGGAGCTGTGGCTGGAGCGGCTGGAGGCCATGCCGCTCCTGGCCGCCAACTGGCTGCAGCACCAGCGGCGCGACGCCTACTGGCAGCACGGCTCGGTCTGCGAGGATTTCGAGGCCATCGACGCGGCGGTGCTCGCCGTCGGCGGCTGGGCCGATGCCTACAGCAACGCCGTGCCGCGGCTGCTCGCCGGTTTGAAGGCGCCGCGCAAGGGCATCATCGGGCCCTGGGTCCACCGCTATCCCCACATCGCCTGGCCGGAGCCGGCCATCGGCTTCCTGCAGGAGATGCTGCGCTGGTGGGACCGCTGGCTGAAGGATGCCGACACCGGGGTCGAGCGCGATCCGGACCTGCGGGTCTTCATCCAGGACATGCAGCCCCCGGCCGCCGACCACGCCCGCTGTCCGGGCCGCTGGGTGGCGGAGGCGACCTGGCCGTCGCCCGGCATCGAGCGCCACAGCCTGTTTCTGACCGAGGAGGGCCTGCGGCCGGAGCCGGGCCGCCGTGGCAAGGCCCTGATCGCCTCGCCCCAGCACATCGGACTGTCCGGCGGCGGCTTCTGTCCGGGCATTCGCGCCGGGCTCGAGCTGCCGACGGACCAGCGCGAGGACGATGGCCTCTCGGTGGTCTTCGACACGCCGCCGCTGGACCACCGGCTGGAGCTGCTGGGCGCGCCGGTGCTGGACCTCGAACTCGCCAGCGACAAACCCGATGCGCTGCTGGCCGCGCGCCTCTGTGCTGTCGCACCGGACGGTACCTCGGCAAGGCTGAGCTTTGGGCTCCTCAACCTGACCCATCGGGAGAGCCATGCCGAGCCGACGGCCCTTGAGCCGGGCAAGACCTGTCGCGTGCGTCTGCAGCTCAACGACCTCGGCCAAGCGATCCCGGAAGGCTACCGCCTGCGCATCGCGCTCTCGACCAGCTACTGGCCGCTGGTCTGGCCGTCGCCGGACGCGGCCAGCCTGACCCTGGACCTCAAGGAGGCGCGCCTGACCCTTCCGGTGCGCCCGCAGCGCGAGGAAGAGCCGGTGACCTTTCCGGAGCCGGAAGGGGCCACGCCGGTTCGCGCGGAGGCGTTGCGGCCGCCGGAAAACCTGCGGCTCGTCGAGCGCGACTTCGCGAGCGACGAGGTGACCCTGACCGTCGAGGATGACGGTGGCCTCAAGCGCTTGCTCGACCATGGCCTGGAGACCGGCTCCTGGATGCGGCAGAGCCACGTCATTCGGCCGGACGATCCGCTCTCGGCGCAGGTGGAAGCTGCCTGGACCATGGAGACGGCGCGTGGCGAGTGGCGCACCCGTGCCGAGAGCAGCGGCACCATGTGGTCGGATGCCACGCACTTCCATCTCGAAGCACGGCTGATCGCCTTCGAGGACGATGAGCAGATCTTCGAGAAGAGCTGGCGCGAGCGCATTCCGCGCGACTTGGTCTAGCCGTCGCGCAGCTTCTGGGACTGTCGGCTGAAGAGCAGCAGCGCCCCGATCACCATGGCGCCGCCCACGAGCTGCAGCGGCGAAAGCTGCTCGCCGAGCAGCAGCATGGCGATGGCGAGGGTGACCACCGGCTCCAGATTGAAGAACATGGCTGCGCGCGACGCGCCCACATGGCGAATGGCGCCGAATTGAAAGAAGACGGCGAAGGCGAAGAGGACGGTGGTGGCAATCAAGGCCGGCCAGCCGCCAGCCATAGGGAAGTCGCCTTGGGGGAAGGCGAGGGCGCCGAAACCCAGCCCTAAGCCCAGTGTTCCCAGAGTATTGATTGTGTTGACGTGCACCAGGGCAACCAACTGGGTGGTGCGGGCCAAGGCGTAGCGGCCGGTCAGAAAGATGCCGGCTGCGCCGGTGGCGCCGATCATCGCCAGCAGCAGCCCGACGGGATGAAGGCCGGTGAAGGAGGGGCCGATGGCGAGCACCAGGCCGGCGAAGGCGAAGAGGACAAGCAAGAGCTCGACCGGCCGCGGCCGCCGCCGCTCGATAACCCAGGATGCAATGGCGACGATCACTGGAAAGGTGAAGAACAGAATGGCCGCCAGCCCGACCGGCAGATAGTGCACGGCACCGAGGTAGCCAACCGACCCGATCAGCCAAGAGAAGGTGACCGGCAGCAGTGCCAGCCAAGCGCCCCAGGTGATTTTTAACCGCAGGCCGAGCAGCAAGGCTGCGATCACGAAGACGAAAACCCCAAAGGCCGAGCGCAGCAACAACACCGCAAGCGCCGTCGTGCCGTCGTCGTATGCGAGGCTGGCGAGTGGTGTGATCCCGCCGAAGGTGGCGGCAGAGGCCAGGGCGAGCAGGATGCCGCGTCTCGGGGAGAGCTCCGTTTGCATAATGCGCGCGTCTGACCGTTAGGACGCGGCCAGGAAGGTCTGCTTGAAGGTCTCGCGCAGAGCGTTCTTCTGGACCTTGCCCATGGCGTTGCGCGGCAGCTCATCGACGAAGAAGACGCGCTTGGGCACCTTGAAGTTCGCCAGCCGGTCCTTGACCGCGGCTATGACCGCGTCCTCTTCAAGCGAACTGTCGCCAATCACCACGGCGGTGACCGCTTCGCCGAAGTCGGGGTGCGGCAGCCCGATGACCGCCGACTCCCGCACGCCCTCCAGCCCGTCGAGCAGCACCTCGATCTCCTTGGGATAGACGTTGTAGCCGCCGGAAATCACCAGGTCCTTGGCCCGGCCGACAATGTGCACATAGCCGCGGTTGTCGATCATCGCCATGTCGCCGGTGATGAAGAAGCCGTCCGCGCGGAACTCGCTGGCCGTTTTCTCCGGCATCCGCCAGTAGCCCTTGAAGACGTTGGGGCCGCGCACCTCCAGGACACCGACCTCTTCCTGGCCGAGAATCCGCCCGTCTTCGTCGGCAACCCGCACCTCGACATCGGGCAGGGGAAAGCCGACGGTGCCTGCGCGCCGCTCTTCGTCGTAGGGGTTGGAGGTGATCATGCCGGCTTCGGTCATGCCGTAGCGCTCGAGGATGCGTTGGCCGGTGCGCTCTTCGAACTCCTCGAAGGTCTGTGCCAAGAGCGGTGCCGAGCCGGCGACGAAGAGGCGCATGTGCGCGGTTGCCTCCCGGGTGAAGCCGGGATGCTTCAGGAGTCGGACGTAGAAGGTGGGCACGCCCATCATCGCGGTTGCGCGGGGCAGGTGATGCAGCACCTCGTCGGCATCGAAGCGCGGCAGGAAGATCATCGCGCTGCCTGTCACCAGCGTCGTGTTGATGGCGACGAACAGCCCATGGACGTGGAAGACGGGCAGGGCGTGGAGCAGCACATCGTCCGGCTGGAAGCGCCAGATCTCCTGCAAAGCCAGCGCGTTGGAGGAGAGGTTGCCATGGGTGATCATGGCGCCTTTCGAGCGGCCGGTGGTGCCGGAGGTGTAGAGGATGGCGGCGAGATCGTCCGTTTCGCAGTCCGCGATCTCGGTGATCGGCGCCAGGCTCTCAGCCAGGTCGGTCAGGCTGCCGCCGCCCTCCGCATCCATGGCGTGTAGCTCCGCCACGCCAGCCGCTTCGGCGACCGGGCGCAGGCTGTCCAAGGTCTCCGGCCTCACCAGGAAGACTCGCGGCTCGGCGTCGCCGAGGAAGTAGGCGATTTCGTCGGCCTTGTAGGCCGTGTTCAGCGGCAGATAGACCGCGCCGATCTGCAGGCAGCCGAGATAGAGGAAGACGGCGTTGGGCGATTTTTCCACCTGCACGGCCACTCGGTCGCCCTTGGTCACGCCAAGCTGCCGCAAAGCCGCAGCGTAGCGCCCGGCGGTCTCGATCAGGCTGGCATAGCTCGTCTCTGCGCCCTCGGGGCGGATGAGGAAGGGGCGTGTGAGGTCGCCGGGGAAGCGGTGCTTGAAGATGGCAAAGGCGTTTTCGGTCATCGACCCTGTCGAAAGAAAGCTGAGAGGTTGGTGCTGCGGAATAGCACCCTTGCTCTATCAGGCAATCGCGCGGGCGAGACAAGGGCGCTAGACTGCCTTGCCTTGACGGTCCCAGCTTTTTGCATACCGTCATTGCATCGCTTTTTCCTGTGGAAAGGCGGGAAGCAACAACAAGCAAAAGTCCCAAGGGAGGAATATGCTTATGCGGACGACAAAGGGAGTGGCGATCGCTGCGGTCGCCCTTTCAGTGGCGCTGTCTGCCGGCACGGCCAGCGCGGAGACGGTCATGCGGCTGTCGCACCAGTGGTCGACCTCGGACGTGCGCCACCAGGTGGCGGAGGTTCTGGCTAACCACGTCGAGGAGGCCGACGTCGGCCTCGAAATTCAGATCTATCCCAGCAAATCGCTGTTCAAGCCTCGCGAGCAGTACAAGCCGGTGGCGCGCGGCCAGCTCGACATGTCGATCTATCCCCTGGCCTACGCCGGTGGCCTCAGGCCTGAGTACAATCTCACCCTGATGCCGGGGCTGGTGAAGAACCACGACCATGCCCAGCGCCTCAACGACTCCGAGTTCATCGATGAGATCAAGGCCATCGCCAAGGAAGACGGCGTGCTCTTCCTGCTGCATGGCTGGCTGGCCGGTGGCTTCGCGTCCAAGGACCGCTGCATCACCTCGCCGGACGACGTGAAGGGCATGCAGATGCGCGCGGCCGGCAAGGCTTTCGAACAGATGCTGGCGGGTGCCGGCGCGTCGATCACCTCCATGCCGAGCTCGGAAATCTACAACGCCATGCAGACGGGCGTGCTGGACGGTGCCAACACCAGCTCCTCCAGCTTCGTGTCCTTCCGTATCTATGAGCAGGTGGAGTGCTACACCCCGGCCAGCGACTTCGCGCTTTGGTTCATGTACCACCCGCTCATTTTGTCCGAAGAGAGCTGGAACAAGCTCACGCCCGAGCAGCAGCAGGCGATGCAGGAGGGGGCCGCCAAGGCCGAGGCCTATTTCTTGGAAGAGGCCAAGAAGATCGATGCCAACTCGATCGAGGTCTATGAGAAGAACGGCGTCGAGATCGCCAATATGACCCAGGAAGAGTTCGACGCCTGGCGCGCGGTGGCGCAGGAGACCTCCTACAAGAAGTTCGCCGACGAGGTCGACGGCGGTCAGGCTCTGCTCGATAAGGCGCTTGCGGTCGAGTAGCACCAGGCGATTGCTGAAAGCTCACGGGGCGGCACAAGCATGCCGCCCCGTTTTATCCCTAGCCCAAGCGGCTAAACCGTCAGCCGAGCGCCCATGATCGATCCCTTCATCGCGGCCGTGCGTCGCCTGTCCCTGCTGTGCGGCATCGTTGCGGCCTGCATGTTCGCGGTCTCGATCGCGATCGTCTGCCAGCTCGTGTTCATGCGCTATGTGCTGAACGAGTCGACCATCTGGCAGACCGAGCTCGTCACCTATCTGATGCTCTCGGCGACCTTGATCGGCATGCCCTACGTCCAGTCCTTGCGGGGCCACGTCAACGTCGACCTCCTGCCGATTTATCTAAGGGGCACGTCGCGCTTCGCCCTCGCGGTGGTCTCGAAGCTTCTGGCGCTCGGCGTCTGTCTTCTGCTGGCGGTCTACGGCTACGATTTCTGGTACGAGGCCTGGGACTGGGGCGAGGTCTCCGACACGGTTTGGGGCGTGCCGCTGTGGCGGCCTTACCTCTCCATGCCGGTCGGCTTCGGCCTGATGTCCTTGCAGTTGTTTGCCGACCTTCTGGCCTTGGTCACCGGCCGCGACCATCCCTTCGGGCTGGAGCCCGGCAAGGAAACCCGGGCGGTCCACTGACATGCTCAACGATCCGCTCGTTCTCGGCGCCCTCATCGCCATCGTCACGGTGATCGTGCTCTTCTCCGGCATGCCCGTCGCCATCGGTCTGATGATCGTGTCCATGGGCTTTCTCGCCATCTTCGATTTCTCCGGCTGGCTGGCCGTGACGACCTTGCCGGAGATCCTCTTCGCCAAGCTCAACAGCTTCGAGCTGCTCTCCATCCCCATGTTCATCCTGATGGGGGCGGCGGTCGCTTCCAGCCGTGCTGGCTCAGACCTCTACGAAGCCTTGGAGCGCTGGCTGACCCGTGTGCCAGGCGGCTTGGTCGTCTCCAACCTCGGCGCCTGCGCCATCTTCTCGGCGCTCTCCGGATCCTCGCCGGCGACCTGTGCTGCCATCGGTAAGATGGGCATCCCCGAGATGCGCCGGCGCGGCTACCCGGACACGGTGGCGGCCGGGTCCATCGCCGCCGGCGGTACTCTCGGCATCCTCATCCCGCCCTCGATCACCATGATCGTCTACGGCATTGCCACCGAGACCTCGATTGGTCGCCTGTTCCTGGCCGGGGCCGTGCCGGGGCTGATGCTGGTCATGCTCTTCATGATCTGGTCGGTCTATTCGACTTGGCGCAGTGGCGGGCGCGAGGTGCTCGGCCAGCGCGTTTATTCCTGGCGAGAGAAGCTGGAAAGCTTGCCGCGCGTGCTGCCCTTCATCGTCATCATCGTCGCCGTGCTCTTCGCGCTCTACGGCGGCGTGGCCACGCCCTCCGAGACGGCGGCCGTGGGCGCGCTCTTCTGTCTGCTGATCGCGGTGGTGATCTACCGCATGTGGAGCTTCGGCTCGATCTGGCAGGTGTTCCGCGACTCCACCAAGGAGTCGGTGATGATCCTCATCATCATCGGCGCCTCCGGCCTGTTCAGCTTTATGCTCTCCAGCCTCCACGTCACCCAGTCGATCGCCGAGTGGATCGTCGCCATGGACGTGAACCGCTGGGTGCTGATGCTGTTCATCAACCTCTTCCTGCTGGTGGCCGGCTTCTTCCTGCCGCCGGTCGCCGTCATCCTCATGGCGGCGCCCATTCTCCTGCCCATCGTGATCTCGGCCGGCTTCGACCCCTACTGGTTCGCCGTGGTCCTGACCATCAATATGGAGATCGGGCTGATCACCCCGCCGGTGGGGCTGAATCTCTACGTCATCAACGGGATAGCGCCCGACATCCGTCTGCAGACCATCCTCAAGGGCTCCTTGCCCTATGTCGGCTGCATGGTGCTGGCCATCATCATTCTCTGCCTGGTGCCGGAACTGGCCACGGGCCTCCCCGATCTGATCTTCGGACCGGTTATCCAATAGCCGCCCTATTGTCCTTGCAGGCCTTCGGGGATTCAGACGAACTTCCTTTTGTTTCAGGGATTTGGGCGCGCATGGCGCTGCCGTGACAGCTTGCCTCACGGTAACCAATTTGCCTGCTAAAATGGGGTAAGCTGTACTCCAGCGAGACGCTCTCTTGCGTTTGGCAACGAAGACCACGGTTTGTGAGCCATGAGCGATACGGTTAGCGAAAGCCTATTCGACCGCACCTTCCAGAACGTCGCTAGCGCCTGGCGCGACATTGCCGGGCGCATCGGCATCGGGTCGGCCGGCGACCCGGCCCGCGACATGGATGCGTTGGAAGCCTTGATGCGCGGCTGCGTCGAAGCGCGGGGCGGCGAGGTCTCGGCCCGCCAGCGCACGGCGGAGCTGGGGCGGGTCTATCTGGAAATGAACTCCAGCGGGCGCCGCGACTTTCTCGTTCTTATGGCGCACAAGTTCGCCGTCGACCCGACGGCCGTGGCCGAAGCCATGGCGGCGCTCGAGCAGGTACAGGGCGACGGCGAGCGCCTGGCTGCCGAGCGCAAAGCACGCCGCGCGCTGGTGCCGCTCTATCTCAAGCTTCTCACCCAGTTCAACACCCTGCCGGAGGGCGTCAAGTTCCTGGCCGACCTGCGGGCGGACCTCTTGGCACTGATCAGGGACGACCCCTATCTCGCGGCCTTGGATGACGACCTGCACGAGCTGCTGTCTAGCTGGTTCGTCGTCGGCTTCCTCGATCTGCGGCGCATCACCTGGGAGTCCAGCGCCTCTCTCCTGGAGAAGCTGATCCTCTACGAGGCGGTGCACGAGATCACCTCCTGGAGCGACCTGCGCGACCGGCTGGACTCCGACCGCCGGCTCTATGCGCTGTTCCACCCGCGCATGCCGGAAGAGCCTCTGGCCTTCGTCGAGGTGGCCCTGGTCAAGGGCATGTCGGCGAGCATTCAAACGCTGCTCGACGAGCAGGCGCCGCTGGGCGATCCGGAGAACGCCGACACCGCCATTTTCTACTCGATCTCCAACACCCAGCGGGGCCTGAAGGGCATCGCCTTCGGCGAGTACCTCATCAAGATGGTGGTGCAGCAGCTCGCCCGCGATCTGCCGCGCATCAAGTCCTACTGCACCCTCTCGCCGGTGCCCGGCTTCCGCGGCTGGCTGAAGTCGCTGCCGGCCAGCACCCTCGATACCGTCCTGAGCGGCGAAGAGCAGGAAGCCGTCAAGCAGCGGGCCGCCGATCACGGCAGCGACAGCGTCGATAGCGCCGAAGCCTTGCAAGCCTTGCTGTCGCAGGCCGATTGGCCAGCGGAGGCGGAGCTGACCGAGTTGCTCGAAGGGCCGGTCTTGCGTCTCGCCGCCGGCTACTTTCAGCAGACCCGCACCGATGGACGGCCGCTCGACCCGGTGGCGCGCTTCCACCTGAAGAACGGTGCCAGGCTGGAGCGCATCAACTGGCTTGGCGACCGTTCGCCGAAGGGTCTCAAGCAGTCGGCGGGCATCATGGTCAACTATCGCTATCTGCCCGACGAGATCGAGCCGAACCACGAAGCCTATATCAGCGAGGGCAAGGTTGCCGTCGGTCCCGAGGTCAGGAGCCTGATGAAGCGCCTGAAGAAGGCCAAGGCGCTGCAACCGCTGACCGAAGAGGTCAAGGAACC
>JANQIA010000235.1 GCA_028282405.1 Rhodovibrionaceae bacterium
TCCCGGCCGCGCAAGCGAGCCGGGAACCATGTATCCCTCCGGGCTCGTTGGTGACATGGACCCCGGCTCGCGGGCTTCGCCCTTGGCCGGGGTGACGACCGAGGGGACAGGCGATCGGCGGCCGAGGCCCAAGGGTCGATGAACAGGTCTCACTCGCTCTCGAAGCGAATTCCGGTGATACGGCCAACCCAGAAGGGGTAGCGCTGACCGCCGGCCGCGCGGGCGATCTCGAAGCTCATCGGGACGCGCATGCCGTCGACCAACTGATAGTCGCCGCGGCTCACGTGCTCGCCTGAGCCGTGGTAGGGCGTGGTCAGGTCGCCGTCCGCCTCGGCATCGAAGCTGAGCAGCGCGCCATCCGGACCGAAGGTCGCGACCAACGCCGCTTCTTCGCCATGGGCCCGCACCCGCGCCCGGGCGCGAGTCTCGTCGATCGCTTCCCAGGTCACCGGACCGCCGGGCAGGAGCGCCATGGGAAAGGTCCGGCTCTCCAGCAGCCAGCGCTGCAATGAAGTGCGGTTGAGCGCCGACGTGCTCCGCTCCTGCATCACCGTCACGGTCGACAGCAGCCGGGCGGCCATCTGCATCTCCCCGTCGAGATAGACGTCGTAGGCGATGGCCCAGAGCGGTCCGATGATCGGCGTGTCGGCGGAAAAGACCATGTCCGGCGCCCGGACGCTGACGACCTGACGCGCCGTGGTCGGGGCGAAGCCCTCGGTCTGCGGGCGGCGGAACTGCCCCTCCATCTCGATCACCGCGTGGCTGACATCTTGCGGAGGGCCCTCCGGGAAGACGAAGGCGAAGTAGCGCTGCACCGGGGGCGGCAGCGCGGCCAAGCTGTCGGCCGGAAACGCCGACGTTTCCCCAGCGCGTGCGGCGACCGCCCGCTCATAGCCCTCGATCTCGCCGCGGGTGGCGTAGGCGAACCAAGCCACCGTCCCCGCCAGGAGCAGCACCACGACAAGCAGGCCGATGAGGCCGAAACGCACAGTCTTCATTGTCAGTCTTCCCCGGAGATCCCGTCTTTCGGCACAACAGCCGAGCCGTACCAATCAGTACGGTTGCCAATAGCCGTACCACTGGGTACGCTCCCCGTCAAGAGAGCGAAACCAGCGGAGCCGGGCATGAAGCCAACCACGCGCGACCGGCGGCGCGACGAGATACTCGATGCGGCCGTCGAAGTGCTGGCCGAGCGCGGCTATCGCGATGCCAGCATGCTGGAGATTGCCAAGCGCGCTTCGGCCTCCAAGGAGACGCTCTACGCCTGGTTCGGTGACAAACAGGGGCTTTTCGAAGCCGTCATCCGACGCAACGCCGAAACGGTCCAAGCTGTGCTGCAAGGCCATCTGGAAAGCGACGCCCCGCCCGAAACGGCCTTGGCGGAGTTCGGGCGCGCGCTTTTCGCCCTTCTGCTGGGCGACAGCGCGGTCGCCATCAACCGCGCCGCGATCTCGGAAGCGCGCGCCGAGCCGCGTCTCGCCGAGACCCTGGCCCGCGCCGGCCGCGACGCCACCCTGCCCGCCTTTCTGCGCTATCTGGAGCGCCAGCAGGAGCATGGCCTGCTGCGGCTCGATATGACAGCGGAGGAGGCCGCCGAGGTGTATCTCGGCCTGCTGCTGGGCGACCGCCAGGTGCGGCGCCTGCTGGGCCGCATCCCCGCGCCGAGCAAGAAAGAGATCGAAGCGCGCGCTGCCGCGGCGGCGACATATTTTCTTCGCCTCTATCGCGCTTCGGCAGGGATGTGAACGCAAACGGCGACCGTATGCTTGTCGATCGGCCGATGCGACACCAGCATCTACCTCGGGTCGAGCTGGGGCTTGGCCACCGCTAGGGAGCGTTCCTGCATGTCACTTGTCCGTTCGCTGTCGCGGCCGCGTCTCTGGGCTGCCCTCCTTGTACTGCTGGGCGCCAGCGGCTGCGCCCTGCTACAGCCTCTGCCCGAGCCCACCACCATCGATGAGCGGCTCGCGACGCTGCCGAGCTCGGAGCTGCCGATGGAAGCACCCGTCACGGTGCGCTGGAACGAGTATCAGATTCCCTTCATCGAGGCCGAAACCGACGAGGACGCCGCCTTCGCGCTCGGCCTGGTGCATGCCCACCTGCGCCTCGGGCAAATGGCGGTCGTGCGGCGCATCGTGCAGGGCCGCCTGTCGGAGTCGGCCGGGCCCTTCACCACCGAGCTCGACGCCGCCCTCCGCGCCTTCGACTTCTATCGCCCGGCCGATGCGATCTACGCCGCGCTGCCAACCGCCTCGCGCCGCTGGACCGACCGCTATGTGGCCGGCATCAATCACTACGCGGCAAACCTCACGCCCGAGACGATGCCGCATGAGTTCGCGGTGATGAACATCGAATGGGAGCCCTGGCGCGCGCAGGACAGCATCGCCATCGGCCGCGGCTCCGGCGTCGACCTCAACTGGTTCTTCCTGCTGCGGCTGCTGCAAATCCAGGACCTGGGGCTGCGGGAAACCGTGATGGCCCGGCTGCTCGATTCCTTCGATCAGGGCGAGGCCAGCTTCACCGCAGCGGCGCCGAACCGGGACTTCGGTCGGCTGGAAACCGTGAGCCGCTTTGCCGATCTGAGCGGCCGGGCCGGGCGCAGCGGCAGCAACAGCATCGTGGTCTCGCCTGAAAAGAGCGCCAGCGGCGCGGCCCTGATCGCCAACGACCCCCACCTCTCCTTCGTGCTGCCCAACGCCTGGGTCATCGCCGGGCTGCGCTCGCCGAGCTACAACATGGTCGGGATGATGGTCGCGGGCACGCCGGTCTTCGGCTTCGGCCGCAACGAGCATGTCTCCTGGGGCGGCACCAACCTGCGTTCGACCACCAGCCAGTTCGTCGACGTCAGCGGCTTGCCGCCGGAAGCCTTCGAGACCAAGGAGCACGATATCGGCGTGCGCTTCTGGTTCGACACCCAGAGCACCTCGCGCCTCAGCCCCTACGGCCCGGTGATGTCGGAGCTCGACGCCCTGCCGGACACCGGTGCGGCCTTCGCCGTGCGCTGGACAGGGCACGGCGTATCGGATGAGGTGACCGCGCTGCTCGGCGCGATGAAAGCAAAGAACGTGGACGACTTCCGCGCCGCCATGACCGGCTTCGCCGTACCGCCTCAGACCTTCCTGGTCGCCGATACCGACGGCCGCATCGCCAGCGTGATCGCCACCAAGGTGCCGGCCCGCGCGCCGGGCGAGCCGCTGCCCCTCATCGTCACGCCGGAACGCTCCGATGCCGACTGGACGGCCTTCTACAGCAGCGACGATCTACCCTTCGAGATCGACCCGCCGGCCGGCTTCATCGCCTCGGCCAACAATCGCCCTTCGGCGGACGAAAGCCGGCCCTACGGCGGTGCTTTCCCGCAGGACGAGCGCATCCGCCGCCTCATCGCCCTGCTGAGCGACAAGGACAAGATCGATCTGGACGATCTGACGGCGGTCCAGCTCGACGTGGTCTCGCCGCTCAGCCTCGAGGTGATGAACGCCATTCGCACGAAGCTCTTGGCCTGGCAGCCGGGCAACGAGGACGAAGCCGAGGCCCGCCGCCTGCTGCTGGAATGGGACGGCAGCTATCACGCCGTCAGCCGTGCGCCGGCTGTCTTCGAAGCCTTTCTTACCGTCTTCATGCCGGGCGTCTACGAATCCCTGGGACGGCAGGATGAGTATGCCATCTTCGAAAGCCTGCGCCGAGGCCGGGAGGTGCTGGTCGAGGACGTGGCGACGCTGACCGACGCGCAGTGGACCGCCGTGCTGGGGCCCGCCTTGGAGCGCGCCGGCCGCATGGCCGCAGACGGCACCCGCTGGGGCGACATCCACCGGCTGCGCGTCGGCCATGCCTTCTCGGCCACGCCGCTGATCGGCGGCAAGTACCTGATCGAGCGGATTCCGGTTTCCGGCAGCCGCGAGACCGCGCTCAAGACCGCGCACAACCTGACCGCCGAGGAGCATGACTCCACCTTTGGCTCCCAGTCGCGCCACCTCTCCGACATGTCCGATCCGGACCGCAACTACTTCGTCCTGATGGGCGGGCAGGACGGCTGGCTCAACAGCGCCAACTTCGCCGATCAGGTCAGGCTCTGGCAGTCCGGCGCCTTCGTTCAGGTCCCCCTGAGCGAAGAAGCGGTGCGGGAGAGCTTCGGGCGCGTGACCCTGCTGACGCCGAACTGATTTCGCTGTCCCGTTGCCATGCCTGAGGGCCACACCATCCATCGCGCCGCCCGCGACCAGCGCAAGATGCTGGCCGGACAGGTTCTGACCGTGTCCTCGCCGCAGGGGCGTTTCGCACTCGGCGCGGCCCAGTTGGACGGCCAGCGCTGCGAGGAGGTCGAGGCCTACGGCAAGCACCTGCTCTACCGCTTCGAGTCCGGCGAGGCCCTGCACATCCATCTCGGGCTCTTCGGGCGCTTCCGGAAATCCAAGCGAAAGCCCGACGCGCCGCTGCCCGACCCGCGCGGCGCGGTTCGCGTGCGGCTGGTCAGCGACAGCCATGCGGTCGACATCAATGGCCCGGCGATCTGCGAGCTGCTGGCGCCGGACGGCATCGACCGGCTGACAGCGCGCATCGGCCCCGACGTGCTGCGCCCGGACGCCGATCCCGAGCGGGCCTTCGCGCGAATCTCCAAGAGCCGCGCGCCGATCGGACGGCTGATCATGGACCAGTCGGTCATGGCCGGCATCGGCAACATCTATCGCACTGAGATACTCTGGCGGCAGGGCATCCACCCGGACCTGCCTGGCCGGGCGCTGACGGCCGAGGCCTTCGACAGTCTATGGGCCGATGCAGCCGCCTTGCTGGCGATCGGGGTAAAGCGCAATGCCATCATCACCGTCGACGGTGCGCCGCCCTCGCGCAGCCGCTATCGCGAACGGGTCAACATCTTCGGCAAGGAGAGCTGCCCCGCCTGCGAGGGACCGGTCGAGCGCATCGAGATCGACGGCCGCCGCGCCTTTCTCTGCGAGACCTGCCAGCCGGCACCGGACGTCCTTGCCGCGCCGAAGAAGGTTAGTCGGGCCGCCGGGCGATAATACGGACCTCGATGATGGTGCCTTCGGTGATCAGCTCGCTGACCCCGATGGCCGTCCAAGCGGGATAAGGCGCGTTCACGTAGGCGTCCTTGACCTTGATGAAGGCCGCCAAGTGCTCGCGCAGGCCGACGTGATAGCTGGTCATCTCTACCACATGGTCGAAGCTCAGCCCGGCGACCTGCAGGTTCGCGGCGAGGAATTGGAAAACATCGCGGATTTGCTCTTCCGGATCGCTGGCCAGGCTGCCGTCGGCGCGCACGCCGGTCATGCCCGAGAAGAAGACGAAGGCGCCGCTATCCAAGACGGGCGAGAGGTGCCACTGATCGGGGTAGTGGGCGAACTCGGGCGTGGTCAGCGTTGTCTTCATGGGCCGGTCCAGACTTGAGGGTGCGGCAGCGTAGCCAGCACGCCGCCGGGTGCTATCCGTTTCATGGCCCGTAGGTCGCGACCGGGTTGCCCAGGACATCGGGGTCCGGCGTGACGCCGAGACCGGGCCGCTCGGCGGGCTTGAGCTGGGCAGCCTCGCGCCGCGGGCCGTCGGGCGCGACGTGGGGATGCACGTAGCCGGAAAGATCGGCAACGTTGAGCAGATAGCGCGGCGCGATGGTGATGGCGAGATGGGTCAGCGCTGCCGTGGTGATGTCGGAGCCCCAGGTATCCTCCAGCACCATCGCGACCTTGAAGTGGAGGCAAAGATCGCGCGCCGCCCGCGCCGCCGAGACACCGCCGAACTTGGAGAGCTTGACGCAGGCCACGTCCATGGCATCCAGGCGGTGGGCGGTGAGCAGGCTTTCCTGATCGTGCACGCTCTCGTCCAGCTTCATGGGCAGTCCGGTGGCGTGGCGCACCTTGGCGCAAGCCTCGATGGACTCGCAGGGTTGCTCCAGCATGACATCGCAGTCCGCTACCGCGCGGCCCACCCTGATGCCGGTCAGGCTGGTGGCACCGCAATTCCAGTCGCCGTAGAGCAAGGGGCCGGGCCCGATCGCCTCACGCACGGCCCGGAGCCGCGCCACATCGGCCTGCCAGTCGTCATCCGCGCCGAGCTTGGCCTGGAACTGGCGGATCCCCTGCGCATGAGCCTCTCGCGCGATGCGGGCCATCTCCTCAGGCGCGATGCAGGTGATCGAGTGGTAGAGGGGTGCCGCCGCCATCTGACGCCCGCCCAGCAGCCGATAGAGCGGCAAACCGGCCACCTTGGCCGTTAGGTCCCAGAGCGCGATATCGACCAGCGACTTGGCGTAGGGGTGGCCCTGAAGATGCGCATGGCAGCGCGCCATCAGCGCCTCCGGCCCCACCGGGTCAGCACCGAGCAACACCGGCGCCAGGTCTGCCACCGCCGCCGGGACGCCGCCGGCGTAGGCCGGCAGATAGTGCGGGATGGGGCAGACCTCGCCCCAGCCGGTGAGACCCGCATCGCTCTCGATGGAGAGGATATACGTGTCGACCGTCTCGCAGGCCTTGCCGTCCGCCATGACGTAGGGGACATGGCTGGTCAGCGGCACCCGATAGAGCGTGAGCTTGAGGATCTTCATGGCCGGCCGCCTCCGCCCGCTGTCAGTGCCTCGGCAGCTCCGCCACCGGCCGATAGCCTTCGGCCTCGAGGCGCCGCGCCAGTTCGGCGATGTGGGCGGGGCCGACCTCGCAGCAGCCGCCGACGATGCGGGCACCGGCCTTGACCCAGCCGAGCGCGTGATTGGCGTAGGTCTCGGGGCCGAGATCGCTGCGCGCCTTCAGAACGTCCACCGTCATGCCCGGCTGCAACTCCAGGATCGAGGTGAAGCCGTTGGCGTAGGCGCCGAAGGGGACGCCCGCCTCGGCCAGGACGGCCATGCCCTGGTCGACCGCCTCGGGGATCGAGCAGTTGATCAATACCGCCTCGGCACCGGCCTCGATCGCTGCTTGAATGCCGTCGGCCAGCGCATCGCCGGAGCGCAGCTTGGTCCCGTCGCTGTCGTCGACGGTCAGGCCGGTCCAAACCGGCTTGCCGCTCTCCTTCGCAGCCTGGGTCGCCACCCGGGCTTCCTTGATCGAGGCCAGGGTCTCGCAGAGGAAAAAATCGACGGCGTCCTGCTGCGCGGCAACGATACGGCGGTAGAGCCCGAGAGCGATCTCCGCATCCGGCACCAAGTCCGGCCGATAGCTGGCAACCAGCGGCGAGAGGCAGCCGGCGATGCGCACGGGCTTATCGCTCTTGTCCCGCGCCGCC
The DNA here is from genome assembly GCA_028282405.1 of Rhodovibrionaceae bacterium. Lineage (GTDB taxonomy): Bacteria > Pseudomonadota > Alphaproteobacteria > Kiloniellales > DSM-21159 > JANQMX01. The sequence goes on from JANQIA010000235.1 coordinate 7,228, forward strand.
TGGGCGACGGCGATCGCCTGCGCCTGCACCGGCTCGAAGAGCTCGGCCTTTCCGGCATCCGCCAGACGCTCGGGCGTCGCCGAATAGGCGTTGAGGATGATGATCCGGGCGCCTGCGGCGATGAACTCGCTGTGCACCGTCTCGACCAGCTCCGGCTCGTCCATCAGGACCTGCGCCGACCACAGCGGCGTCGCCGTGTTGCGGCTGCGGTGATAAAGCTCCTGCCCCATGCCGCCGTCGAGAAGAACGATGTCGCCTGCTGCCGTCATGCTGTCCAAGATGAGCTCCTACGTCCGCACCACTGCGCCCCGCTGGCGGACTATGCCTGCCAGTCGGAGCAAATGGGGGAACGTTGGAGCGCGACGGGGAAAGGCGCAAGACCGACTTACTGCGGGCGATGATCCTCGTTGAAGTGGCGGGCCAGGTAGTCGAGGTAGAGCTCGCGCTGGTCGGGCTCCAGCTCGGCCATGCCTTGATCTTCGATCATCCAATCGAAGAGCTCGTCCCAATGGGGCCGCGACAAGCCCTGCTGCTTGACGATGGCCAGGGAATGGCAGGAGCCGCAGAAGTAGCCGACCTCCTCGTAGCCCTCGGTCCGCGGCCAGTCCTCGCCGAAGAAATCGTCATCGGCCAAGACCGGCTGCGCGAGCAGGCCAAGCCCGGCAGCAACAAGCAGAGAGAGGAGAGGCCGCCGGAGCGGCGGCCTCAAAACACCTAAAACCTCGAACCGAAACCTCATGCGCCCACCGTCACGGCAACCCGTGGCATGGTGTTGTTGAGGTAGCCCTTCGGGTTCCAGTTGATGGCGAAGGGCTGCTGATTGCCCTCGCTGTCGGTGGCGCGGGCCCAGATCTCGTAGTAGCCGGGCTCGGGCAAGGGCACGTCGACTTCCCAGGTCTGCCAGGAATAGGGATTGGGCGGGACCATCAGGTTGGTCTCCGTCCAGGTCGTCCCGAAGTCGTGGGAGACGTCGACCCGGCTGATGAAGTTGTCGCCCGCCCAGGCATGACCGCGCACGGCGGCGACCGTCGTGCCGGCCGGCAAGGTGATGCCGGTCTCCGGCAGGGTGATCAGCGACTTCACCGGCATGGAATGGATGATCTCGAAGTCCTCCTTCGGCACGTCGGTGCCGGGCGCTACGTTGTTCTTGGGCACGCGATAGGAGGAGCCGGTCATCTTCGGCCCGTCGTGCTCGACGTCGCGAAGCTGGATCCGCGTCAGCCATTTCTGACTGCAGGAGCCGGGCCAGCCGGGGACGACCAGACGCAGCGGCGCACCGTTCATCGGATGGATGGGGCCGCCGTTCTGCTCGAAGGCGATCAGGTTGTAGGGGCTCATCGCCTTTTCGATCGGCACCCCGCGGGAGATCGGCAGCTTATCCGGATCGCCCGACAGGTGCGTGTCGGCGCCGTAGTGGGCCGTGTAGATGGCGGTGGGCTTGACGCCGACCGCGTTCAGCACGTCGACCAGGCGCACGCCGGTCCACATGCAGTTGCCGACGGCCCCCAAGGACCACTGGTTGCCGCGGGCCGGCGGGTTGAAGGCGCTGCGGCCGTTGCCGCCGCATTCGAGCTGCAGGGCATAGCTGACCACCTCGAACTCGCGCTTCAGGTCGTCGATAGAGAGGGTCATGGGCCGCTCGACGTCGCCGTCGATGGTCAGGGTCCAGGTTGCCGGGTCCATGTTCTCGGGCGGCAGGCCGTTGTTGCGGATGAACAGACGGTCGGTCGGCGTGATGTCGTCGTTCAGGAGATGCGCCGGGGTCTCCGCATTGATCGGGCGGTCGTTGAGCACGGTCAGCCCGTTCTTGCCGGCGATCTTGAAGTCGGCCAGGGACTCGGCATAGGCGGCGGGGATGAGGCCCGCGGGCATGTTGCGATGGAACGGGATGGCGGCGCCGAGGGCGGCGCCCATGGTCACCAGGCCGGCCCCCTTGAGGAAGCCGCGGCGGCCCTTATCCGCCACGCGGCCGAAGACAAGATAGTCTGCCCGCTCCGGATCCTCGGCATAGAGCTCGCAGATCCCGCGTTCCTTTTTCGATTTCGACATCATTCCTCCCTTCAGTTACGCGGCATGCGACGGGCTGACGCATGCCTTTTGAAGGAAGAGACGCAGACGCGCCGCGTTTTATTCCAAAACGAGTCAGGTAAAGCAGGGCGCGCGGGCTGCCGGATTGTCTTCGTAGGCCAGACGGCTGTCTTCGGAGAGCGGTGCCACCATCTGCAACTGCTCATCCAGCGCCGCGGCGATCAGCGCAAAGCGGGCGCTGTCCATGTCCTGCGCCAGCAGGTGATAGCGCCAAGGCCCGGCTTGTCCGCTGGCCTGGAGAACGCCGGCCGACGGACCGGGGGCATTCGCCGCGCTCTCGGTCGGCAAGAGAAAGAGGCTGATACGGCAGCCGCGCTGACCGACATAGCCGGCGTGGAGCGCCTCCCCCCCATCGGTCAAGGACACCAGCGCGGCATGATCCAAGCGCAAACCGAAGGGCGCGAGCGAGGGTAGCTGCGGCGCGAAGAAGGCTTTCGCCACGCCCCTGTGCGGCGCGGGCGCTCCGCCGGGGCCTGCCGTCTCGGCCCACTGCTGGTGCTCCGCCAGCAGGAACGGCGTCTCGGGTGCCGTCAGTTGGGTCGCCAAGACAGCCCCGCCGGCGACGAGCAAAGCAATGCAGGCGGCGCTCAGCCACGGCACGAAGGGCAGCGAAAAGCGGCCGCCACGGCGCCGCCGAGCGGGCTCGCTGCCGGGAAAGTCCGCAAGCTCCGCCTTGACGCCCTGCAGCACCGCCACGGCGCGCGCCAAAGAGGGATCGCTCGCGATATCCTCTGCCACCGCAGCTTTCTCACGGGCCGACAGCTCACCGTCCACATAGGCGTTGAGCTGCTGCCAGCTGACCTCGCTCTGCGTCATTCGAGCCTTTGCTTTCCTTTCGGTCGCCCGCCTCTGGGCCGAAGCGGCACCACCTTGTCGTCGCTCAACTGCGCGATCAAGGCCTGGCGCGCACGGCTCAGCCGACTCATCACCGTGCCGTTCGGCAGGCCCAGGACCTCCGCCGCCTCGGCATAGCTGAAGCCGGCAACGTCGACGAGCACGATAATCTCCCGCTGGTTCTGCGACAGCCGCAAGAGCGCCTGCCGCACCGAGAGCGCGTTCACCACGGCGTTCTCGAGATTGAGCGGCTGCCCCATCGGGGGCTCGAAGTCCTCGTGGGCCGTCCGCTCCGTCTTCTGGCGGCGCAAGCGATCAATGTAGAGGTTGCGCGCAATACGGAACAGCCAGGCACGATAAGCGGCCTCGTCCGCCGGAGGACTGAGTGCCGAAAAGGCCTTTATGGCGCAGTCTTGTACCAGCTCGCCGGCCAGCTCGGCATCCTTGCTGAGGGCGAAGGCGTAGCCATAAAGGCGATTGCGGTAGGCCTCGAACCTGTCCTTCCGTCCCACCCGTTCCGTCCCTGTTGGGCCGCTTACTCCCGAGGCGCCGCGGTCTTGGTGCGCGGCTGCCCCTTCAGCTAAGCGGAGTGGCGCGGCCCTTGCAAGCGTGCCCGCGTGACGATTTGCGAAACCCACGGGAAAACCGTGAACCGCGTCTCACCTGTCGTTTGCGCAACCCTTCCATCTTCTGACGCGGCGAGCGTTGCCAGCGGTGGCGTAGGCTGCGCTAAGATGCCGGCCGGCATAAAGAACGCTGGAGAGCGTCCATGGGCAGAGCTTCGGACCTGGTAACGGAAGGCGACATCGAAACGCTGGAGCGGGACGGCATCGTCTGCCTGCGCCAGGCCTTCAGCGAGGACTGGCTGACCCTGCTGCGCGAGGCCACCGAAGCGGAGATGGCCGACCCGGGCCCCATGGTGCTGGACCTGACGCGCGACGAAGGCGGGCGCTTTTTCGGCAACACCTTCGTCTGGAAGCACCGGCCGGAGTTCCGCACGTTCGCCTTCGAGTCCGGCGCCGCCGACATGGCCGCGGCGCTGATGCGCTCCAGCAAGATCAACCTCTTCTTCGACCAATTGCTGGTCAAGGAACCGGGCACCGGGGCCGAGACCTACTGGCACCACGACCAGCCCTATTGGCCCGTCGCCGGCCGGCAGGTGCTCTCCATGTGGGTGGCGCTCGACGAGGTGACCAAGGAGAGCGGCGCGGTCGAGTACTTGGCCGGCTCGCACCTCTGGGGCAAGCGCTTCCAAGCCAAGAGCTTCACCGGCGACAACCGCTATACGGAAGTCCTGCCGCCGGTGCCGGACATCGAGGCGGAGCGCGACCGGCATCGCTTCGTCCGCTACGAGCTGGCGCCGGGCGACTGCACCTTCCACTACGGCCTGACCCTCCACGCCGCCCCGGGCAACAGCCGCAACGACCGCCGCCGCCGCGCCTACATCGTGCGCTGGGCCGGCGACGACGCCACCTACGACCCGCGGCCGAACATTCAGCCCATGCTCAGCGACCCGGGCCTGCCCTCGGGCGCGGCGCTCGATTCCGAGCTCTTCCCGGTGGTCGTCCAGGCCTAGGCCGTTGCGGCGCCGACGCCATCGGCCACCCGGGCCGGCAGACGCACGGTCGGTGCGATAAAGGCATCGCCGGAGATGCCCTCTCGGTTGAGCGCGCGCAGCACCGCGGGGCGCCGCTGCAGCGCAGTCAGCAGCCGGATGAGATTGGGGAAGCGCTCGACCTCGCCGGCGGTCATCGGCGCATGGCCGGCAGGATAAAGCTGCGACCAGCGCAGGCAACAGCCGAGATAGAAGTCGCAAACGGAGAGGCCCCAAGGCAGCAGGTGGTCGCCGCCGTGCTCTGCCAGCATCTCCTCCAGCAGGGCCAGGTGCCCTTGGATCCGTTTGGCGGCGGCCGCCCGCAGCGGGGCGATCTCGGACGACTGGGTAACGAAGCGCTCGCTGTAGAAGCAAAGCCGAAGATCGGCGTGCAGCGTGTTGGAGAGCATGAAGAGCCACTTGAGGCAGTTGGCGCGTGCCTGTGCCTCCTGGTGCCCGGCCGCTTGCGGCGAGGGCGCCAGCGCGCCGTGGCGGTCGGCGAGATAGAGCGCGATGGCACCGGTCTCGAACAGCACCGTGTCGTTGGCTTTGTCGATCAGCACCGGCAGCAGGCCGCGGGGGTTGAGCCGCAGGAAGGTCGCATCCCGCTCGGAGCGCCGGCGCGGCACCTCGCTGTCGTCGTAGTGGGCGCCGAGTTCCTCGAGGATCATGCGGATGACCAGGTTGGCGCTGTCGGGGCTGTAGTAGAGCAAGTAGGACACGGCGCGGTCTCCGCTCGCAGAGTTAACGGCAAGAGTGGAAGCTTAAGAGCCGGCGAGCGGCCGCGACAAACGAGCTTATCTTGGCCGTTGCCCAACTTTCTCTAAGTCGCGCGCTTTTCGGGGGCGCGCGCCGCCTAGGGGCCTGGCGGCGACTGAGGCGCATTTCACACACCTGTGGGAAATCGTTTCCCACATCTTAAGTGCTGCTGAAAGTCTGTCTCGAATGTGATACAAAAGCTTGGGGATATCAGGGGTTTGGTTAACTTTTTCCGTGGGGGTGGGATGAGAGTCACGAAGACGCTGCTGCTGGCGAGCTTGCTGGCAGGTCTATCTTTGCAGGGCGCGGCCGGGGAAGAGCACGCGCCCGAAACCAGCGCCGGGCCGTATGCGGGCACGCCGACGGCGGCGCTGCCGCAGACCTTCCTGCCCAGCCGCGAGGCTGGCGCGCCGGAGAGCCAGCCGCTCTCGAAGCTGCAGCTCGCCCTGCTGGGCGTGCTCAGCGACCAAGGCGCCGCAAAGCCGGCCGAGCTCGGCGCCCGCTCGTCCCTGGATGCCGAAGCCCTGCGCGCAAGCTATGCCGGCCGGGGCTATCAGCCGATCTGGCTCAGCGCTGAGGGTCTGACCCCGCACGGCGAGGCGCTGCTCCTGACCTTGCAGGCGGCTGACGAGGACGGCCTCATCCCCGGCGACTACGGCGCGGAAGCGCGCCGTGCCGCCCGCGCGGCCGACGTCGCCGCTCCGGCCGCCCTGGCGCGTCTGGAGCTGCATCTCTCCGGCGCCCTCTTGGCCTACCTGACCGACCTCAAGATCGGCCGGGTCGATCCGGCCAGCCTGGGCGAAGAGCACGATATCGAGCGCAAGAGCGTCGACCCGCTCGCGCTGCTGCAGGGCGCGATCGAGACGCCGAGCCTTGCCGACTACGTCGCCGCGCAGCGGCCGCAGACGGCGGCTTACGCCGCGCTGCGTCAGGCGCTGCGCGACTACCGCTGGCTGGCGACCGTCCAGGCCGACACGTTGGTTCCCGAAGGCCCGACGCTGAGGCCCGGAGACGAAGACCCGCGCGTGCCGCTGCTGCGGGAGCGCCTGGCGCAGCTCGAGCAGGTCGCAGCGCCCCTGCCGCAGGTCAGCAGCGGCTTTTCGCACGCGCTGGTGCCCGCCGCCTACATTCCGGAGCCGGGCGCGCTCTACGACCCGGCACTGGAAGACGCGGTGATGGACTTTCAGCGGCGCCACGGCCTGAAGGTCGACGGCATCGTGGGGCGTCAGACGCTCGCCGCGCTCAATGTGACCTTGGCCGAGCGCGCGGCCCAGATCCTGGTGAATCTTGAGCGGCTGCGCTGGCAGGCCGCTGAGCTGGGCGAGACCCACGTCAGCGTCAACCTGCCCGACTATCGCATGCGGATGGTGTCGCAAGGCATCGTCGTGCACGAGGCCCGGGTGATCATCGGCACGAAGAAGAACCGCACGCCGCTGTTCAGCGACCGCATCACCTACCTGGAATTCAATCCCTTCTGGAACGTCCCGCGCAGCATCGTCGGCGAGGA
>JANQIA010000244.1 GCA_028282405.1 Rhodovibrionaceae bacterium
ACGCCCTTCATCACCGTCGGGCGTTTCATCAACGTGCTGCACACCAATCTCTTCCTGCCCGCCATCGGCCGCTACGTGGTGAACTTCTTCGGGGTCATGCTGCTGATCTCCATCGTCACCGGGCTGATCACCTACAAGAAGTTCTGGCGCGGCTTTCTCCGGCGCCCGCGCTTTCACCGCGACACCCGCACCTGGCTCGGCGACCTTCACCGGCTGACAGCGCTCTGGTCGGTCTGGTTCCTGCTGATCATCGGCCTGACCGGAACCTGGTGGTTCTATCTGAACCCACTGGTCGAGCCCGGCGGCGCGCCGGACATCGTCGCCGAGCGGCCGGCGCCGCCGACGCTCACCACGGCCCAACTGGACGCGCTGGGCCCGGAGACCCCGACGCCACGCTCGGGGGCGGAGATCGTCGCCGCCGTGCAGGCCGCCTATCCCGACATGAGGGTGACGCTGCTGCTGCCGCCGGCCAACCCGAGCCAGCCCTTCACGGTGCGCGGCGACCGCGGCGAGGTGCTGGTCCAGACCGGCATCAACATCGTCTACGTCAATCCCTATACGGCCGAGATCATGGGCGCCCGCCTGTCGGAGGACTGGACGGCGACGCAGCGCATCGATGCCGCCATGCACCCGCTGCACTACGGCACCTGGGCCAAGAGCGGCGCGGCCGACCTGACGGTGAAGCTGGTGTGGTTCCTGGGCGGGGCGGTGGCCAGCTTCCTCGCGATCTCAGGCCTGATCATCTACATGAAGCGCACGCGCCGCGCCGTCGCGGAGCTGCTCGTCGGGACCCGGTTCGCGGCGGCTCTGCGCAAGGCCTGGCATTGGGTGAAGCCCTGGGGCGGCCCGATGGGCGCCCTGAAGTACGTCAACGTCCTGTTTGTCGCTGGCATCGTCTCCGGTGGCATTCTTGTGCTGTCGCTCGGTTCCGAGGGCATCGGCGACAAGGGCACGCGCTTCGCGACGCAAGCGATCGGCCCCTTCGAAGTTACCCCGATCGCCCTAGCCGGTTTCCTCGAGGCCGACCTGCCGGCCATTCGTCCCGGCGCGGACACCAACGTCTTTCCCGAGATTGCCGATGGGCGTTTTCGTGACGCGCGCTTTATCCGCGTCGGGCTGTCGGACGCTGCCGGCGAGGAGATAGACAGCGAAGCGGTCGAAGGTCCGGAAGGCATCGCCCACGGCCACGTCCATCTGCCCGAGGCGCTGGAGGGCGTCCGTCTCTGGGTCGAGATCGAAGGCTGGGACGGCCAAACCCATCGCGGCCAATGGCCGCTTCTCGAAAACTAGCGCCTCCCCGAAGATGGCTGCGCTCCAAAGCGCATCTGGCCTCAAGGCGTTGCGGGCCTGAAGCTCAGTCGCTAAGTGTTACTGCGAACGGTTCTCAATAAGGGCCGTTTGCCTGTGCGACTCCTGGCGCTCTCCGCACCATGATCGTGCCGGCAAGGGTCGGAGGGGAGACTTGACGCTGGGCCAGGACCGAACGGCTGTCAGCTTGTTCGTGGCGCACCGCCGCGCGCTGGTCGACTATGCGAGCAGCATCACGGGCAGCCGTGCGCAGGCGGAGGATCTCGTCCAGGAGGCCTGGTTGCGTTTCGACGAAGCTTCTAAGGGGCGCTTCCTCGAAGACGCGAAAGGCTACCTCTATCGGATCGTGCGGAACCTCGCCGTCGACCAGCATCGGCGAACGGCCCGCGAGCATCGGCTGATCTCACGAGACGACCTGGAGCAGGTGGCCGAAACCTGTCCCGATGAGACCCCGACGCCGGAGACGATCGCCCTTTTCAGAGACGAGATTCGATGTGTGATAGAGGCCATGGAGGAGCTGCCCGAGCGCACCCGCATCGCCTTCGAGATGCACCGCTTCGGCGGTGCCACGCTCAAGGAAATCGCGGCTTTCTTGGGCATCTCGGTGTCTCTCGCCCAGATGCTCGTCGTCGACGGCGCGGAGCACTGCAAGCAGCGGCTGGCAAAACGATGATTGCGCGCCGATGCCAATTTTGGAACTCACCCTATCGACAAGCGTTTTGTGTATAGAGCGTCTTTCGACGCATGCCTGAAGACCGGGAGTGCAGATGTCTGCTCTCGTCAGGGCTGAGAGAAGGGCATGGCAGACGATACGGACCATAGCGATTTGAGGGCGCGGCAGGCGTCCAGGGAAGCCAGCGGCTGGATGATCCGCCTGCAGGATGCCCCGGACGACGTCGTGCTCCGGCAAGAGTTCGACGACTGGCGCAGCAAGCCGGTGAACGCGGTGGCCTGGGAAGAGACGCAGCGCATGATGCGTGCGGTCGCCGCGGCGTCGCCGCGCCATGCGTCGAGCTGGGGCCCCTTCTTGAAGCAAGCGCGGACGGGGGCGGACAACGGCGCGACGCCCGACGAAGGGCAGATGCGTCGCACGCCGTCCAGCGCTGGCCGCGGCATTGGCGACGCCGCACGCAAGCCGGCGCCGCTCGGCCGCCCGAACCGACGTCGGGCCCTCGGGCTCGCCGCTCTTGCGGCGGCCGCCTCGATCCTGGCCGTCGTGGCGGCCCCCGAGCTCGCGTTGCACCTGCAGGCCGACTATGCAACCGCCACGTCCGAAACCCGAACCCTGCGCTTGGCGGACGACAGTGTCGTCACTGTCGCGCCTGCCAGCGCCATCGCCGTCTCCTATAGCGATGGCGCGCGGCAGGTCCGACTGCTCTCGGGCGAGGTCTACGTCGAGGCGATGTCCGATGCCGCGCGGCCTTTCCTGGTCTCGGCCGACGACCTTCGGGTCACAGTCCTCGGGACCGCTTTCAATGTCTCGCAGAGCGATGACGGAGCCGAGGTCGCTGTGGCGTATGGAGTGGTGCGGGTGGAACAGGACAGCGGCGCCGAGCCTGTCGCGGACGTGCTGACGGCGGGCGAGTTCGTGCGGGTCAGCCAATCGGGGGCCATCCAGCGCGGACAACAGCCAGCCTCTCAGATCGGGGCCTGGCGGCAGAACCAGCTTATCGCGCAGGACCAGCCGCTTGGGGAGGTGCTGGACCGGCTGCGGCGCTACCATGCCGGCGCGATCGTCCTAACGGACCGCTCCCTCGCGGACCAGCCGGTTACCGGCGTCTACGATCTCGGCAAGCCCGTTGCCGCGTTGCGCGCCATTGCCCGCTCCCAGAACGCCGTGGTTCGGGAGATCACACCCTGGCTGCTCATTGTGTCACGCTCCTGAAGTCGTGTCCGAAAACAAGGGCTTGCAGGGTCGCGGCAACTTTTTTTGGAACCCGGCAACCCCAGTAGCGTTTCTTGACTAGAGACGCGAGTGCGTCGCATTCGCAGGGCTGCGCGTGCGGCGTCATGCGCTTGGTCGGATAACGCAGAATGGGGATGGGCCGTGAGACTGGCGACAACGAAACGAACAAGAATGAACGGCCGTCTGATGGCGCTCATAGGCGCTTGGATGGTCATGGCGGCCGCGACAACGTTGGCGATCGCCGCTCCCGCTCATGCACAGGACTCCGGTTCACCGATCCGTCTGGCACAGTTGTCTATCGAGCGGACATTCGACATCGCCGCCCAGCCCCTCACCACGGCGCTCACCCTGTTCGGCCAGCAGTCCGGCCTTCAGGTCACAGTCCACGGCACGCTGCCTAGGGACATGTCTGCACCCGCCGTGCGCGGCACGATGACCAGTGCGGAAGCGCTTGGGCACCTGCTCGCCGGCAGCGGACTGACTTACGTTGTCACGGACGAAACGACGGTGGCCATCGAGAGGCCGGGGCAGCAGGGCGACGACGGCGCGATGGCGCTCGGTCCGATCATGATCGAAGGCCAATCCGAATCCGCCTACGGACCGGTCGATGGATATTTGGCGACGCGCAGTGCCACCGCCACCAAAATGGATGTGCCGATCATCGATACGCCGGCGTCCATCCAGGTTGTCCCGCGTGCAGTTATCGAGGACCAGGGCGCCACGCGGCTAGCCGATGTGGTGCGCAACGTCAGTAGCGTGCAGGTCAGCGGAGCCAACGGCGGCCGCAGCGATCTCTTCCTGATACGTGGTTTTGCCGCAAGACGCATTGCCAGGGACGGTTTCCTCTCGCCCTCGTCATTCGGCGACGCCGCGCAACTGGGTCTGGCCAATGTGGAGCGGGTGGAGGTTCTGAAAGGGCCGCCCAGCATCTTGTACGGCCCCGCCGGCCCCGGAGGGCTCGTCAATATCATCACCAAGAAGCCACAACCCGAACCGCGTTACAGCCTCACGGGACGGGCGGGAAGTTTCGATTTCTACAGAGGTGACGTCGATCTCAACCAGCCGCTGACGGAAGACGGCAAGCTACTGGCGCGCTTGAACGCGTCTTATGAGAACGCCGACAGTTTCCGGGACCACTTCATCAATTCAGAACGCATTCAGGTCGCACCGTCGCTACGCTGGGTTCCGACGTCCCGCACGACGGTCGATCTCGATCTTGAGTATTACGACCGGCGTCATCAGTTTGACTACGGCGTGATTGCCGTCGACGGCAAAGCGCCGGCCCTGCCCCGCGAGCGGTTCCTGGGCGAAGAAAAGGACCGTGTCGACTCCGACGAAATCCGAATCCAGGCGAGCGTCGATCATGGGCTCAATGACGACTGGTCGCTTCGGGCCCTGGTACGATTCTCCGATACCAATGCCACGCCGACCCAGTCTTTTCCGCTCGGATTGGAAGCTGACGGGCGGACTCTCAACCGGCGTTTCTTCGTGTTCAACCAGGACTATCAGAACTACGCCCTGCAAGCGAACCTGACCGGCAAGTTCGAAACAGGCCCGCTTGAGCACCAACTTCTCTTCGGCGCGGACAGCAACTTCACGCGGTTTGAATCGGAGGCCCGAGCCGCTGATCTCGACCCCATCGACATATTCGATCCGGTCTATGGCGCAACGCCGGGTCCACTCTCAGCGCCGGGCACGCAGGATCGGCGGATCGATTTCTACGGCGTCTATCTCCAAGACCTGATCTCGTTCGGAGACCATTGGAAACTGCTTCTCGGCGGTCGGTTCGACACGGCGAAAACGCGGTTCGATCGCAACGATGTCAACGTAACGGACAAATGGGACCAGGCTTTCTCGCCGCGCGCGGGGCTAGTCTATCAGCCGATCGACGACATCAGTATCTATGCGAGCTATACGACGTCATTCCTGCCACCCTTGAGCGGCGCAAGCTTCGACGGCGAGGAATTCGAGCCGGAAGAAGGCGAACAGTTCGAAATCGGCGTCAAGCGCGATTGGTTCGATGGCCGGCTTTCGACGACGTTGGCCGCCTATCAGTTGACACGCTCCAACGTCTCGACGGCCGATCCTCAGAACCCGACCTTTTCGATACAGGTCGGCGAGCAACGCAGCCGTGGCGTCGAATTCGATGTCGCCGGCGAACTGGCGCCGGGATGGAACGTAATAGGTTCGCTCGCCTACCTCGATGCGGAGGTCACCAAGGACAACACGCTCCCCGTCGGCAATCAGCTCGTAAACGCGCCGAATTGGAGCGGCAGTCTTTGGGCGACATACGCCTTTCAAGGTAGTCCTCTGCGCGGGCTCGAGATCGGCGGCGGCGTCTTCGTGGTCGGCGACCGAAAAGCCGACTTCGCCAATCAGGTCGATGTCGATGGATACGCACGGGTCGATCTGTTTGCCCGTTATGAGATCAACGACAACATCAGCTTGGCGCTCAACATCGAAAATCTGTTCGACAAGAAATATGTCGAGGGCGTGGACGATCCGAATTTCGTCGACGTTGGCGCGCCCCGCTCCGTGTTCGGCACGGTCCAGGTCAAGTTCTAACGAAGTTGGCGTCGCAGACGCCATGGAGTCACCAACTTGGCCAAATCCCCGGGATTGTCAGCAATGCCATGCGTCGGATCAAACATGGCACACCGGTTTTCACCGGCGTCGTCCTGGCGAATGGTGCAACGTCTGCTCCTCGCAATCGCCGGTGGCTATTTCTTGGCCGCCGGCTTTGCGGCGCTCATGTCTTTGGCGCTGTCCAGAGTCATGCCACCGAGCGAAGCCGCTACGCTCATGGCGATGCCCGCGTTCGTTATCTATTTTGCCTTGCTGTTGTGGAGCTTTGCCGAACGGTGTTTGACGCGGCTTTGGTGGGTGTTGGGCCTTGGCGGAGCGCTCGCCTTCGGGGGCGCGGAGATGTTGCCCGCGCTGACAGGGGCGCCTCGTGGGTGACACCTTTCGGGAATCCATGGGCTGGCTGCACACCTGGGCAGGCGTCGTGCTTGGAGCGCTCCTCTTTGCGGTTTTCTGGACCGGGACCCTGTCCGTCTTCGACAAAGAGATCGACCGCTGGATGATGCCGGAGACGCGGCTGGCGGCGACCGACCGGCCTTCCTGGCCCCCCTTGCTCGACACCGCGCGCGAACTGGCTCCCGACGCCCCGTTCTGGAGTTTCTTCCTGCCAAGCGAGCGCGTCCCGGTGGTCCGGATTTTCTACCGGAATTCGGCCGGTGATTTCACCTTCCGCGACATCGAACCACGGACCGGCGTTTTGCTGCCCGATGCCGGAACCTTGGCGGGCACGCGGTTCATCTTCCCGTTTCACTACAGTTTGCATCTGCGATGGAACGACCTCGGCTACTGGCTGGTCGGGCTTGCGGGCATGGCGACGCTGGTGCTGCTGCTTTCCGGCGTCGTCATCCATCGCAAAATCTTCATGGATTTTTTCACGTTCCGGCCGGACAGAAAGTTGCCGCGGTCCAGTCTGGATCTGCACAATCTCACAGGCGTCCTGGCTCTGCCGTTTCATTTCGTAATGGCGCTCTCCGGACTGATCATTTTCTTCACGATCTATTTCCCAACGGTTGTTTCGATCGCCTACGACGGCGACCGGGCCGCCTTCAATCGCGATGCCTTCGGCAGCTTCCAGCGGGACGCGGCGGGCGTGCCAGGATCGCTGGCCCCGCTCGATCGGATGGCGGCCGAGGCGACGCGTATTTGGGGCGGCGAGCCACCTTACTTCGTGCGCGTGTGGCATCCAGGCGACGTCAGCGCGACGGTGGAGATGCGCCGCACTGTTGCCAGGTCGGTGGATTTGAACGTCGACGCCGTGCATTTCGACGCAGCGACGGGCGAGGTTCTGCGGACGCACGCCGCCGCGCCCGTCGTCCATGTGCAGCGCTTTATCGCCGGACTGCACTTCATCCAGTTCGAGCACTGGCCGCTGCGCTGGATCTACTTCCTGCTCGGCCTCTCCGGCTGCGTCATGATCGCGACCGGCTATATCTATTGGTTGGAGACGCGCCGTAAACGCCACGCTGCGCAAGGTCTGCCAGGCGTGCGCATCGTCGAAGGACTGACCGTAGGCTCCGTCTCCGGAATCGTCATTGCGACGCTTACCTTTTTCGTGACCAATCGGCTGCTGCCGTTCGATACGAGCTTCGTCGGCCAAGATCGTGCGGCCCTCGAAGTCTGGGCCTTCTATCTCGTCTGGCTCGTCACTTTCGCCCATGCCTGGGCTCGGCACGGCCGGGCGTGGCGGGAACAGTGCTGGGCGATTGCGGGTCTGGCGGTGCTGGCCGTCGTGCTCAACGCCGCGACGACCGGCGATCATCTGGTCCGCTCGCTTGCTCATCGGCATCTCTGGCCGGTCGCCGGCATGGATCTCCTGTTGCTCTTCGGCGCGGCGGTCGCGCTCCTCACCGCGCTGCGCCTCGCCCGGAGAGGCAGCGCCCCAGGTCCGTCGCAAGACGCGCTGAAGGAGGCAGAGTAGCGGCGGTGGCGGGGTGGCTCCTCCTGGCCGGCATAGTGACCGCCGCCTATCTCGGCTTTGTCCTGCTGGCCTTGGCCCAGGCACGGCCTTGGCAGCGGGTTAGTCAGGCAGCGCCGCCGACGGGCATCCGGCGGCTGGCGCTGCGCACACTGGGCGGCCTCGCGCTCCTTCTGTCGCTGGTCCTCTGCCTGGTCCGGGACGGGCCAAGCTTCGGTGCCCTATTGTGGGCGACCGCGATCAGCATTGCCGCTGCAGCGGTCGTCTTTACGCTGACCTGGCGTCCTGCTGTGCTACGCCCGCTGGCCAAGATGGTGGCTGCGAGCGGCGGCGGGTGGCGCGTGACCCAACGACACGACAAGCCGGATGATCCCTTGGGCGCAGGTCGGGCATAGGAGAACCAGGGGCGTCGCTCTGGCGGGGGTCCTCGAGGCCGACCTGCCGGCCATTCGTCCCGGCGCGGACACCAGTGTCTTTCCCAAGATCGCCGACGGGCGCTTCCGGGACGCGCGCTTCATCCGCGTCGGGCTGTCGGATGCCGCCGGCGAGGAGATCGACAGCGCGCCGGTCGAGGGCGCCGAAGGCATCGCCCACGGCAATGAATGAGATTGAGAAGCGTTCTCATTTAAGTTAGGACTTTCAGTGCGAGACTTTTTGGGGATGCTGGGTTTTCGGTGCGGCACAGCGAGGTCAGACGCTTCTATGCAGAGCACGGTGAGGAGCTGCAACGCTATCTGACCCGGCGGCTGAACTGCGCCCAAACCGCGGCGGATCTGACGCAGGAGGTCTTCCTCCGATTGCTGCGCAGCGAGTCCGCCGGCAGCGTGAACAACCCGCGCGCCTATCTCTATCGCATCGCTTCGAACCTGCTGGCCGACCACTTCCGCGGCGTGACGCAGCAGCCGCGTCTCGTCGGCACGACCCTGTGGGAGACGGTTCCCGACGAAACGCCGAGCCCGGAACGAACGCTTCTGAGCCGCGACGAGGTGCGGCGCCTTGAACGAGCCATAGACAGGCTGCCGTCGCGCCAGCGCGAAATCCTGTTGCTTCACAAGTTCGAAGGCCTCAGCTACCGCGCGATCGCCGCGCGCCTCGGCATCTCCGAGAACACGGTCATGGTGCATATGATGCGGGCGCTGGCGCGATGCCGCGATGGCATATCTGAAGATTGAGAGTTGGAGATCTATTGTCGAGTAATGGCGTTCGCCGCGTTGTCGGTCATATGAGACGACAGACGGGATAGACATCGATGGATACGACGATGCGGCTGGCCGGCCATCTCGAAGCAGGCGAGATACGGTGATGCGTGAAGACGGCGAGCCTTCGGCGAAAGACGCGGCGGCCGAGTGGTTCGCGCGCCTGCGCCACCACGCCGTTTCCGATGAGGACCGAGCCGCGTTCGAGGCCTGGCGTGAAGCCGACCCGGCCCATGCCGAGGCCTACCGGGAGATGGAGCGGCTCTGGGCCGGGCTCGACCAGATCGAGCGGCCTGCGCCCGGCCGAGATCGCGGCGACCCTGCGCGCACGGCAACGATCGGCCAGGCGCCCCTCCGCCGTCGGCTCGCCCTGCGGCGCTTCGCCATCGCCGCCTCTGTCGCGGCACTTGCTTGTGTCGGTGCATACGGCCTCGCGCCCCCGGGTCTGCTTGCCGATCACCGGACGGGTTTCGGCGAGCAGCGCGAGATCGTGTTGCAGGACGGCTCGACCGCTCATCTCAACACGGCAAGCGCCCTGACCGTCGAGTTCACCAGCGGCAGCCGGCGGGTCGTTCTGCAAGCGGGCGAAGCCTACTTCGAGGTTGCGAAAGACAGCGCGCGCCCCTTCATCGTCGAGGCCGGCAGCGGACGCATTGAGGCACTCGGCACCGCCTTTTCCGTCCGGCTTGCCGACGACGCGGTCGAGGTGATCGTGACCGAGAGCCGGGTCGCGGTGTCCGCGCCGGGCCAGGACAGCAAGCGCCTCGCGGCCGGCCAGGGCCTCCGCTTCAGCGACAGCGGACTTGGCGAGGTCGCCGAGGTCGATGCGGCGACGGCGCTCGCCTGGCGCCGCGGCCGAATGGTCTTCGACAACCAGCCGCTTGGCGAGGTTCTGGCCGAGCTCGCGCGCTATCGGCAAGGCCGCATCCTGGTCCTGGACCCCGAGGTCGAGTCGCTTCCCGTCACAGGCTCCTTCTCCATCGCGGACACCAATGCGGCGCTCAATACGATCGAGCGGATATTGCCGCTACGCCTGCGCCGCTTCGGCGACCTCTTGGTTCTGGTCGCCGCCGAGCCGGCGCGATAGTCCGGCGAAGCGAAAGGCAGCCGCAGCAAAAGATCCTCTCGCCGCCGTGTAATGGTCCGACCAACGAGCTCCGTCTTCTCTACTGACAAATGCGACTAAGACGCATTCGCGTATAGCTCTGCGCGACTGGCGGTCTTGGCGACAGGGGAACGAGGGGCCGGTAATGCGTGAGTCTGGACAAGGTTGGGCTTGCATCCTGTTGTTGGCGCTTGGCGTGGTGTGGGTGCTCACGCCAAACCCGCTCGGCGCGCAGCAGGCAGAGGTGCGCACATTCGCGATCGCGCCGCAGCCTCTCGCTTCCGCCCTGTTGCAGTTCGCCGAGCAGTCGGGTTTGGAAGTGCTGTTCGATGCCCGCATCGCGCAGGGCGAGATGTCACCCGGGGTGCAGGGTCGCTACACGCCGGACCAGGCGCTGCGGCAGCTCCTCGCCGGCAGCGGCTTGAGCTATCGCTATGTCAGCATCAATACCGTCACGCTGGAGCGGGCGGCTGTTGGGCCGGATAGCGGACCGCCACAGCTCGGCCCGATCACGGTGGAAGGAGAATTGGAAGTCGACCCGACCGATCTGCCCTTCGTGACGCCGGACTCCTCCGCCTACATCTCGCGCCAGCAGATCGACCTCGTGCCGCCTTCCGCGCCGGGCGATATCTTCCGCACGGTCCCGGGCGTCTTTTCCGCAGCGAGCAACGACGGTAACTCGATCAACGTCAACATCCGTGGCGCGCAAGGCTTGAACCGCGTCCGCACGATGGTGGAGGGAACGCAGCAGGAAACCACCGGCAACAGAGGCTACGCCGGCTCCGACCAGCGCAGCTACGTCGATACCGAGTTCATCGGCGGGGTCGAGATCTCCAAGGGGCCAGGGAGCGGCCCCTTCGGCGCTGGCACCACCTCAGGCATCGTCAACGTGCGCCTGCTCGATGCCGACGACCTGGTCCCCGAAGACAGCAATTTCGGGCTGCGCATCCGCGGCGGCGTTGGCAGCAGCAGGGTCCGTCCGACCTGCAAGGAGGATAGCGAAAGTGCCGATTGCAGCGTTCGGCCTCGGGGCGCCGACCCCGAGCTTCGGTCGAGCGGCGGCAACTTTTTCACCGACGACAACTGGTTCGGCAGCATTGCCGGCGCCTACCGCTCCGATCGCTTCGAGCTGGTCCTGGGGTATGCGCGCCGCGAGGAGGGCAACTACTTCGCCGGCGAGAACGGCAGCGATAGCTTTAAAGTGCGCGGCAACAGAGGTGATTTAGTTGAGCAGAGATTCAGCGTTATCGGTCCCGGCGAGGAGGTATCAAACACCTCCGACCGGACCAAATCGGCTTTGTTCAAAGGCACCTTGCGCTTCGATGGCGGTCATTCCCTCCATGCCGGTGCCACCTATTACAGCAGCCAGTTCGGCATGGCCTTTCCGACCAACCTGGTGACGTTCCCGCCATCGCAGACACGGCTCAACGATGTCGAAAGCAAGCGCGGTTGGCTGCGCTACCAATGGGACTCGGACAGCGACCTGATCAATTTCCAGGCCAACGTCTGGGGAACGAAGATCGACGAGCAGGGGGAGCTCCGACAGGCGCCGCAGGAGAACGAAAGCTGGGGCGGCGAGATCTGGAACACCAGCATCGTCGACACGGGACTTGGCGAACTGTCGATGGTCTACGGCGCCGAGTATTCCCGTTCGAACGGCATTATCACTGAGGATGTTCTTCTCAACCGTACCGATTTCACGCCTGGTCTGCCCCCGGTCGTCACCAACAACGGCTCGGCGCCCACCTTCGACGGTACACGCGAGGTCTTCGGCAGTTACTTCAACGCGGCGTACCGCCCAACGCACTGGCTCACTCTGAGTGGCGGTGTGCGCTACGATCGCTTTAAAGGCAGCAGCACCACGACGACCAGCCGAGGCGATGCTCAGGTTGATGACGATGCTCTTGCAGCCGAGAGAAATCGGTTGTGGGACGCACTATTCGCGGCAGAGGAAAGGTGCGACGACCTCTTTCCGGATGTCGGTGCCGTCATTGCCTGTTATGCGGCCGAGGTCGACCCGTTAGAGACAGAGATAAACGAATTACCAGGGAGAACGGACGAGTTTCGAACTGGCACCCAGGAAATCGTTACGCAACGAGACGAAAGCAGTGCAGATCGCTTTTCGCCGAATTTCGGTGTGATGGTGGAACCGCTTGACGGTTTTCAGGTGTTCGGGCGCTATGCGGAGGGTTTTCGCGCGTTGAGCCTGGTGGAACTGGGCCAGAGTTTCGGTTTCGGTCCGGGGTTCGACCCCGATCTCGAGCCCGAGGTGCTCAAGACCTGGGAATTCGGCTTCAACTATCTCGACAATGGCCTGTTCTTCGCGAACGATGCCTTGCGATCCAAGGTCGTGTACTTCCACAACGACTATGACAACTTCATAGGGCGGCCGTTCGAGGGCGCGCCTTTCGAGAACTACGACGATATATCGATTTCAGGCATCGAAACCGCCCTGTCGTACGACATGGGGCGCGTCTTCGCGGACCTGAACCTCAGCTACTACACGGAATTGCCCGACGATGTTCGGACCATCGCAAGCTTGGAGCAGCCGGAGTACAGCGGCTCGCTGACGGCCGGCACGCGATGGCTGGATGAAAGCTTGGTGCTGGGCGGGCGTGCTACGTTTTTCGACGAACGGCGGCCGGAGGACGGCGATGAACTCGGCCCTGTCGACGTCACGACGTATTGGGCATCCAATACGATCTTCGATATTTTCGGGTCCTATCGCTTCAACGACCACCTCTCGGTCAACTTCAGCATCGAAAACCTGCTGGACGAATACTACGTGCCGCCCTTGTACGTGAATCGCATGCCGGCGCCGGGCCGCACCGCGCGGATCAGCGCCACCATACAGTTCTGACATCTCTTGGCGGAGCCTGGGGGCGGCGCTGGCCGTTGCGATGATCGACGGCAGGATCGCGATGCGCTTCGCCACGGAGGAAAGAGTTGTACTCGGTATTGAGAATGAGTCGCAATTGCCATAGCTTGCGACCGGTCCTCTCGTCCTGCCGCTCGGTGGGCGCAGCGCAAGGGAGGCCACGTTCGGTCTTGGGCGTTCGCCCATCTTCAGGAAGAAGCAGTGACGTCTGGCGAACCGCCCGGCTTAATCGCCACGTTCGAAGCGTGTTATGACGAGCTCCTCCGGTTCCTTACCCGCCGGACCGGGAACCCGGAGCGCGCCGCGGACATCGCGCAGGACACCTACCTGCGACTGGCGGCCGCCAATGAACACGGCTCGGATATCGGCAACCCCAGATCCTACGTGTTTCGCGTCGCCGGCAATCTCGCCATCGACTCCTTGCGGCGGGACAAACGGGCCGCGGCGCGCACGGCTGCGGACGGTCTTGCGCCGACGCTTGCCGACCCCCTGCCGTCGCCGGAAACGGTCGCTCTGAAGCGCGAGCGTCTTCGGCTTCTCGATGAGACCCTCATGGCGCTGTCGCCGAACGCCCGGCGGGCGCTGCTGATGAGTCGTGTCGATGGGATGACCTTTGCCGAGATCGCCGCCGTATTGGGTGTTTCCGAAAGCATGGTGGCCAAATACATCGCCCAGGCCCTGCGTGCCGGCCGCGACTGTCTGCGCAAGATCGATGAAGAAATCTAGTCGATTGACGCTGTTGGATGGGGCAGCTTGGATCGTCTTGTTTTGTGAAGGCCGAGAGAAGCATGCGTCGTGTCAGGTGATGGAGAGACGTCAATGCCGGGTGGCGCGGTCGAAAGCCGGAGGAGTACCGCGCTGAACGACGAGGCTATCGACTGGCTGGTCCATTTGCGATCCGGGCGCGCGACGGCAGCCGAGCAGGCTGCCTTTGCTGCCTGGCGTCGGCGCAGTGTCGCGCACGAGGCGGCGGCGTGCGATGCCGAGGCCTTGTGGCGCGACTTCGGCGAAACCCGGACGGCCAAGGCCTACGAGGGGGGAGGCGCGACCGACGGAGCGAACCAGGCAGGGAACGCAGGAGGCGGGATCGCAGCCCTAAAGCACGACCGGCGCCGCCGGATCCGACGCCGGATCTTCGCCGGCGGTATTGCCGCATCGCTTGTCATTGCCGTCGCCATTTCCGGCATTTTCGGTCCGACCGCGGGGCTCTATGCGGACCACGCGACCCAACCCGGCGAGCTTCAGGAGGTGCGGCTTCCCGACGGCTCGACCGCAATTCTCAATACGGCGACCGCGCTCAGCGTCATCTCTTCGGCGGATAGCGAGCGGCGCCTCGTGCTGTATGAGGGCGAGGCCCTGTTCGATGTCGGCACCGACGAGACGCGCCCCTTCATCGTCGCCGCCGGTGACGGCGAGGTGATGGTGTTGGGCACCGTCTTCGCCGTCCGGCGCGATTCTCACAAAGTGAGGGTTGTCGTCTTGGAAGGCAGGGTGCAGCTCCGTGCGTCGGCAAGCCCCGACCGGTCGATCACCCTCGAGGCGGGTCAGCAATCGGGCTTCGATGGGCAAGGTATCGACGACCCGGTGCCCGTCGATGCGGTCAAGGCGACCGCTTGGGCGCGCGGGAAGTTGATTTTCAACCAGCGCCCTCTAGCGGACGTCGTTGCAGAGCTCGAACGCTACCGGTCCGGCCGCATCTTCGTTGCGGACAGCAGGCTGGAAGAACTGCGCGTCACCGGTGTGTTCGACCTGAACGACACGGATGCCGCGCTGCGTGGTCTGGAAAGAACGCTCGGGCTTACAGTTTTGCGCCTGCCGTTCTTCACCGTGATTCACTGAGGCACCCCCTCCGAGCGCGGCCCCGAAAAAAAAGCGCTGAAGCGCTGCAAGATCGCATCCCCTCCATCGTCGTAGGCAAAGAATGTGAATGACTCGCATTCGCATTTCCGACGCGATGACGCAGAGAGAATCTCAGGGAGGGGACTGTGGGCGTGCAGGAAGGATTGGACGGCAGGAAAGGGCGAGGCCGTCGGTGGCGAATGGCTGCGGTTCGATGCGGCAAACTGGCTGGCCCGCTGGCGGTGACAGCCGTGCTGCATGCCGAAGCGGCCTACGCAGGCACGCCGAACCTCGATCCGACGTCATCGCGGAGCCATCTGGCCCAGGCCGCACTCTCTGAGACGCTCCCCTTCGACATCCCGGCGCAGCCGCTCGATACGGCGTTGACCGTACTTGCCGATCAGTCCGGCCTGACGCTTCTTTTTGCATCGGGCCAAGTGACGGGCCGACGCACGCAAGGCGTCGTAGGGCGCTACACGGCTGAGACGGCGCTTCGCCGCCTCCTTCAAGGCACCGGGCTGAGCTATAGCATCGACGGTTCGCTGGTAACGGTGGAGCCGGCGGTGACGGAGCAGGAAAGTGGGCTGCCGCAGCTCGGCCCGATCACTGTGGAAGGGCAATGGGAAGCCGACCCGGCGGACGTGCCCTTCATGACGCCGGGCTCTTCGGCTTACATCTCCCGCGAGCAGATCGAGCGCATCCGGCCCAGCGCGCCGGGCGACATCTTCAACGAGGTGCCGGGTGTCATCGCGGGCGCCAAGCAGGACGGCAATTCGATCAATGTGAACATCAGAAGCGCCCAGGGGCTCAACCGGGTGCGCACCATGGTCGAGGGTACGCAGCAGGAAACCTCCTTCACCCGGGGCTATGCCGGTGCCGATCAGCGCACCTACATCGACCCGGACCTGATCGGCGGGGTGGAAATCTCCAAAGGCCCCGGCAGCGGGCCCTATGCCACCGGCACCACCTCCGGCGTCGTCAACGTGCGCCTGCTGGACGCGGACGACCTGGTTCCGGAGGGGGAGACCTTCGGCTTCCGCCTGCGCGGCGGCCTCGGCGGCAACAGCATCTCACCCAGGGACTTCTCGGTAGGGCCGACCCGCAACCCGATCGGCGAGTTGGAAGCTGACGGCAACAAGATTGTCTCGGACAGCAACTGGTTCGGCAGCCTGGCCGGGGCAGTGCAGACCGAGCGCGTCGACCTGGTCGCCGCCTATTCCCGGCGCAAAGAGGGCAACTACTTCGCTGGTGATAGCGGGAATCATGAAATTGTTGCCAGACCGGTCGAACTGGGGGCGGAGGTGCCGAACACCTCGGAGGACAGCCGCTCCTTCCTGGTCAAGGGAGCGCTGCGGCTGGACGGCGGCCATTCCTTCGAGGCCGGCTACAACCGCTTCGAGAGCGAGTTCGGCCAAGCCTTCCCTTCAGAGCTCACGCGATTCCCTATTCAGCAGTATGGGCTCAGCGAGGTTGAGACCAACCGCTACTGGCTGCGCTACAAGTGGGACTCCGAGCACGACCTGATCAACCTGCAGGTCAATGTCTGGGGCACCGATTCCGAGGAAGATGATCAGTACTTCACAAGGTTCGGAGATGCTTTTGGAGATTTTGTGGAAGAAGACGAGGCCTGGGGCACGGAGGCTTGGAACACGGGTTTCTTCGACACGCCCCTCGGTGGCCTCACCGTGACCGCCGGCGCGGAATACACGCGGGCCGAAAGCCCGCGCGACCCGATTTCCCTGCAGTCGATAACTTTCACCCCCATCCAGCCGCCCTTCGCCGCTATTCCTCAGCCGCGAGTCACGCGCAGTGAGGACGAGCCCTTTTTCCATCGCGAGGTCTACGGGGCTTATGTCAATGCGGCTTTCGAGCCGACCGACTGGCTCACCCTCCACGGTGGCCTGCGCTATGACGGCTTCAAGAGCGACAGCGCGCGCGTAGAACGTTTCGTGAGAAACATCGAATTCGATAACGACGCTCGCGACGCCGTCAGTGCGGCGGAGCAGGCTGCCAGAGATGCTGGGGACGAGGCTGAACGCATAAGGCTGCGTGATATCCGCAGGAACTCAAGTTCGTTTTGGGACGGCACGGAACAGGACATCATGCGGGAGTCCGAGACCAGTGGCGATCGCTTTTCACCCAACGTCGGCGTGACCGTGGAACCTGCCGACGGTCTCCAGTTCTTCGCCCGCTATTCCGAGGGTCTCCGGGCCGCGAGCTTGGCCGAGCTGGGGCGGAGCAGCACCGGTTTCCCCAATCCCAACCTCAAGCCGGAGACCTTGAAGAGCTGGGAGGTCGGGGGGAACTACATGCGCGACGGGCTGCTTTTCGAGGACGATCTCTTCCGCGGCAAGCTGGTGTACTTCGACAACGACTACGACAACTTCGTCGCACGGCAGGTTTTCCTTGATGCGCCGGAAGGGCTTGTCTTCATAAATCTGCCGGATGTCTCGACCGCGGGCTTTGAGATGAGCCTGTCCTACGACATGGGCCGGGTCTTCGCGGACTTCAATTACACGCACTTCACCGAACTGCTCGATGCCCCCACCCAGATCAGCGCCGAGCAACCTGAAATCAGCGGCACCCTGACCCTGGGCACGCGCTGGCTGGACGAGAAGCTGGAGCTGGGCGGCCGCCTGACCTTCTTCAACGAACTGCAGTTGCCCGATGAACGGGACCCGGCAAACTTCTGGCCGAAGAGAAACAATTACTGGCATGGGCAGCAGATCGTCGATCTCTTCGGGTCCTACCAGGTCAACGACCATCTTACCTTCGGCTTCAGCGTCGAGAACGCTACGGACGTATACTACGTGCCGCCGCTTTTCGTCAGCCGCATTCCCGCCCCGGGCCGCACGTTCCGGGTCTATTTCACCGCAAGGTTCTAGAGATTTGGGCACTGGGAGCCCGGCACTCCCCGCCGGGCTCTGTCGCTGTGAGGCTCGGCCCCCGAGTGAGGTTTTGAGATGCGACTGCGCAGCAACCGACTGCGTCGCAATCCAACATTCGGCCCTTCGGTTACCTCTGTCGTATCGCTGTCAATCAAGCCTTTGGCGGACGGCGGCGCACGACTGAAAGAGACGATGAATGCACGATCCACTGGATGCGGATGATCTGTGGGGGAGCAGCCACGCCCCGACTCCTAATTGCGAATGACAACTATTTGCAAATTGTTCCGAAACTCGGCATCGTCCCGCGCGCGTACATCCATCGTCGTCACCTTGGGAAGGGCGTCGGTCTGTGGCGGAAAGTGGAGACTGGTCAAGAATGCAGGGGCAGGCCGAGCCGCCATGGCTCGACGTTTTCCTCGCCAACCGGGATGAGTTGATCGCTTTCCTGAGACGCAAGGCCGGGCCACGGCATCAGCCGCACGACCTGCTGCACGAGCTTTTCATCAGGATGTCCTGCCTCCGCGAGGCGCGCGGCATCGACAACCCCAAGGCCTATCTCTTTCGCGCCGCCGCCAATCTGGTGATCGATACCGCCCGGGCCGACCGTCATCGCGATGAGAAGATGGCGGCGGTGGCGACGGACTACCTCACCGCCCATGACCCTGCGCCGGACGCGCTGCAAGCCGCGATCGACCGCGATCGGTTGCGCCGTCTGGATCGGGCTTTGGCGAAGCTGCCGGAGGAAACGCGGGCCATGATCCATCTGCTGCGCATCGATGGCCTGAGCTACGATGCCGTTGCCCGCTTGTTCGGCGTCTCCAAGAGCACGGTCGAGAAGAGGGTGGCCAAGGCGCTGCGCCATTGCAGAGAGCTGCTCGAGCATGGCGATACCGCCAAGCCGTGAGCCGGACGGTACGGTTCGCGCGCGCGCCGACGTCTTTATATTTTGACAACCCGGAGAAGCTGGACCAACGGTTGAACATGGTCGATCAGCGTCCTTCGACAGAGCGAGGCCAAGGGGCGGGCCGCTCATCCGACCGGCTTGACGATGCACTTGGCCAGATCCGTGGCGGCGAAGCCTTCCCGCCCGGCTTCGATGCGCGCGCGATCGCCCGGCGGGCGCGGCGCCGGCGCCGCGTGCGGCTCGGGGGCGGCGCTCTTGCCGTCGTTGGGCTCGTGGCACTTTGGGGCCTTTACGCCCCCGGCTTGACGGCTGACTATGCCGCCGGGGTCGGCCACGTTGAGAGCGTCACCCTTCCCGACGGAAGCAGGGCGCAGCTCGACAGCGGTGCTTCGATGTCTTGGTCGGAAACCGCGTCTGAACGACGGGTCCGCGTCCATGCCGGCGTTGTCGTCTTCGAGACGGCCGCGGACCCGGCCCGAGACTTCATCGTCGAATCCGCCACCGTCCAGGCACGCCCGGTCGGAACGGTTTTCGCCGTGTCGGCGGACGATGCCGGATGGTCCGCCCTGGTGCAGTCGGGGCAGGTTCGGGTCACGCTCAATGAGGGCGACGCCAGCGTCCTGATCGGCGCTGGAGAAGCGGCCGTGCGCGGTGCCGAAGGGCGGGCGCTGTCGACCGCATCCATCGACACCGGGCGGGCGCTGGCTTGGCGCGCGGGCATCCTCGACTTCAAGGACGAACCGCTTTCGGACGTCATTGCCGCGCTCGACCGCTACAGACCCGGCCGGATCCTGCTGTTGAACGATCAAGCGGCGGCGCAGCGCTTCGATGGCGTGCTGTCGCTCGACAATATCGATCAGGCACTGGAGGTCGTGGCGGCCTCGAGCGGTCTCGAGCTCGTCGCGAACTGGCCGCTGATCGCTATTCTGCGTTAATTCCAATCAAGCGTTACGGTTCTTCGTTTCCCATCCGTCGAACTCAAGGAAGCGATTGCGATTGGTTCGCAGTCGGCAATGAGTTTCTGAGGTGGGGGCAAGGGCGTGTTTCTGACAAGATCCCGAAAGGGGCGCTGGCATAGAATTCTGTTTGTCGTTCCTCTGTTTCTGTCCGGGGGCGCAGGCGCCGCCAATCTGGAGGTTTCCGCGGAGCGCCGCGACGTTGCGGCCCAAGTGGCGCAGGGCGATACACGACCCATCGAGATTTCTCCACAGCCTTTAAGCGATGCCTTGCGTGCGCTCAGCCGGCAGACGGGCCTTCAGTTCTTCGCGGACAGCGACCTGACGCGCGGCATCGCGGCGCCGGCCGTGTCTGGCCGGATGACCGCAGATCAAGCACTGCAGCGACTTCTCGCCGGCAGCGGTCTGACCTATCGCCTGAACGGTTCGCTGGTGACGCTGGAACGCGCGACCGCCGAGCCCGAGAGTGGTCCGCTGCGGATCGGCGACATCACCGTCACGGCCCGGCGTACCGAGGAGCTGGTGAAGGACGTGCCGGGCAGCGTTTTCGTGCTGCCCTCCGAAGAGCTCGAGAAGTCCAACATCACGGATCTCGAAGATTTCGCGTTGCGTACGCCCAACCTGAACATTGCGGAGAGCGGCAGCCGGACAGCCACCGTGATCTCGATCCGTGGTATCTCGGACGTTACAGGCGCAAGAGCGAGCGGCCCCACCGTCGGCGTCTACATAGACGAGGTGATGCTGAACCCGACGGGACGGAACACCGCGATCGACCCAAACCTCTTCGACCTGGAACGGGCCGAGGTCGCTTACGGCCCTCAGGGCACGGCCTTTGGCCGCGGCACCATCGGCGGCGCGATTAATTACGTCACCAAGAAACCGACCGAGAACTTCGAGGCGGAGTTGGAGGGTGAGGTCGGCAGCCATCCGGACGGTCTGGTGCGCGGATTGGTCAATGGTTCGCTGACCGGCGACCGCACACTGATGGCGCGGCTGGTCGCTTTCGGGCGCTACGACGACGGCTTCATCGAGACGCCGAATCTCAGCGGCGATTCCGTTGACAATCAGGACTATGGGGCACGGCTCAGCCTCCGCTCCCAGCCGACCGATCGGCTCACCCTCGACCTTGCCGGCTCCTTCGATCGCACGGACTTCTCCGGGCCGAACTATGCGACGGTCGATAGCGTCGACGGCAACGGCGATTTCGAATTCCTCATCAATAGCGACAGCGACAACCGCGTTGACCGGGGCCTCGTTTCCTTTCGCGGCACGTACGACTTCGATGTCGGCAGCTTGATCTCCAATACTTCATACTTGGACGTAAGGGCCGACCTCGATCAGGATTTTGACTTTACCGAGCTCGACCTCCTGTTCGGCACATTGAAGAATGAAGAGCAGTCGATATCCCAGGAGTTCCGTTTCGAAGCCGAGCCTTTTCCGCTCCCGCTGCTGGGAGAGAGCAGCTTTCTCCTGGGCGTCAATGGCACCTGGGCCGAGGAGGAGACGGAGTCTGTGCTCACGGTTGGCGAGGATGGCTCGCTGTTAGGGGCGACGCCAGGCGACCAGAACTTCATAGGTCCGAGCACCGAGGAGGTGTTCGACGCAGGGGTCTTCGGCGAGTTTCGCTTTCGGCCGATCGAAGACCTGGAAGTAGCCTTGGGCGGGCGCTTCAGCTACATTGAGGTCGACGTATCAGAGGAGGGCTTCGACTCGGTCAACGAGACCTTCACCGCCTTCACGCCGAAAGCCAGTATTCTCTACGACTGGACCGACGATTTCAGCACCTATGCTCTGGTTTCCACCGGTTTCAAGTCGGGTGGCTTCAATCAGCTCGGTACCGGGCCGCTGGACGGACGCGAGTTCGACAACGAAACGGCGATCAACTACGAGGGCGGCTTCAAGTCGAGCTGGTTCGACGACCGCCTCTTCGTCAACGCCTCCGGCTTCGCCCTCTTCTATGACGATATCCAAGTCGCATCGATCCCTCCCGGATTTCCCACTGGGCGGATCGTTCAGAACGCCGGCAGCGCCCGCAGCCTGGGCAGCGAGCTGGAGGTCGCGGCCCTGCCGCTCGAAGGCTTGCAGCTCAACCTGGCCTACGGCTTCACCGATGCACAGTTCACGGATTTCGAGGATGCGTCTGGCGGCGATGCCACGGGCGAGCAATTGCCCAACGCGCCGCGCCATACCTTGAGCGCCGTCGGCGAGTACGCCCATCCTGTCTTCGACAGTTTCGCCGATGCCTATGTTCGAGCCGAGTACAGCTACACGAGTTCATTCACCAGCACTCCGGACGTCGACGCGCGAGAATTCGACTCATACGACGTTTTCAACTTCAGGGTGGGGTTGCGTGCCGATCGGTTCGACATCGAGGCTTTCGTCGAAAATGCCTTCAACGAGAAATATGCAACCGGTGCTACCGGCGGTGCCTTCTTCGCAGGCTTCTTCAACGTTGCCGAACCGGTCGAAGTCGGCACCGGCCGCCGCTTCGGCGTCCGGGCGCGTGTGCGGTTTTAAAGGGCGCCGCCTCGCATAACCTGTTCAGTCGCTGCCGCGGAGCGAGGTTGCGCCGCTGCGCTTCGGTCTCTAAGACCAAATGCGAACGGTTCTCAAGTGGCCGTGGCATTCGGAAGACTGGCGCTCCGCTGGACAAGAGACCGGAGAGCGCGGGGATGAGGTCGGCAGCGTGCCGCAGGACAGGATACTGGCCCTTTACCTGGCCCACCGCGGCGCCTTGGTGAACTACGCGAACGGCATCGTCGGCGATCGGGCGCGGGCCGAGGATGTGGTGCAGGAGGCATTTCTGCGTTTCGCCGCAACCCGGGAAAAGCCCGACGAGGCGATCGAACGTCCGCCCGCCTATCTCTATCGGATCGTCCGCAACCTTGCGATTGACAGAACGCGGCAGCGCACCCGAGAGGAGCGCCAGCAGGGTGAGGAACCGGCGTGGTGGATGCTGCCCGACACGCCGAGAACGCCGGAGCAGGAGGCGCTTCATCGCCAAGAGCTCGCCCGCATTTCCTCGGCGCTCGAGGCGCTCTCGCCCGAGGCCCGGCTGGCCGTTGAGATGCACCGCTTCGGCGGCTACACCTTGAGCGAGATTGCAGACCGCTTGAACATCTCTGTCGCCACAGCCCACCGTCTGGTTCGGGGCGCCATGGTCAAGATCGCCTTGCGGCTCGGGGCGCAAAGCGATGAGTGAAAGAAAGTCCGGCGCAATTCGTCTTAAACGAGAGGTGGACGTGCCGAACGGCGGCGGCCGTGCCGGCGCATCGTCCGCCGGCTGCAACGCCCCAACGCGGAGAGGCAGGAGATGAGGGAGCAACAGCCGTCCGATCGCCGCCTGGAAGAGGCGATGGATTGGCTGCTGCGGCTGCAGGACGCCCCCGACGACGCGGCCCTGCGCAGCGCGGTGGAGGCCTGGGTCGGCGCCGGTCCGGATCATCGTCGCGCGTGGAACCAGGCCCGCAGAGCGTGGCAGGCGATGGGCCATCTACCTCCGGCGACCGCAGGCGACTGGGACAAATCAGGCGCGTCGGGCGAGGTCGTTCAGCTGCCTCTTTCCCGCTCTGCGATGGCTGCTGGCGCGAAACGCGGCACCGCCAAAGCGCGGCGTGGCCGACGCGGTCTGTTCGCCGCGGCGCTGGCCGCTGCGGCTTGCCTCGCCCTGGTCTTCGGGCCGCCGCTGTCCCTGCATCTCAAGGCCGATCATGTCACGTCCGTGGCTGAGACCCGCACGGTGACCCTGCCGGATGGAAGCCTTGCGCATCTGGCGCCAGAGAGCGCCATAGAGCTGCGCTTCACCGAT
The DNA here is from genome assembly GCA_028282405.1 of Rhodovibrionaceae bacterium. Classification (GTDB taxonomy): domain Bacteria; phylum Pseudomonadota; class Alphaproteobacteria; order Kiloniellales; family DSM-21159; genus JANQMX01. The sequence goes on from JANQIA010000244.1 coordinate 23,287, forward strand.
GGGCGGCGCAGTCTCGTCCTCCTTGAGGGGACCGCCTTTTTCAACGTAAAAGCCGACCCGCAGCGCCCCTTTGTCGTCGGGGCCGATGCTCTGCAGATCGAGGTGATCGGGACGGCCTTCGGAGTCGCCCTCTCGTCCGGCGCGGTCGAGGTCGAAGTCGAAAGCGGCACGGTGGATACGCGGTCGGCCGCGGACCAGCCCTCGATCGATCAGCGTTTAAGCCGCGGCCAGACCCTGCGCTTCGATCGTGAGACGGCGGCTGTTCTGCTGGGCCGGCGGTCGCCGGATGACATGGCGTCATGGCGTGATGGCAAGCTGCTCGTCATCGACGCCTCCATCGCCGAGGTGGTCGAGCGGCTGCGTCCTTATCACGCCGGATGGATTCTGCTGGTCGATGAAGACCTCGCCGCCAAGCGGGTCAACGGCCTCTACGATCTCCGCGATCCGGATAGTGCGTTGCGCGCCCTGGTCCTGCCGGCCGGCGGCCAGGTCGAGGAAATCACCCCCTTGCTCCGCGTCTTACGATAGCCGGCAGAACAGCGAAGTTTGCCGCCGTGAAAAAAAAGTCCGCGCGCCTCGTCATGCAACAGGAGTGCGAATGATAGGCATTCGTAACTCTGCGTGCAGATGGGAGGGCACATGGGACAGAGGGAAAGAGCGGGTTCGGCGCCAGTGGGGCGCAGAGCGGCAGAATACAGAGCGGTCGGGCTGCGGTCGGCAGCGGTGGGGCTTGCGATGACGATCGTCGGTGTTCCGGTACTGGCGCAAGAGGGGCGCCCGGCGGAAACATGGAATGCCGGCAAAGCTCCTTATGCGACCATCGCGCAGTCGGCCGGCGCGACGGCCCAGCCGACCATCCGCTTCGACATTGCCAGCCAACCGTTGCCCACCGCACTGCTTGTATTCGGCCGGCAATCCGAGCTGCAGGTCACGGTCGACGCCGCGGCCACGGCGGGCAGGCAAGCCCCGGCAGTCGTCGGAGACTTCACGGCGGAGGAGGCTCTCTCACGCCTGCTTGCCGGCTCTGACCTCACCTGGCGCTTTGTTGATGCCTCGACCGTCACGCTAGAGCGGGCGGTGGCCGAGCCAGAGAGCGGGCCGCTGCGGCTGGGCGACATCACCGTCACCGCCAGGCGCACTGAGGAACTGGTGCAGGACGTGCCCGGCAGTGTGCTCGTGTTGCCGTCCCAGGAGATCGAAGAATCGAACATCGAGGATCTCGAGGACTTAGCCCTGTTCACGCCGAATTTGAATCTCGGCGATACGGGCGAGCGGCGCTTCATCGACATATCCATCCGCGGCATCTCCAACTTGACGGGGACCCAGACAAGCGGGCCGACTGTCGGCGTCTACTTGGACGAGGTGCTATTAAACCCGACCGGTTCCACGATCGGCGTCGATCCGAACCTCTTCGACCTGGAACGGGCGGAGGTGCTCTACGGTCCGCAGGGCACAGCCTTCGGTCGCGGCACCATCGGCGGCGCGATCAACTACGTGACCAGGAAACCGACGGAGGACTTCGAGGCGGAGATCGACGGCGAGGTCGGCAGTCATCCGGACGGTCTGGTGCGCGGATTGGTCAATGGTTCGCTGACCGGCGACCGCACGCTCATGGCGCGGCTGGTCGCCTTCGGGCGCTACGACGACGGCTTCATCGACACGCCGAACATCGGCGGCTCGAACGATGAGCAGGATTACGGCGGCCGGCTCAGCCTGCGTTCGCAGCCAACGGATCGCCTGACGCTCGACCTCGCCGGCTCCTTCGACCGCACGATATACCGTGTCCCCAATCTCGCGACGCGGGACAGCATCGAGGGTGACGACAATCTCGAGTTCCTCGTCACGAGAGACGGTGAACACCGCATCGACCGCGGGCTTGTGACCTTTCGCGGCGCCTATGACTTCGATGCCGGTACACTGATCTCCAACACGTCCTACCTCGACACGGAAGTAAAGGCCGATAGCGACGCGGACCTGACCGAGTTCGACTCAGGCTTCAGCGAGCGGCCCAGCACGGAGTCTGCAATCGGGCAGGAAATACGCTTCGAATCCGAAGCCTTCTCGGTACCGCTGTTGGGGCAGACCAGCTTTTTTCTCGGCGCCAATGGCACCTGGGCTGACGAGACCACTAGATTTAAAGGGTTCGCCCCTAACGGCGTGCTTGGCTTTGAGATCGATACGGGCAGGGAGGTGTTTGACATCGGCAGCTTCGGTGAAGTGCGTTTCCGCCCGATCGAAAAGCTTGAAGTCGCAGTCGGCGGGCGCTTCACCTACAACGAGGTCACGGTATCCCAAGCGGGCTTCGAGGATGCCAGCCAGTCCTTCACCAACTTTTCCCCGAAAGCCAGCCTCCTCTACGATTGGACCGACGACCTCAGCACCTATGCCTTGGTTTCTACCGGCTTCAAGTCGGGCGGCTTCAACGCGCTGGGAACGGGCGCCTTGTCCGGGCGTGAATTCGACAGCGAAACGGCGATCAACTATGAGGCCGGCGTCAAGTCGCGCTGGTTCGATGATCGACTCTTCGTCAACGCCTCCGCCTTTGCGCTCTTCTATGACAATATTCAGGTTCCCGAGACCATCGCTGTGGGCCTGAGCAACGTGACAGCCCTCGACAATGCCGCCTCCGCGCGCAGTCTTGGCGGTGAACTGGGTGTCGCGGCTTTGCCGCTGGAGGGTTTGCAGCTCAACTTGAACTATGGCTATGCGGACGCACGCTTTACCGACTACGAAGACTCGCCCCGAGGTGATTTGAGCGACGAGCCGCTGCCGAATGCGCCGCGCCACACCCTGAGCTTCATCGCGGACTACGCCCATCCCGTCTTCGACGATTTCGCCGATGCCTTCATCCGCAGCGAGTACAGCTTCACCAGCAGCTTCAAGAACGTCCTCGCACCCACCCGGCCGAATTTCGACGCCTACGACGTGCTCAATCTGCGGATTGGATTGCGCGCCGACCGTTTCGATATCGAAGCCTTCGTCGAAAACGTCTTCGACGAGATCTACGTCACCGGTATCACGGGTGCCAGCGGCTTTACCGACGCACTCGGCGTTTCCGAGCCCTTGGAAGTCGGCACCACCCGCCGCTTCGGCGTCAGGGCGCGGGTGCGGTTCTGAAGGGCGCCGCCTTGCTTGGCCTGTCCTGCGGTCGCCCCACAGCGAGGTTGCGCCGCTGTGCCCCGGTCTCTAAGACCAAATGCGAACGGTTCTCAAGTGGCCGCGACATTCGGAAGATGGGTGCTCGGCCCAACAAGAGAACGGGAGCAAGGACGGCGTCGGCAGCGTGGCGCAGGACAGGATACTGGCCCTTTACCTGGCCCACCGCGGCGCCTTGGTGAACTACGCCCACGGCATCGTCGGTGACGCCACCCATGCCGAGGATGTGGTTCAGGAGGCTTGGTTGCGTTTTGGGGCGGCGGCGAAGGGCCGGCCGCTCGAGGAGCCTGTCGGCTATCTCTACCGCATCGTCCGGAACCTTGCGATCGACAGCTATCGGAGACGCCAGCGGGAAGAGCGGGTGGTCGAGCCGGAGGCAGACGAGACTCTCCGCGCGACCTTGGATGAGGCGCCCTCGCCGGAAGCGGCCGTTGCCGCAAAGGACGAGCTGCGGCTTCTCAGCGAGGCCATGGCGGAATTGCCGGAGCGCACTCGCATCGCCGTGGAAATGCGGCGCTTCGGTGGCTGCAAGCTGAAGGACATCGCCGCGCATCTCGGCATCTCCGTCACCCTCGCCCACGAGCTGGTTGCCGAGGGTATCGCCCACTGCCGCCGCCGCGTGCGTCCTGGCTCATGATCGACTTCTCGCGATTTACCCGAAAAATGGCCCGCTCCAAACGTTTAGTGATTGGGAGACCGCTTCGGCGGTGCCTAGACGGGCACCAAACAGTCGACTGCAAAGCGATGGCGGTCAGGGGTCGAGCATGACGACGTCGGAGGAAAACAGGGACCGCGCGACGCTGGAGGCCGCGCGCTGGGTGGTGACGCTGGAAGAGCATCCCGGCGATGCGGCGCTGCGCGCCCGCTTCGAGGACTGGTTGTCGGCCAGTCCGGAGAATGCCGTCGCCTGGGCCGACAGCGCCGACCTCTACGACATGATGGCGCAGACGCCGCCGGCCCATGCCGAGCACTGGGCGCCTTACCTTGCCGAAGGCGGTGAGGCGAAAGCGGCAAACCTCGACGCCAAGAAACAGGACGTGCCAGGGCGACGACGGCCCGCGACCGCACGCCCTCGGCCGCGACGGTCAGTCGGGCGCCGCATCGCACTGGGGGGTGCCGCCATTGCGCTCGCGGCCTGTATCGCTGTTTTCGTCCTGCCGCTGCTGCTGCTGCGGCTGGAGGCGGACTACATGACTGCAACCGCCGAACTGCGGTCGTTCGATCTGGCCGACGGCAGCAGGGTGCAACTCGCGCCGGCCAGCGCCCTGACCGTCGACCTCGACGGGGTGGGGCGCGTCGTCCGCTTGCTGGAGGGACAGGCTTACTTCGAGGTCACGCCCGATCCAGCCCGGTCGTTTCGTGTCACTGCCGGCGATGTGACGGCAGAGGTGATCGGCACCGCGTTCGACGTGCGCCTGGGGGAGCGGGGCGCCGCCGTCGCCGTCGGCGAAGGCCAGGTGGCCGTGGACTTTGCGGCGGCAGCACCGTCGGACGCGCAGGACCTGCGGGCCGGGGACTGGGTCCAGGTTGGCTGGGACGGGAGCCTGCGGCGCGGCAGCGCACCGCCCGACGAAGCCGGCTCTTGGCGCCAAGGCCAGATCGTCATCCGCGACCGGCCGCTGGCGGACGCGGTGGACGACCTGCGGCGCTACTACGCCGGTCTTATCGTCGTGACCGATGACGCCCTGGGGGCGCGGCGGTTGTCGGGCGTCTACAACCTGGCCGACCCGGTAGCCGCCCTCACCGCCATGGCCGGCGTGCACGACGCCGTGGTGCGGCAGATTTCGCCTTGGGTTCTGGTGATCTCCCCACGCTGAAGCGCGCATCCGAAATTTTCTCCCGAAAAATCCGAGAGCCCTGTCGTTGCCTAATCGAAGGGTGCAGTTGCGACGCATTCGCAGCGACTCCCCGTAGCGGTCGGCAAGAACAACGAATGGGACACAACGATGGGGGCATTGGTGCAGGCTCGGAGGGCAGGGGACTGGAACGTCTGTCGCAGTCTCTTGGTGATCACGGCGATGCTGGCGAGTTCGGCTCTGACGCCCCCGACCCAGGCGCAAGGCGCGCCGCAGACGATCGCGCAGGCGCAGCAGACGGACTTCGACATTCCACCGCAAGCGCTCACCGATGCGCTGGCGCTGTTCGGCCGCCAGTCGGGATTGCAGGTCTCCGCCGACGCCGCGCTTATCCAGAACATTCAGTCACCCGGTGTGACCGGGACCCTGTCGCCGGAACAGGCGCTCGGTCGACTGCTCGCTGGAACCGGCATCGCCTACCGCATGATCGGCGGCAACACGGCCCTGCTCGACCGCGCGTTGGTTGAGGAGGAAAGCGGGCCGGCGCGGCTCAACCCCCTGATCGTCACGGGAGAGCGGATCGAGCGCACGGTCTTCGAGACGCCGTCTTCGGTGGTCGTGGTGACAGGCGAAGAACTCGAGGACACGCCAGCCTTCAATGACGTCGACAATGTGCTCGATTTCATTCCCAACATTGTTGGCGGTGGCACCTCCGGCGACGGGCCGACGATCCGGGGGATAGACACGACGGGCGAGCTTATCGGAGCAAACGGCTTTCTTGGCGGCGCGCGGCCGCGCGCGACCATCACCGTGGACGGGCGCCCGCTCAGCTACAATGAGTTCATCTACGGAGAGACCTCCGTTTGGGATTTGGAGCGCCTAGAGGTCTTTCGCGGACCTCAGACCAGCGCCCAGGGTGTGAACTCGATTGCCGGTGCCATCTATGTCGTTACCGCCGATCCGACCTTCGAGCCGGAGGTGAAGGTGCAGGGCGAGGTCGGCAATGAAAATCGGCGTCGGCTATCGGCGGCCTTCTCTGGCCCTATTGTGGCGGACGAACTCGCCGGTCGCGTCGCGGTCGATTTTCAGCGTCGCGATTCTTTCGTCGATTTCGACGTAGCCCTGGAAGATGGCCCGCCCATAGACGAGTTCGAGAGTATCGTCGCGCGTGGGAAACTGCTCTGGCAGCCGAACGCATTGCCGGACTTGTCCACAAAAGTCACCTTCAGCTTCAATCAGACGGACACCCCCCAAGCGGAGTTCGTGACAGTCCCTTTTCGAGACCTCAATGCGGGTCCCGCCGCGACGTTTCCTACCAAGTCCTACAGTGGCATTCATGATCTGAGCTATGCCTTTTCCGACAACTTGGAGGTCAGCAACCGCTTCTCCGCTACCGGCACCAAGATCGAACGCTTTGCCGTGACTGACAGCTTCGGCCGCGGCGATATTGATGGGTTGCAGTTCACCAACGAAACAACACTGAACTGGCGATTGCCGGACCACAATTTGAGCGGGCTGCTCGGTGCTTACTATCAAAACGACAACACCGATGAGTTCATCGATTTCTCGGCCTTTCTCGGTATCGGTGAGTTCGAAGATACGCAGACCAGCGTGGGGCTATTCGGTGAAGTGAACTATCAGGTTACGGAGCGCCTCGATGTCACGGCAGGCCTGCGCTATCAGCGCGACAGTCAAGACCGCGATGGCACCATCGGCGCCTTCACCGTCGACTTCGACAAGACCTTCGATGCCCTTCTGCCGAAGTTCGTTGTCGGCTATGACGTCTCCGACGAGCTGCGTGTCGGCGCCCTGGCCGTGCGCGGCTTCAATCCCGGCGGCACGACAATCTTCTTCGCGGACGGGGCGCAGGACACCTTCGACGCAGAGACGGTTTGGAACTTCGAGTTGTTTGGCCGCGCACGCCTGTTGGACAACCGTCTCGCCCTTGATGCCAATGCCTTCTATGCCCTCTATGACGACTTTCAGACCATTGCGATCAGAGGCTTCGACCCCATCGGGAATCCGGAATTCGAAGTCGGCAACGCCGACCGAGCTACTAGCTACGGCCTGGAGTTAAGTGCCGACTTGCAGGCAACGGATGACCTGCGCATTTTCGGTGGGCTCGGCCTACTGGATACCGAGATCGTCAACTTCCCGGACTCGGCTGACCCGAACATCGAGGGGAATCAATTCGCGCGCGCGCCGCACGTTACAGCGTCCGGCGGCGCGAGTTACGAGGTGATCGACAACCTGACGCTTGGGGGTCGCGTGCGTTACGTCAGCAGCTACTTCAGCGATGACAACAACACGCAAGGGCAAAAGGCAGGCGACTACATCGTCGCCGACTTCCAGCTTAGCTACGTTTACGAAGCCGTCGAGGCCTATGCCTTCGTCAACAATGCCTTCGACGAGTTCTACCTGATCAACGATGTCGGCACACTCGCCATCGTTGGAACGCCGCGCGAGTACGGCGTGGGGCTGCGTGTCTCGTTCTGATGTGGGAAGGCGGTCGGCGATGGAGAACGCAATGACGCAATGGAATTGGTTCGACCGCAGAGCCACCGTCGTTCGCTGGCTTCTGGCGGGCCCGGTCGCGCTCTTGGTCGCCTTCGTCGTCATGGCGGCCATGCCGCTGTGGTTTCCGGAAGGCGCCGCCGGCATCGATCACCTGGTCCTGCCGCTGGTTCTCTTCCCGGTAATCTGGGCGGCCGCGTTTTTTTATGCCTGCTTGGCTGAAAATCTGCGCCGCGCAAGCGTCATATTGGTAGGAGTGCTGCTCGCGAACGCCGCTGCCGCAGGCTGGGCCGTTTGGAGCGGCGCGTAATCTGCTGTTCGGCTGTCGGGCGGGGATGTAACGGGATGACGGGTCTGGGATGATTGCCCTTTCGCAAAGGCGGACCAAGCGGCTTGTGGCAATTCATGGCTGGTCCGGCACCGTGCTGGGCCTGTTGCTTTACGTCGTGCTGCTGACCGGGGCGGTGGCGGTCTTCGCCCTGCAGATCGGGAGCTGGTCGGCCAGCGGTGTGAAGTCGCAGCAGCCCTTCGCGCAGCCGCTCGACGGCACCTTGCGGGCCCTGGCCGCGCAGGTGCCCGCCGAGTACCGCGACGACATTGGTGTCTTCTCCAACTCCGCGGGTCACATCGTCGCCTTCCTGCATGCCCATACCAAGGATGCAGACGGCGAAATCGGCGACAAGGGCGTCCTCTTCGAGCTGCATCCGGAGACCCACGAAATCTTGGCGCAGCGCGAGGGATTCGCCGCCGACGTCTTAGGCGCGGACCCCTGGGGGGCGCTCGACGACTTTCTGGTGGACCTGCATATCAACCTGCACCTGCCGGACCCCTGGGGCCTCTATGCCACTGGCGTGCTCGGGCTCCTGATGCTGGCCTCGGCGATCTCCGGCATCCTCATCCATCGGCACCTGATCAAGGACCTCTTCGTCGCGCCGCGTTTCTCCAGCCTGCTGCTCAACGCCCGCGACCGGCACAACCTGGCGGGTAGCTGGGGCCTGCCCTTCGCCATCGTCCTTGCCTTCACCGGCGCCTTTCTCAGCTTCGCCCTCTCGCTCGGGCTGCCGACTGTCAGCACGGTGGCCTTCGGCGGCGACCATGCCGCCATGATCGAACGTCTGGTCGGCGCGCCCGAGGCCGCCGATCCGACCCCGGCGCCGCTCGCCGACATCGATGTCATGCTCGCTGCTTCCGCCAAGGCGGCAGGTTCCGCTCCAACCGGCTTTTCGGTGCATCACTGGGGGCGGGCCGATGCCACCGTCACAGTGTTCCATGAACCGCCCGAGGGCGACCTCACCGTCGCCCAGCAGGTTTTCGACGGAGTGAGTGGGGTCCATCTAGGTTCGAAGCCGCCCCTCGGCACCGAACCTTCGGTCGGGAGCGCGGTCTTCCAGCTAATGATCCCGCTGCATTTCGGCACCTTCGCCGGGATGCTGTCGCGGACCGTGTGGTTCGCGCTTGGCTTGGCGATGTGCTATGTCACGCTGACCGGGCTGCAGCTCTGGCTGCAGCGGCGGTCGGACGAACCGCTCTGGCGCCACCTAGCCCGCGCGGTCCCGATCTTCGGCTACGGCCTGCCCATCGCCATCGCCGGCAGCGGCATTGGCTTCTTCCTCAGCCTGCCGGCAGACAGCACCCTGTTCTGGACCCCCGTCGGTTTCCTGATCGCAGCCGCTCTGGCTATCGCCGCGGGGCTGGCCGTGCGCCAGGACAGGACGCTGTCGCAGCTCTATCGGCTTATGCTGGGCGTTTCGCTGATCGCGCTGCCGCTGCTGCGCATGGCCATGGGCGGGGCCGGCTGGGAAGCGTTGGCTGCCAGCGACAACACCGCCATCGCGATCTTCGATCTCGTGCTGCTCTTGGCCGGTGCGAGCTTTGTGCTCGCGGCAATCGGCCGGCGCTTGCCGGGCGTCAAGACAGCGCGCGTGACCGAGCGGGTCCCCGCGGAGTGACGGCGCTTATCACCCTGACGGCCGTTGTCATGACGCTGTCGGGTCTCATCTACCTCACGATAACCGATCCCAAGCGGCGCCGGGCTTTCCAGCTTGGACCGCGAGATCGCTGTTTCGCAATCCCCGCCTATTTTCTGGTTTTCGGGCCGGGGCCAGCGCTTCTGATCGCCGGTGAGGGCGCGGCCTTCGTTATCTGGCTCGGTTTTGCCACCATTGCTGGATGGCTGATCGCCGCTCGGACGCCCACTGCGACCAAACTGGCCGTTAAAGGCAGGCGAGATCGTGATTGATGGTAGGGGTTCGGCGCCCGAGGAACGTCATGAGTTAACGATGACTCTCAAGGGTGCCTTGCTCTGCGCACCGGTCGGCCCAGACACTGCGTCACAGCAATTGCCGTTGAAAACTGCGGTCATTCGTGATGAAACTGCGCATCATTCGCAGTCGCGATAAACCTTTGACGACTTGGGGCCGAGCGCCTCGGGAAGAGCTAGAGTTGGGGACGGCTATAGATGAGTGAGGAGACGGAGGCCGCAGCGCAGGTGGACGGCGAACTGGTGAACGGCGAGCTCGTTGACCCTTTCGCAGCCCCTCTCGCCGAGCCGGGTGTTGCCGAACGGGCGCTGGAGCTGCTGCAGGCCGGCGGGCCCGTCGTGGGCATTCTGCTGGCCATGTCGGTTGTGGCGCTGGCGATCGTCTTCGCCAAGCTGATCCAGTTCCGCAGCGTTCGTTTCGGCGACCTGAACAGCGCTCAGGGGGCCCTGGCGCTGTGGCAGGCCGGGCGCAGTGGCGAAGCTCTGGCGATGGCTGACCGCTCGCGGAACCCGGTCGCCCAGGTGCTCAGCCGGGCGATCCGCGGCCAGCGGCTCGGCGTGCCCGAGGCGAAGGTGCGCGAGGAGGTGATGCGCTACGGCGGCGATGTGCTGGAGGACCTGCGGAGCTGGTTCCGGCCGCTGGAGGTGATTGCCTCTCTGGCGCCGCTGCTCGGCCTGTTCGGCACCGTGCTCGGCATGATCGAGGCCTTCCGTCAGCTCGAGTTGGCCGGCAATCAGGTCAACCCGGCAATCCTCTCGGGCGGCATTTGGGAAGCGCTCCTGACCACGGCCGTTGGCCTGGCCGTTGCCATCCCGGCCGTGGTGGCGCTGAACTGGCTGGAGCGCAAGGTCGACCGCCTGGCGCACGAGATGGACAGCATCGTCACCCGCGTGTTCACCGAAGACCTGTCGGCCGACGCCGCCGCCGACCTGGAGGCAGAGGAGCGCTATGCCGCGGCCCATTTCAGCCCGGCCCCGGCTGGCCAATAGGCTGGGGCAGCCGCAGGGCAGACGACGCCCGTTGATCAGCCTGACGCCGCTGATCGACGTGGTGTTCATCCTGCTCGTGTTCTTCATGCTGGCCTCCTCCTTCCTCGACTGGCGCTCGATCGATCTGAACGCCCCGGCGCAGGCGGCGGCCGCGCCGGCGCTGGAGGGTGCGCTGTTGGTCGAAATTCACCCCGATCGCCTGCTGCTCTCCGGCGAGCCGGTCTCGCTCGATGTCCTGACCACCCGGGTGGCGGAGCGGGTGACCGCCAAGCCCGATCAGCGGGTGGTGGTGAAATCGGCGCCCGGCGTGCCGTTGCAAGACGCGGTCAATGTGCTCGACCGACTGACGCAGGCTGGCGCTGCCCAGCTCTCACTGGCCCGCGACCGAGGGCGCTGAGCCGATGCGTTTTGCGCGAACCCGACCGAAGAACGACGACGAGCGCATCCTGCCGCTGATCAACGTGGTCTTCCTGCTGTTGATCTTTTTCATGCTGGCCGGCCGCTTCTCGGCGTCCGATCCCTTCGAGATCGAGCCGCCGCAATCGGCCAGCGAGGGTGCTGCGACGGAGCGGGACATCCTCGTTCTTGTCGGCGCGGACGGTCAGCTCGCCCTCGACGGCGAAGTCATGGAGGCTGCCGCGCTTGGGGCCGCGGTTGCGGAGCGTCTGTCGCCCGACGGGGCAGGGCGGCTGTGGCTGAAGGCAGACGGGGATGCCGATGTGAATCGGGTGGTCGAGGTCATGGAGCTGCTGCGCGACGCCGGCGCCGAGCGACTTCGCCTGCTGACGGTGCCGGGAGGCGGCTAATGCGCATCGCCCGGCGGCAATGGCTCTGCGCCCTCTGTGCGGCGCTCATGGTGCATGTCGGCGTTGCCGTTTGGCTGCTCTGGCAACCGCGAGAGTCCGGCGCCGTGGGGGCGGGCATCGGCGGCGTCGAGGTCTCTTTGGGGCCGGCCGGTGGAGCGCCCGGCGGCGAAGCGCAGCTCTCAGAAGAGGTTACCGAAGCGGATGAGGTCGAGCCGGACTCGACGGCGACGCCGGCGGAAGAAACCACGGAGATGGCCGAGGTCAGCGAGCCGGAGCAGGTCGAAACCGCCGAGACCGAGGTGACGTCGGCGGTGACGGAGGAGCCTCAGGAAACCCCGGTAGAGCCCTCCGAAACGGTCCCGATCGAACGGGCCGAGCCGGTCGAGACCGAGACCGCGGCGCGATGGGCGCTCGCAGAGACGACCGACGTGGAGCCGATGGAGAGCGTGCAGCCCGACGAGATCACGCCGATCGAGACGGACAACGCTCCGCCGCCGGACCTTGTGCAGAGCGCCGCCTTGCCGCCGCCGGACAGCCCTCTGCCGGAACCGGTTCAGCCGACGGTCGAGGCGATTGAAGAGCAACCGGTCGAGGCCGTCGAGGAGCAACCCGTCGAAACGGCCGAGCCGGTGCCGCAGGAGCCTGAGACTGTGGAGACCGCGTCCAGGCCTGCACCGCCGGTCCCGCGTCGCCGCCCGGCCGAGGCGCCGAGGAAGGTCGTCGAAGCCGCACCTGCCCAGCAGGTCGCTAAGTCGAGCGTCGTGACGGCCGGCGAGACCGACCAGATCGCCAAGATCAACCCCTCCGTCGCCGGCGCGGGCGGGAAGGCCGGCACGGAAGCGAGCCCCGAGGCCGGCAGCGGCGATGCCACCAGCGCCGGCGGCATTCCCGGTGCGTCCGCCGACTATATGGCTTTGCTCCAGGCCTGGCTGGAGAAGCACAAAGAGTATCCCCGCCGTGCCCAGCTACGCCGTCAGGAAGGCACGGCTCTGCTCTATTTCGTCATGGACCGGGAAGGCCGGGTGATCACGCACCGCTTGGAAGAGAGCTCCGGCCACAGGCTGCTCGACCGGGAGGTCGAGGAGATGATCGAGAGGGCGCAGCCCCTGCCGAAGATGCCCGATCATATGAGCCAGGCACAGTTGGAGCTGATTGTGCCGGTGCAGTTCTTTCTCAGGTGACGTATCGCCGGTTGGGTCACGCGACCTGGTGGACGCTCCCCGTACCCGCGGCGAACTCCTTGCGCAGGGCGGTGCCGTGCTGGTTCAGGCTCGGCACGGGGCCATAACGCTCCTCCCGTCCGACGACTTCCTGCGCCGGGGCCAGCAACTCCACATCGCCGTTCTCGGTCTCGACGGTGATGAAGCGGTTCTGCGGATGGGCCGAGAGGTCGTCGAGGTCGGACAGGCGGCCATAGGCGATACTGGCTTTCGCCAGCAGATCGATGTTCTCTTCCCGGCCGCCCTTGGCGAAGAAGGCTCCGCAGATGCGGTCGACCTCCTCTCGATTGGCCACCCGGTCCGAGTTGTTGGCGAAACCTTCCCGCGTGGCGAGATCGGTATCGCCGAAGACATCGGCGCAAAGGCGCTGCCATTCGCGCTCGTTCTGAATCGAGATCAGCACCACCTTTCCGTCGGCGCATTCGAAGGCGCCGTAGGGTGCGATGGTCGGGTGCTTCAGCCCGTGGCGCTTCGGCGTGGCGCCGCCGTAGCGGTGCTGCAGGTAGGGCACGTTCATCCAGTCGGCCATGGCGCCGAACAGGGAGACCTCGATGGCGCGCCCTTCGCCCGTCCTGCCGCGCGCGATCAAGGCCTGAAGGATGGCTTGATAGGCGTTCATGCCGGCCGCGATATCGCAGACCGAGACGCCGACCCGGGCCGGTCCGTCGGGCGTGCCGTTGATGGCGCAGAGGCCGCTCTCCGCCTGGATCAGCAGGTCGTAGGCCCGCTGGTCGCGCCAAGGCCCGCTCGCGCCATAGCCGGAGATGGAGCAGACGATGAGGCGCGGATGGCGCTTGCGCAGCGCGCTCGGCCCGAAGCCGAGGCGCTCCATTGCGCCCGGCGCCAGGTTCTGAATGAAGACGTCCGCCTCGGCCAGCATCGCGGCCAGGATCGCTTTGTCGTCCTCGGCCTTGAGGTCGAGGCAGATCGACTCCTTGCCGCGGTTGAGCCACACGAAGTAGGCGCTGCCGCCATTCACGTGGCGGTCGTACTGGCGGGCGAAATCGCCTTCCGGCCGCTCGACCTTGATGACCCGCGCACCGGCATCGGCCAGCCGGCCGGAGGCGTAGGGCGCCGCGACGGCATGTTCGAGGGTGACGACAAGCAGTCCTTCTAGATCGCGCATCCGAGTCTCGATTGGGTTGTTTCCCATCTATCACTGCTGTTTTGACCTTGTGCGTGCAAATAACGAGTTCCTTGAATTGCGATAGTTTTGGCCTATACCTCGTACCGGAAGGGGCAAACCATCGACATCAAGCAGCTCAGGTATTTTGTCGCGATCGTCGAAGAAGGGTCGCTCTCTGCAGCCGCAGCGCGTATCGGCATTGCCCAGCCATCCCTGTCGCAACACGTAAAGGGCCTCGAAGAGCGCCTGGGGGTCGAGCTTCTGATACGCTCGCCCAAGGGCGTGACCTTGACCGATGCGGGACAGACGCTGCTGGCGCACGCCCACGACATCCTCGCGGCGGTAGAGCGGGCGAAGGAAGACGTGCGCCTCTCAGGGGCCGAGCCCTATGGGCGGGTCGCCTTTGGACTGCCGAGCTCGGTCTCCATGGTGCTGTCGGTGCCGCTGGCCGAGACCACCCGCCTGGAGCTGCCGCACGTCAATCTCCGCGCGGTCGAAGCCATGAGCGGCTTCATAAGAGACTGGCTCCAGGATGGCTCGATCGATCTCGGAGTTCTCTACGATATCAGCATGGTACGGCATTTCCACGCGCGCCATCTGATGACCGAAGATCTCTACTTCTTTTCCGCGCCGGACGCTTGGCCATTCAAGACGCGGCCGGAGGAGCCGGTGGCCTTGGCCGACATCGCGCCGCATGAGCTGGTGCTGCCCTCGGGCAACCACGGACTGCGCGCGTTGATCGATCGCTTCGCCAAGGCCAGCGGCATTCGCCTGAATGTCGTGGTGGAGATGGATTCTCTGGCCCAGATCAGAACCTTGGTCGCGCGGGGCAGCGCTTACACGCTTCTGGCGCCGGCCTCGGCGCACGACTCGGTCGAGAAGGGCGAACTGGTCGGGGCGCCGGTGGTCGACCCGGTGATTCGCCGCTCGGTCTATCTCGTCCGCAACCCCGAGAAGGTCGTGACCCGCGCGAGCCGCGAGGTCGAGCGCATCACCGTGACGGTGATCGAAGATCTGGTTTCGCGAGGGGTCTGGAAGGCGGACCTCATCGATCAAGAGCCGGTGTCATAGGCGTGGCCTATAGCGCTAATCGCAAATTCGTATTTTCCTTTCTCCCCCGTCCCTGGCAATTGCTGAGATAAGGCGGCTTCATGACAAGCGCGCCATAGCCAAATTTGGGAGGAAGAGATGAGACATTGGCTGAAACTCGCTGCTTCGGCGGCGGTTCTGCTGTCTGCCACGACGGCTTCGGCTGCCGAGAAACCCGACGAGCTGAAGATCGGTATCACGGCCTTCCTGTCCGGCCCGGCATCCGTGTTCGGTGAGCCCGCCAAGGCTGCCGCCGAGATGATGATCGAAGAGATGAATGCCGCGGGCGGTGTCGGCGGCGTGCCCATCGAGGCCTTCTTCGTCGACGAGGGCGCCGGCGGCGAGGCGGTGCTGTCGGAGTATCGCCGGCTGGTGCAGGACGTCGAGGTCGACGCCATGTTCGCTTCGATCTCTTCCGGAAACTGCAACAAGGTCGCGCCGCTGGCCGAGGACCTGAAGGTTCTCAACTTCATGTGGGACTGCGGCACCCAGCGGATCTTCGAAGAGAACGACTACCGCTATGTCTTCCGCACGCAGGGGAATGCGACGCCGGAGATGCTCTCGACGGTGCTCTATCTCCTGAAGACCAAGCCCGACTTCAAATCCATCGCCGTGGTCAACCAGGACTACGCCTGGGGCCGCGATAGCTGGGCGATTTTCTCCACCGCGCTGAAGGCCCTCAAGCCCGACGTCGAGGTGGTCGCCGAGTTCTTCCCGAAGTTCGGCACCCCCGATTTCTCCACCGAGATTTCGCGCCTTCAGGCCATGCGTCCTGACGTTATCCTCTCGACGTCCTGGGGCGGCGATCTCGACACCTTCGTTCGCCAAGCCTCGCAGCGCGGCCTGACCAACACCTCGACCTTGGTCCTGCCGTTGGCGGAAAGCTCTTTGGAGCGTCTGGGCAATGCCCTGCCGCCAGGCCATATCGTCGGCGGGCGCGGCGATCATTACTTCCTGCATCCGGAGAAAAAGGCGGATCCCGAGTTCGCTGAGTTCGTCGAGGCGTTCCGCGAGAAGACCGGCGCCTATCCGATCTATCCGGTGTTCCATATGAGCCAGGCGCTCAACGCGCTGAAGGCCGCCTATGAAAAGGCCATCGAGGCGAACGGCGGCGAGTGGCCAAGTCACGAGCAGGTCGTCGACGCCATGGAAGGGCTGAAGTTCCAAGGGCTGGGCCGTGAGGTGCAGATTCGCTCCGACGGTCAGGGCATCGAAGCCATGCTGCTCGGCACCACGACCAAGGCCGACGGCTACGACTTCGCGGTCTTGGACGACATGATGCTGTTCGACGGCAACCAGATCACCACGCCGGTCGGCGAGGTCTCGCTGGAGTGGCTCGGCACCCTCGACCAGGACTTCCTGGACAGCGTGAAGGTCGAGAGCTTCTCGCACAGCCAGTAATCGGTGTTGCTGGGCGGTCGTGCCACAGGTGCGGCCGCCCCTTTACCTTCGACGGCCGCATGCCGGCCGTCTATGCTCGTTGACGTCCGGACCAAGACGACAGACTGAGAGATGAACGCTCAGCTTTTTGCCCTGGCCGTGTTCGATGGTGTGGCCTATGCGGCGCTCGTCTTCATGGTCGCCGTCGGACTGACCTTGATCTTCGGGGTGCTGCGCATCCTGAACGTCGCCCACGGCTCCTTCTACGCCATCGGCGCCTACCTGACCGCCTCCATCGGCGGCGCCATCTTCGCCGCCGGCTATGCGCCTTGGCTGGCCTTGCCGCTGATGTTCCTGGCGGCCGCTATCGTCGGCATCGTCTTGGGCGGGCCGATCGAGCGCCTGCTGCTGCGGCGCATCTATGCCAAGGAAGACGCGCTGCAGCTACTCGTCACCTTCGCCGTCTTCATGATCCTGGAAGACGTGCAGCGGCTGATCTGGGGCACGCAGCCCTACTTTGAAGCCACGGCGCTGCAGCAGCTCGGCAACATCGAAGTCTTCGGCGTCTTCTACACCACCTATCAGCTCGTGGTGCTGCCGCTGGTTGCCATCACAGTGCTGATCGGCCTGCGCCTCTTTTTGCGCAAGACGCTCTCCGGGAAGCTCATTCTCGCGGTCACCGAAGACCGGGAGACGGCAACGGCCATCGGCATCGACGCGGACAAGGTCTATCTCCTGACCTTCGTGGTCGGCGCAGCCCTCGCGGGCTTCGGCGGCGCCTTGGCCTCGGCGACGACCTCGGTGGTGCCCGGCATGGGCGCCGACATGATCGTCCTCTCGTTCGCCGTCGTGGCGACGGCCGGCCTGGGCCAGATCGAAGGCGCTGCGATCGCCGCCCTCTTGATCGGCTTGGGGCGGAGCTTCGCGGTCTATCTGATGCCCGAGCTGCAGGTGCTGATTCCGTACCTGATCATGCTCCTCGTCCTGCTCGTGCGGCCCGAAGGTCTCTTCGGCGTCGTGCGAACCCGAAAGATCTGAGCCGGCCATGTCGCTCCGCATCGCAGTCCCCATCCTTCTGCTGGCGATCGTCGCGCTGCTGCCGCTGGTGGCCCCCTGGTCGCAGGTGGTGCTGACCCTGGCGCTGGCCAAAGGGCTCGCCGTCCTGGGGATCGTCCTATTGCTCCACGCCGGGCAGGTCTCCTTCGGCCATGCGCTGTTCTTTGCTGTCGCGGCCTATTCGGCCGCTTTCCTCGGCGAGGCCTTCGCCGGCGGCGAGCTGGTCATGATGATCGTCCTGGGGCTCGGCGCGTCGCTCTTCTTCGGCCTGATGGTCGGGCTCTTCGTGGTGCGCTACCGCCACATCTTCTTCGGCATGCTCAACCTGGCCTTCTCGATGATCTTCTATTCGATCCTCGAGAAGTTCTATCACGTGACCGGCGGCGCCGACGGCATGCAGGTCGCCCGGCCGACCGTCGTCGGCATCGAGATGGAACGGGCCGGCTTCGAGACCCTGCTGTTCTACGGCTCGCTCGTGCTCTGCGTCGCGGTGGCCTGGTGCATCCACCGCTTCCTGTCGTCGCCGATCGGCAACATGTTCAAGACCATCAAGACCAACGAGACGCGCCTCGAGTACCTCGGCATCTCGGCACGGCAGACGCTCCTGGTGGGCTATGTGGTGTCCGCCGGCCTCTGCGGCCTCGGCGGGGTTCTGATGGCGGTCGCCCAGGGCATCGTGACACCGGAGTACGCCTGGTGGATCCGCTCGGGCGAGCTGGTCTTCATCGCCATCCTCGGCGGTGCGGGTTCCGTCGCCGGTGCCTTCGTCGGCGCCATCATCTACGAAGCGGTGCGAGTCAACGCCGCCGCCTTCGCCGCGGACGTCTGGCAGATGGTGCTGGGCTTCTTCCTGCTGGCCATCATTCTCTTCGCCTCGCGCGGTCTCGTCGGCCTCTATGAGCGCCTGATGGACCGGCTGGAAAACAAGAAGCCGACCTCGAAAGAGACGCAAGACGGTCGTGTGCCGGGAGCGGCGGAATGACCCCAGACGTCCTCCTGGAAACAAAAGGTCTCGAGATCAACTTCGGCGGCGTGATCGCGGCGGACAACGTGAGCGTCGAGATCCACGCGGGCAAGAACCTCGCGATCATCGGTCCGAACGGCGCCGGCAAGACCACCTTCCTCAACATCTGCACCGGCTATACCAAGCCCAACAAAGGCAGCGTCTATTTCTGCGGGCGCGAGGTGACGCAGAAGTCCCCGCGGCAGATCACGCGCATGGGTGTGGCGCGGGCCTTTCAGATCCCGCAGCTCTTTTCCGAGCACACGGCCTTGGAGAATCTCCTGATCGCCGCGGCGGCAAGGGAGCAGCGCTGGGCGCCCTTCATGAAGCTCGGCCATATCCCCGAGCGCGACGAGATGATGCATCTCTTGGAGCTGGTGAACTGCGCCCATGTCTCCGACCGCCTGGTCAACGAGCTGCCGGAAGGACAGCGCAAGCTGATCGATATTGCCGTGGCCCTGGCGCTGCGGCCCAAGCTGCTGCTCTTGGACGAGCCGACCTCCGGCGTCGCCTCCTCGGAGAAGTTCGGCGTCATGGACATTCTGACTCGCGCGCTGGCCGAGGCGAAGGTCACCAGCGTCTTTGTCGAGCACGACATGGGCATCGTCGAGAAGTACGCCGACGAGGTGGCCGTCTGGGCCGCGGGCGCGGTGCAGCTTCGCGGTACGCCGCAAGAGGTCCTGGAGCATCCGGACGTCATTCGCGACGTGATCGGAGAAGAGCTATGATGCTGAGCTTCGGTCAGGTCGACGTCTCGATCGCCGGCGTCCAAATTCTGCGGCAGATCTCCTTCTCCATCGAGCCGGCCGAGACCGTCGCTCTGATTGGCCGCAACGGCGCCGGCAAGACGACGACACTCAAGTCGGTCATGGGTTTGACCCAGGTGAAGGGCGTCATCCGCTTCGACGGCAAGGATTTGACCGCGGTTGCGCCGGCAAAGCGTCCGCGCCTCGGCATCGGCTATGCGCCGGAAGACCGGCGTCTCTTCTCGGCCTTCAGCGTCGAGGAGAACATTCTGATGCCCGGCCAGGTGGCCGGCTACAGCGAGGCGCAGCTCCAGGCCGGTCTCGAGCGGGCCTACGACATTCTTCCCGAGCTGAAGGCGCTGGCCAGGCGGCCGGCCGGCATGGTCTCGGGCGGTCAGGGCAAGATGGTCGCTCTCGGCCGCGCTTTGATGATCGGCTCACGGCTGATCATGCTGGACGAGCCCTTCCAGGGTTTGGCGCCGGCGCTTGCGAGCCGCTACGCCGAAGCCCTGCGCGCGCTGCGCGACCGCGACCGGGAGGTCACCCTGGTCATCACGGAATCCAATCCCGGGCTGCTCCGACGGTTCGCCGACCGCGCTTTGGTGATCGAGCGCGGCGAGGTGCGCGAAGGAGAGCTCGATGCCGAAAAGGTGGATGCATGAACGAGCAAAGCCCGCTGCCGCAACGCAACGAATGCCTGATCGCCGGCCAGTGGCGGCCGGCCGCCAGCGGCGAGACCATGGCCGTGCTCTGTCCCAGCGACGGCAAGCCCTTCGCTGAAATCGCGGCCGGTGGCGTCGAGGACATCGCCGATGCGGTCGCCGCCGCGCGCGCCGCCTACGACGGTGGCGCCTGGTCGAAGCTGTCAGCCGTGGAGCGCGGGCGTCTCTTGACCAAACTGGGCGAGAAGATTGCCGAGAACGCCGAGGCCTTGGCGGAGCTCGAGGCGCGGGACACGGGCAAGCCCATGAAGCAGGCCCGCGCCGACATGGTGGCGGCCGCGCGCTACTTCGAGTTCTACGGCGCCGCCGCGGACAAGGTGCACGGCGAGACCATTCCCTTCCTCAGCGGCTTCCACGTGCAGGCCGTGCGTGAGCCCTATGGCGTGACCGGCCACATCATCCCGTGGAACTACCCGGCGCAGATGTTCGGCCGGACCCTGGCGCCGGCCTTGGCCATGGGGAACGCGACGGTGCTGAAGCCGGCCGAGGAGGCCTGCCTGACACCCATCCGTCTCGCCGCCTTGGCCATGGAGGTCGGCTTTCCCGAGGGGGTCATCAATCTCGTCACCGGCGCGGGCGAGGTCGCAGGCGCTGCGCTCAGCGCGCACGCCGGCATCGACTTCCTCTCCTTCACCGGCTCGCCCGAGGTCGGCACCCTGGTGCAGATCGCCGCCGCCAAGAACCACATCGGCTGCACCTTGGAGCTTGGCGGCAAGTCGCCTCAGATTCTCTTCGAGGACGCTGACCTGGAGCAGTCCATTCCCGTGCTGGCCAACGCGATCGTTCAGAATGGCGGGCAGACCTGCTCGGCCGGCTCCCGCGCCCTGGTGCAGAAGTCGATCTACGACAAGGTGATGGCCACCTTGAGCGCGCGCTTCTCGGCGCTCACCGCCGCGCCGCACGAAGAAGACGCCGATCTCGGCGCCCTCATCTCCGCCAAGCAGAAGGCGCGGGTCGACTCCTTCATCGCGGCCGCCGAGGCGCCCTCCGCAACGCTGATCGCGCGCGGCAAGGTCTCTGCCAGCGCGCCCGAGGGCGGCTACTACGTGGCGCCGGCTCTGTTCGGCCAAGTGGCCGAGAGCGATCCCCTGGCGCGCGACGAGGTCTTCGGCCCGGTGCTCTCCTGCATTCCCTTCGAGGACGAGGCCGACGCGGTCCGCATCGCCAACGACACCGAGTACGGGCTGGTGGCCGGCGTGTGGACCCGGGACGGCAGCCGGCAGATGCGCATGGCCAAGGCGCTGCGCTGCGGCCAGGTCTTCATCAACAGCTACGGGGCCGGAGGCGGCATCGAACTGCCCTTCGGCGGTGTGCGCAAGTCGGGACATGGGCGCGAGAAGGGCTTTGCCGCGCTGCATGAGTTCTCGCTGCTGAAGACCATCGTGCAGAACCACGGCTAACAACAAGAAACTCTGGAGCAAAGATCGTGCGTCTCAAGGACAAGACTGCCCTGATCACCGGCGCGGCGTCGGGTTTCGGCAAGGCTATGGCGGAGCGTTTTGCCGAGGAAGGGGCCGAGGTCGCCGTCGTCGACCTGAACGGCGAAGGCGCCCGCGCGGTCGCCGATGCCATCGGCCAGGCCGCCACCGCCATCACCTGCGACGTCTCGAAGGCCGAGGACGTAAACGCAGCCATCGAGGGCACCATCTCGGCGTTCGGCAAGATCGACATCCTGATCAACAACGCCGGCTGGAGCTATCCGAACCAGCCCCTGCTTGATGTCGATGAGGAGACCTTTCGCAAGGTCTACGACGTCAACGTCCTCTCGATCTTTCACGCCACCCGGGCCATCGTTCCGCACTTCCGGGAGCGCCAAAGCGGCGTGATGATCAATGTCGGCTCCACGGCCGGGATTCGGCCCCGGCCGGGCCTGACCTGGTACAATTCCTCCAAGGGTGCCGTGAACTTGATGACGAAGTCCCTTGCCGTCGAGCTGGCACCGGACAAAATTAGGGTCTGCGGCCTTGCGCCGGTCATGGGGGCGACAGCGTTGCTGGAAACCTTCATGGGCTTGCCGGACACGCCGGAGAACCGCGCGAAGTTCATCGCCACCATCCCGCTCGGGCGCCTTTGCGAGCCCGAGGACATGGCCAACGCCGCGCTCTATCTGGCATCCGATGAAGCCGAGTTCATCACGGGTGTTGTATTGGAGGTAGACGGTGGGCGGACCATCTGAGGGGCTGACGCAAGAGAAGACGTTCAGCGACAATTATTACGGGCCGAGCGATACGGTCTATCGCCTGCTGGAGCGCGACGGGGTCGCGCTTCAGTCCTTTGGGGACAGGCAGTTCCTCACGGTCGAGGCCGACGCGCTGGCCAGGCTAGCCGAGCGCGCCTTCGCCGATGTGTCGCATCTCTTCCGTCCCGCCCATCTCCAGCAATTGGCGTCGATCCTCGACGACCCGGACGCCTCCCAGAACGATCGCTTCGTGGCGCTGGAGCTGCTGAAGAACGCGGTCATCTCCTCAGCGTTGGAATTTCCGAGCTGCCAGGACACCGGGACCGCCATCGTGGTCGGCCGCAAGGGCCAGGAGGTGCTGGTCGAGGGCGACCTTCGCGCCGCTCTCTCGACCGGCATCGAACGGACCTGGGAAACGCGGAACCTGCGCTTTAGCCAGATGGCGCCGCTCGCCATGTTCGAGGAGAAGAACACGGGCACCAACCTGCCGGCGCAGATCGATATCGAAGCCGGGCCGGGTGGGAGCTTCGAGCTGGTGTTCATCGCCAAGGGCGGCGGCTCGGCCAACAAGACCTTCCTCTTTCAGCAGACCCGGCGCCTGCTGGAGCGGGACCGGCTCATGGCCTTTTTGGACGAGAAGATCCGCACGCTCGGGACGGCCGCCTGTCCGCCCTACCATCTTGCCCTTGTGATCGGCGGGCTGTCGGCGGAGCAGACGCTCAAGACCCTGAAGCTCGCGACCACCAAAGCCCTGGACAACCTTCCGACCAGCGGTGACGAGTCGGGGCGGGCCTTCCGCGACCTGGAGATGGAGCGGGAGGTCCATGCTCTCACGCAGGTCATGGGGATCGGCGCGCAGTTCGGCGGCAAGTACTTCTGCCACGACGTGCGGGTCATCCGCCTGCCGCGCCACGGGGCGAGCCTGCCGGTCGGGCTCGGGGTGAGCTGCTCGGCCGATCGTCAGGTGAAAGCGCGGATCGACCGCGACGGCATCTGGCTCGAGGCGCTGGAAAGCGACCCCGCCAAGTACCTGCCGGAGATCAACCTGAGCGTCGCGGAACCGACCAAGATCGACCTCGATCAGCCGATGGAGAGCATTCGGGAGATTCTCACCGGCTTGCCGGTGTCCGCCCCTGTCCTGCTCTCCGGAACCATGATCGTCGCCCGCGACATGGTCCACGCCGAGCTCTCCAAGCGCCTCGCCGCCGGAGAAAGCCTGCCGTCCTACATGATGGATCATCCGATCTATTACGCCGGCCCGGCCAAGACGCCGGAGGGCTATGCTTCGGGCTCGTTCGGGCCGACGACGGCAGCGCGCATGGACCCCTACGTGCCCGAGTTCCAAGCGGTCGGCGGCAGCATGGTCACCCTCGCCAAAGGCAACCGCTCGCGCCAGGTCGCGGAGTCCTGCAAGACGCACGGCGGGTTCTATCTCGGCTCGATCGGTGGAGCCGCAGCCGTCCTGGGCCGCCACGTCATCGAAGAGATCGAGACCATCGACTATCCGGAGTTCGGCATGGAGGCCGTCAAGCGCATCCGCGTCCGCGACTTCCCGGCCTTCGTGGTGATCGACGACAAGGGCGGCGACTTCTTCGCCCAGCACACGCCGAGCTGACGACCGGCTCCCGCAAGGATGCAGGCCGCTGGTGAAAGCCGCCGGCGGAACTGTGACGAACTGCGCAGACCGGGGCGGCATTTGCGAAGAGGATCCGAACCGGATGCGCGGGCGCGCAGGCTTCGCAGACTCAGATCGCTGCATGGCCGCTCGCCCGCGCAATGCCCTGCATTGACTCGGGAACCAGCACCATGTTCGGATTTGGAGCCTCGGCGCTCAAAACGCTCGCTCAAGCCATCGGTCGGAACCGCGGCCCGGATGGCGACGATTTTCCATCGGTCTCGCGCGAGCGTCGCGTGCGCCGGCATCGCATCCGCGTCTACGCCTCATCACCGCCCCAGCGACGCCGCTGAGTGAAGAAAGAGGCGCAGCGCTCCGCCCCGCCGCGCGATCAGCAGGCCGCGCAGCTATCGTTGAGTTTTTGCATCGCCGACGCCATGGCGCCGCCCTTCAATCCCAGTTTCTGGATGCGGGACTTGATGGCGCAGCAGGTGCTCTTTCCATCGGGGAAGGACGCGTCGGTCCAGAAGCGATGCGCCTCGTTCCAGTAGCCGACGGCGTCCAGGAACGACACGCCGTAGTAATAGCGGGCGCCGAGAGAATCGTAGAACGTTCCGTCCGGCTTGAACGAGCCATCGGGCATCAGCGAGTGGTCCAGGGGCACCATGTCAGCATCTCGCCGACAATCTTTCGAATCTCGCGCCTCTCAACCTCTGACCCATGGGGCCACCCGACTCGCAGGGTCCGCACGACGTCGTAGTTGTTGTGGTTGTTGAAATGGCCATAGGTCAGCCAGCCGTAGGGGTAGGCCCGGTCGCGGACGGCCATGGTCGTATCGATGATTTGCGGCCATTGATCGACCCCGTCCGGATGATAGGCGATCTGGTGATAGGTCAGGCTGAGGTCGGCCGCGGGCGCTCGAAGGCCGGCGCTGCGGACGCCATGGCACAGGCGGTCGCGAGAAACGCCAGAGGAAGAACACGGTTGAGGCCGGCTTTCCACATCGCGACGCGATCCGAGCGGTCGCTGTAGCGTGCAGCGCTCAGTCTACCGCAGCCCGAAAGGGCGTCCACTCTCATCGTCGTTGCCGGCCCTGCGGCGCGGGCGCCTATCCGAGACTTCTCTGTGACCCGGCCTCTCTTGGGCTGTCAGTGGGCGGGGCGTTTCAGCCCTTATACAATCCAACCAGCCGCGAAATCAGGATTGCGAGGAACAGCGTGCCGAAGATCGCTTCGAAAACCGTCCAGATCCGGGCAACGGGCGTCAGGGGGGCAATGTCGCCATAGCCGAGCGTCGTCAGCGTGGTGAAGCTGAAATAGAGAAGCTGCTCCCAGATCGTTCCCTGGCCGGATTGCCCAAGGGCAAAGGAGCCCGGGCTTGCGCCTTCGATGGCAATGTAGATCGCCGCCCAGGCGACCCCCATAAGAAGGTACACGGCAACCGCGCCGCTGATGATATCGTGGGTTACCTTTCCGGCAGCGACGACACCGAGCAGCAAAGCCGCCGCCATGTAGAGCGTGCAGGCGGCAAGAACGACGCTGGAAAGCTCGTTGAGCAGGCTGCCGGACCAGAGGGGGTGCAGCCATGTCAGGTAAAGCCAGGACACCGACAGGATGAGGATCACGATCAGGTCGCGGCGAACCCGGCTCACGACAAGCGTGCCGACCACCACAACCAGGCTGAACAAGCCGGAGAGTAGGACCCCACCTGCGCCTTCGTCGTCGATCATCGGCGAGACCAGCAAGAGCACGACAAGCGTGCCGAGGAGCAGGCTGTGCTTGTGCCGCCCCAAGGCGGTGAAGGGTCCGTGCCGTTCCGGCGCGCTCAGGTCTGCGCGAGCCATGACAGTTCCTCCCAGTCGATCATGCCGTCGGTTCTCACCCGCGCGGCGGCCGGTCACTCCGCGTCCTTCTTTCCGTCCTGATCCGGGCCGCCCAGCATCAGGTCCTGGATCTTCTTGAGCTCCAGAATGATCACGCCCAGCGCAATCACGACCGGCGCGAGCAGCAGGCCCTCGTTCAAGCCGTTGTTGATGAGGATCTCTTCGACCGGGAGACCTTCCTCTTCGTAGACGAAGGTCGCCAGCGTCGCGATGAGGCTCCAGAGGCCCCAGGCGATGACGCCGATGCCGGTGGTCAAACCCAGGATGCCGGTCAGCTTGTAGGTGATCCGATTGAGGCGTCCGACGGATTCTAGCTCGTCGTATGAGGTCTTTTGTTGCGCCATGGTGCGCTCCCCTTTCTTGGGCAATGTCGATAGGTCAGATGAACTGGCCCAGTGCGTCGTAGTCGGCCTTAGTCGGTTCGCGATCCGCCGCACCGTTGAGGCCGTGGCGCAGGCGCTGGCTTGCCTCGTAGACCCGCTTGCGGCAGCGCTGAATGCCGCCGAGCGGCTGATGCTCGGGCAGGCAGTGCCACGGCGTGTAAGAGAGGTTCTCGCAGACTGCGAACTGCTCCGGCGCCGTGAAGTCCTGGGCCGGCAAGGTCAGCGTGGCGATGATCTCGAAGGGGGTCGGCCAGACGGCGGTCGCATCCTCGATCGGCGTGGTGGCTTCGTCGACGTAGGCCTGTGCCGCGAAGAAGAACCTCGCCGGCCTGCGGTTCCGCACGAAGTGCTCTTCGAGCGCGTCGCGGAGACCGTCGGGCGAGGTCGCCGGGTCGCGGCCGGAGACGTTCGCGACGTCCGGGATGAGCGTCAGACGTGCCGCGCCGCCGCCCATGGCGATCGGCACCTCGGACCAGTACTGGCGCTCCAGGTGGCTTGCGATCACCACGTTGAAGGTCAGGTTCAGCCCGAACTCGCGGGGGCGGGTCTTGAAGTAGGACTCGGCCGCCGGATCCGCCATGGTCGCATCGAAGAACTTCACGTACTCGGCGATGTCGCGGATGAAGAAGGTCGGCTGGTCCAGCATGATGAAGTCCTGGGTGCCGCTCTGCGATCCCGGCACGTCGACCAGCTTGATCGCCATGGCATGCGGATTGGGATCCGAGTCCTTCGGCATCGGACCGGTCGAGACCCGCACCAGGGCATCGAACGCACCGGGTTCGGCAAACACGCCGGCGCGCAAGGTCTTGGGGACCGAGTCCGCGATCTCGAAGACGCCGCGCAGCAGGGCCTGCTGCTTGGGATGTTGGCCGCGTTTCCTGGGGTCTCGGGTCTTCTGGATTTCCGTTTGGAGCGCGGTGACGCGCTCGATCATCTCGGCCTCGCCGTCGGGCACGATTTCCAGCGGATGGGGCGTCATGAGGTCCATGCTTGATCTCCTTCTTAAAAGGTGCCGGCTCAAAAGCTGCCGTCGGCGATGCCCCTGAGGGCGCGGAGTCCGGGGACGAAGAAGTACTCGCCGCCCTTGGTGGTCACGAACTGCCGCAGGTCGAACAGGAAAGGCATGTCGGCGCCGGGAACGGTGAATTGCCCCTCCCCGCGGTTGGGGCCGATCAGCGGGTCCTTCTCGTCGGTCGGCAAGCCGATGAAGTCGCCTTTGCAGATCCACTGCGCCTGGATGAACTCGAACTGAAGCTCGATGTCCGCGACGACGAACAGGCCCGCCTGGCCGCGGTCGACGCCGTCGTCCGGCGCGCCCACCGGCAGGGGCGGGCCGTACTCCAAGCCGCGCCGCAGCATCCGCTTGCGGTTGATGTCGGTTGTCGTCGTCAGCTTCGTGGCGCGCGGATTGGCCCTGCGGAGATGCGCGCCGAGCGGGCACTTCGTACCCTCGGGATCGTCGGCATAGTCGAAGTCGTTGACCCGCTCCGGGTCCGCGGCGATGGCGGGGTCGTCCCGCTCCGGCGAGAGGGCGAGCGGGCAGCCGGAGCGCCAGCGCCCGACGATCTTCGCCGCCATCAGCTCCTGATGATCGTGGTCGTCCTGGCCCCAAAGCGCCATCGCCCCCTGCTTCAGGTAGTCATGGAAGCCGGCGACATCCTGGTGGGCCTTGCGGAACACGATGAAGGTGCCGTTGTCGCACAGCCCCGGCGGGCCGGGCGTCTCGGTGCGCTCGCCGAGCTCGTTCTCGTAGCCCAGCAGGAACTCGCCGGGCTTGATCGGCCGCCAGCGACCGTCCGGGCCGATGGCGCCGTCGCCGGGCCGGGCCTGCTCCTCGAAGCCTTCGATGGCCGGTTGCGAGATCGGGTCGGCATAGCCGAAGTGTGCCGAGGGGCAGCCGGCGCGCTGATCGAAGATGACCTCGGCGGGGATCATGTGCACTTCCGCCACGCCGCCGATCTGCTCCGTGACCGAGCTGAGCCAGGTATGCTGCTCGCCGCAGGCCTTGGGTGATGCGTGCGACAGGGCGACGAGAACGTGGATCTCCTCGCTGCCGAGCTTGCCTTCCCAATTCTCCGGCGCGCTCGGACCGACATCGCCCAGTGCGGCGGCCCGTGCGCGCATGCCCTGGCAGAAGGCATGCGGGAAGGACCCAACGACGCAGTCCGACAGGCCGAGGGCTTTGAGCCCCCAGACGCTGATGGCGATGTTCAGCGTGCCGTTCGGGGCGGCCCCCTCGGCGTAGCCCTTGCAGCTGGTTACATCGTCGACCAGTTCGCGCAGCCAGGCGCGCCCCTTGGCCGGGTCGTCGATGCGGTAGAAGACATAGCGGCAAGCGAGGGTGTCGTACTCCGTCAGGAGACCGCCCTGGATATCATCGAGGTTGGCCTTCAAGTCGGCCGCGGTCAGCCGCTTTGCGATTTGGTCCAGCATCGTGAGCAGGCCTTAGAGCGCGGAGGCGGTCTGGCCCCACGCGGTCTTGTCGGCCGGGCGCGCGAGCGACTTCTGCAGCTCGATCATCTTTTGGCGCCAATCGGCGTCGCGGCGGATCTGCGTGACGGTCAGCTCCGGATAGGCGCAGAAGTAGGCGATGACATCGACCTGCTGCGCGGCGATGAACTCGAGCAGCTTGGTGAACTCCGCATCGGGGCCCGGCTCGCCTTCGAAGTGCGACAGGATCTCCCGCAGGGCCGTGTCCAGGTCCTTGAAGGCCTCGAAGTAGGCGACGACGTCAGCGTCGAAGTTGGTCTGGAAGAAGATATGATCGCGCCCGACCCGCGATAGGCTGAAGACGTGGATCAGCGCCATCTCCGAGACGGCGTCGGCGAACTCGGCCGTGCCGACCAGGTCCGCGATGGCCTTGGCGTGGCCGTCGGGGTCGTCCTGCTTCAAGGTGAAGAGCGCGGCGAAGGGCGCGATGTTGTCGGCAAGGCGCACGGTGGGGCGCAGCCCATACTTCAGGGTTCCGTTCGAGGTCATATCGGGTCTCCCGCTTGCTGTGGTGCGACGGGCCCTTGCGGCGCGGCCCTGAAGCCGTCGTCTGCCTGGGCGTTGGCCAGGAGATGCGCCGATCAAAGGCGCTGTATAAGTGACTCGGCGTGACGTAACGTGTGAGGTCATGGCGGCGGCCACGCGGTGGCGGCCGCCCGCGAAAGTCGCGAGGCGTGATGGATATCGAGCCGACGTCGGCACAGTGCGAACTCGGCAAGAGCGGGCTGAGCGAGGACGAGGTGCGCCAGGCACTGGATCGGATTACCGGCCGGCCGCCCTTGTCCCGCTCCCAGCGCCTGTCCGCTTTCCTGCGCTATATCGTCGAGGAGACCCTGGCCGGCCGCGCGCAGCGGATCAGCGGCTACGCGATCGCCATCGACGTCTTCAAACGACCGGAGAGCTTCGATCCCTCGAGCGACTCGCTCGTCCGGGTCGAAGCCGGCCGTTTGCGGCGGCGGCTTGCCGAGTACTACTACGAGGAGGGGGCCGAGGATCCGATCGAGATCTCGCTCCCGAAGGGCAGCTACATACCAACGTTCAAGACCCGGTCGGCGCGCCGCGTCCGCGACGCCGCCCCGACGGGAACGACGCATCGCGGGCCCTCCATCGCCGTGCTGCCCTTTCACGACTACAGCGGCAATCCGGACGATCGCTTCTTTGCCGACGGCCTGACCGAAGAGACCACGGCCAATCTCGCCCGCTTCAAGGATCTCTTCGTCTTCGCGCGCTCCACCACCGCCAGGCTGGCGCGCGAGGGGGCGGACGTTCGCCAGCTTCACCTGGAGCTTGGCGTCGATCTGGTGCTCGAAAGCAGTCTGCGGAAATCGGACGACAGGGTGCGCGTCACGGTGCAGTTGATCGATGCGGCGACCGAGGGACAGATCTTCTCCAAGCGCTTCGAGCGCCCCTCCACGCAAAGAGGCGTCTTCGAGATTCAGGATGAGATTGCGCGTCTGATCGCCGGGCACATCGCCGACCGCTATGGGCCCATCGGCCGCTATGCGGCGCGCGCGCCGAGGACGGGACGCTCAAGCCGCTGGGAAACCTATCTCTGGGTCATCCGCTTCTACGAGAACTATGCGAAGCATCTTCCGGACCTGCATCTCGAGGTGCGCGACGGGCTGGAAGCGGCCCTGGCCTCGGACCCGGAGTCCTCGGACGGCTGGGCCGCCTTGGCGGCGGTGTATCTCGACGAATACCGATTGCATCTCAACGAGCGCTCCGACTTTCCGGCCTTGGACCGGGCTCTGGAAGCGGCGCTGAGAAGCGTCGCCTGCGACCCGGACAACGCCATGGCCTATCAGTTCCTGGCCACCACCTACTTTCACCGGCACGAGCGTGCCGACTTCGAGCTTGCCGCGCAGAAGGCCCTGGAGCTCAACCCGGGCCATGCCGATGCCTTGGCCGACATCGGGTTTTGCTACGCCGCGTCAGGGCATTGGGAGCGGGGGCTTGAGCTGATCGAGCGCGCGCTGGAGCTGAGCCCGGTGCACCCCGGCTGGTACCATGTGCCGCCGGCGCTGCGTAAGCTGCTGAACGACGACCCCGAAGCGGCGCTCTTGGAAATGAAGCAGAGCCCCATGCCGGGCTTCTATTGGTACCACGCCCTCATGGCGTGCTTCTTCGCCTGGGCCGGGCGGGACCGCGAAGCCGCCGACGAGGTCGGGGAGCTGCTGGAAGTGTTTCCCGACTTCGCCGCCGAGGCGAGACGCGAGCCGCGGATCTGGATGGACGACGAGGCGCTGATCGAGAAGCTCTTGGAAGGCTGGCGAAAGGCCGGGCTTCCCGTCGCTTGATCCGAGGCGCCGCCGACGGCCGCCCGAAGCACCGCACCGAGGGTGCAGCCGTGCTCGGGGACCGTCGGGGAGTCCGGATGATCGCCTGTCAGCCTTTGCGGCGGTGGGCAAGGAAGCCGATCATGCAGAGACCGGCCGCCACAAGCGGCAAGGTGGCGGGGGCGGACAGCGGCGCCGGCGTGACCGTGACACCGGAGCTGAAGTTGTCGAAGCCAAGACCGAAGAAGCCGGGCCCGGACCGCGCCCCGGCGAACTCGATGCGCAGAATGTCCGCGCTGGCCCGGTTGAACGCCCAGTTTGTCGCGACCCCGTTCCCCGTATCCGCATCGCCTGCATTGATGGTGATCGTATCCAGCAACGCACCGCCGACCAGGGAATCGAATGCGGAAATCACGAAGCTCTCGCCGCGATCGATATCGAGGATCTCGCCGCTGACGTTCTGAGTGGCCGTGCTGTAGCTGACAATCAACGGCGAAACCGTAACGCCCGAGGTCAGGCCGTCATCGGTCAGGAAGAACTGCCCGATGTTCTCCCCTGCCGCCGGACCGTCGGGGCCGACGCCGTCAAACGCCGTGCGAGGACCACCGACTTCCGCGAGGACCGGCGTATTGCCGTTGGCGAGAGAAAAAGTGACGCCGGCCGTAGCGGCGAACTGATTGGAGATGGCGAGACCTTCCGACGGCACGGCGCCCGGAACGGTTTCGAAGTCGATCACCACCGCCTCCGCCTGGCTTGCGAGGCTCAGGACGGAAACAGCGGCGACGACGCTCAGCTTGTTGAACATCTTGAATTCCTTCTTGTCATGCCTGTTCGCGGCCTCGGGAAGACGCGGGCCGGATAATGGAGTGTCAGCCTTTGCGGCGGCGGGCGATGAAGCCCAATAGACCGAGGCCCGCAGCCATCAGCGGCAGGGTGGCGGGCGCCGACAGCGGCACAGCCGGGTCCGTCGTGCTGACGGTCACCCCTGTCAGATTGAACCGCGCCACTATGCGATCGTCTGGATTGACGCGAAAATCGGCAAAGGTAAGGAAGTTGGTATTGAAGTCGGACTCGTTGTCGATAATGAGCTGTTGGAAGTCGCCTAGGCTTGGGCTGACGCCAGCTTGAAAAATACTGAGGTTCGACGTTGTCCGTAACGAAAACTGCGCAATAAATGGCGGCAGCCCGCCCTGATTGGGACCGTTGAGTGGGCCCGATTGGGCAATGAAAAGGTCAACCACCGGTGAAGATGAACCTAGCATCCAATCGTCGTACAGTAACGCCCGAGACGTCCCTGTGGCGGTGTACGAAAACCCATCGACCGTGATGCTGAAATTGCTGATTCCATCATCGGCGAAGACAAATCCATCGGGAACGATCGAGCCATCGTAGGTGAAGCTGCCGCTGACGCTGTCGCCGACATTGAGATCCCCTGCCCCGCTCGCGCTACCCCACAAGCTGAATCTGTCGATCGCTCCGGTGAACGTGAAGTTCAATGGAACGGCGTTCGCGGCAAGTGGTGTGAAGGCGACCACAGCCGCCGCCAACAAATAACAGACTCTCGTCTGTCCCTTCCCCAAAAGTTTCATCTGTCCCTTCCCCAAAGTATCCCGTTTGTATTTGTCGAAACCGAACCGAAAGGTTCGTTCGACTTCGATCGAAGCGCGGCCGCCCCAAGATGGCGCGCTTTCTAGTGAGCAATCAGAGCTTTAATTTGAGATTGAAATCAATGAGCAATGCTGCAACTGTACTGTGCGCAAATGCACATCAGTTGGTTTTCATGGTGACGAACGCCCATGGAATGGGACGATCTGAAATACGTTTTGGCCACGGCCCGCGCCGGCTCGTTCCTCGGGGCCGCGCATCTCTTGAAGGTGACCCATACGACCGTGGGGCGGCGCATCAAGGCGCTGGAACGCGATCTCGGGCAACCGCTGTTCAAGCGCACCCGGGACGGGGTCGAGGTAACCGATCTTGGCCGCCGCATTCTGCCGACGGCGGAGGATATCGAAAATCAGATCAGGCAGATCGTGCTGGCCAGTGAGGCCGAGACCGCCGAGCCGGAGGGCCATGTGCGCGTTCACACCGCCGCCTGGATCATCGAGCATCTGCTCATCCCGGAACTGCCGAAGTTCCATGAGCAGTTCCCGAAAGTTCAGGTGTTCTTCTTCATCGATGTCGTCGATGCGGTTGCGGATTCGGCTGCTGCGGCCCTCTCCTTGCGCTTCGATGTCATGGCGAAGCGAAGCGAAGTCGAGACACGGGTCGCCGACATTCCTTTCTCGCTCTACAAAGTGCGCGGCGCAGACGATGCGCATCTCAAATGGGCAACGACCCATGGCGCCAATGTCGCGTTGCAAACCGCCGGATGGCTGGAAGGGCAGGGCGTACCGCCGGAGGACGTCAGCCTGTTCGCGAGCGATGCGAGCTCCCTGCGAAAGGCAATCGAAACGGGACACTACAAGGGCCTTCTTCCCGACTTTCTAGCCGGGCAAAGCGGCAACCTCGTGCGGGTCACCGAAGGGCCCCCGGATCTGATCCGGCGACTGCGCTCCATAACGCCGCGCCGCTCGCTTGCCCTGCCGGAGGTGCAGGCCGTCTTGAGCTGGTTGACGGACACACTGAAGCGCTCACCCGCCACGCAGCGGGACCCGGAGCCTCGGACGGCCACGCGCCCGCCGACCTCTTCAGGCCCAACGAGGCCCTAGGTCGCGCCAAGCGCGCCGGCTGGCAGCGGTCTAGGCGCTCTCGCCTTTGAACAGGCGGGTCTTGGAGCGGGTGACATGGTCGCGCATGGCACGGCGGGCCTTCGCCGGCTCGCCGTCGACGATGGCCCGCAGCACCGCCTCGTGCTCGGCGATCAGCCGTTCCCGCCGCACGGCGACCGGCGTGGCGTTCATGCGGCGGGAGATCTCGATCGCCATATGCACGCGGCTGGCGACGGACTGGAACGCGTTGACGAAGAAGGTGTTGTGGGTCGCCTGGGCGATGGCCAGGTGGAAGCGGAAGTCGTCGAGGATGCCGCCGCGCTCCGGGTCCATCAGGCCGGTGCAGAAGGCATCGAAGGCCGCGTTCATGGCCTCGATGTCGTCGGCCGTGCGCCTGGTCGCGGCGAAGTAGGCGCATTCGCCTTCATGGGCGATGCGGAAGTCGTAGCACTCCTCGATCTCGGCCATGCTGGCGACGCCTTCGGGGAGCTGCGGCGAGGCCGCCGTTTGCCGCAGCACGTAGCTGCCCGAGCCTCTGCGCGACTCGATCAGGCCCTCGGCCCGCAGCCGGGCCAGCACCTCCCGCACCACCGGCCGTGAGGCGCCGTAGTTGCGGCAGAGCTCGACCTCGGGCGGCAGGCGCGTGCCGATGGGAAAGCTGCCGTCGATCACCAGCCCCAGAATTCCGTCGTAAACCTGCTCGGTCAGGGTCGCTCTCTTGGTCACAGACGTCTCTTTCAGAACCTGCCGCTCAATCGCGTAGTCTCAGCGTGATATAAGATAATTTGTCTGACAAATTGTCAAGGCGATCTGAGCTGACCAGGAAGTAAGGCAAAGAAAAACAATATAAAGCAATAAATTAGCTGCAAGCCGTCAAGTCGTTCTGTGATCATCGGTGCTTGAGAGTGAGCTTTTCAAGATTCTATTTGATTGACAAATTTGCCCCTAACTCTAGGGTCGTGCGCCACAAGACGCAGGGTCCGCGAAAAGGGGCCTTCGCCCTAAGAATGGCACTGCGAGACAGAAAGAAGCGTGGCGCGAACAAACGCACCACGAGCAAGGAGGAAACCGAGATGTCGAAGCTGACCAAGTTGGTGAAAGGTACAACGCTTGCCGTTGCCTTGGCGGCCGCCGGGGCCGTGGCGGCGCAGGCGGAAGAGTTCGTGCTCTCGACCGGCTCGCAAGGCGGCTCCTGGTATCCGCTCGGCGGTGCCATCAAGGGCATCATGGAGCAGAACGACCCCAACGTTTCGGTCACGGTGAAGCCGGGCGCTGGCGTCGCCAATGTGGTCGGCGTCTCCGCCGGCAAGTTCCCCATCGCCTTCGCCAACACCATTTCGACGGTCGATGCCCTGGCCGGCCGGCCGCCCTTCCGCGAGCCTGCCCAGAACGTCTGCAACCTCGGCACGCTCTATCCCCAGTGGTTCCAGATCGTCGCCCGCGACGACGCCAACGTGAACTCCATCGCCGACTTCAAGGGCAAGCGTCTGACCACGCAGCAGAACGGCAACACCGGCGAGTTCCTCACCCGCGGTCTGCTCGATGCGGTCGGCCTGAGCTACGACGACTTGGAAGATGTCTCGCACGTCTCCTATTCGGACTCGGTCAATCAGATGAAGGACGGCCACGCCGACATCTTCACCCTTGGCACGGCGCTGCCGGCGGGCGCGGTGATGGACGTTGCCTCCAGCCGCGATATCGAGATCGTTCCCGTGACCGAAGAGATCTTCGAGTACTTCAAGGACAGGAACGCGGCCTTCATCAAGCGCACCATCAAGGCGGACAGCTACCCCGGCCTGAGCAAGGATGCCGAGGCCATCACCTATGGCACGCACCTGATCGCCGCCTGCGACTACGACGGCGAGATCGTCACCCAGATGCTGACGGCCGTGGTCGACAATCTCGACTCGCTCTCCTCCGTCAACAAGAGCATGGCGACCCTGACCCTGGACGACATGTCGGCTGAGATTGGCGTGCCGTTGCATCCGGCCGCCGCCGCCTTCTACCAGGCACGCGGCGTCAACTGATCTGTCCCGAGGTACCGGCTCCGCCCCTCCCATTCTCCGCCTTGCGGCGGGAGTTTGCCTGGCTTGGGGTGGAGCCGGTCGTCTTGCGCCCAATGGCGTGAAGGACCGAGGGGGCCGCAGCGGTCCCCGGGGATGAGGCGACGGCCAAGATGCTGCGAGACCACCGCGACATCGTCGGGCTCCTGATCAGGGGGCTCCTGCTGACCCTGGCGATCAGCCATCTGTACTTCGCGCTGGCGGGCTATCCCGGCCCCTATCTGCTGCGCGGATATCATGTGGCGATCGGGCTCGGCCTGGTGTTCCTGACGGTCACCTGGAACGGCGACAAGGTGGCCCGTCCCAGCCTGATCAACGTGGTGCTCGGCCTCGCCGTCGCCTTTGCCGCCCTCTATCCGGCGCTCAATCTCGAGTACGTCGAGCTGCGCTTCATGTATGTCGATCCGCTGTCCCACTGGGACCTGATCGTCGGCACGGCGCTGGTGGTCCTGGTGCTGGAGGGCACGCGGCGCATGCTCGGGCCCGCGCTGCCGGTCGCCGCCTTGGGTTTCATGGTTTTCGCCCTGGTCGCGACGCAAACCTCCTACGAGGTACTGGTCGAGCAGCTCTTCCTGACCACCGACGGCATCTTCGGCATTCCGGTCGCCGTCTCCGCCACCTACATGGTGCTCTTCATCGTCTTCGGCGCCTTGGTCGAGCGCATGGGCGTCGGCCAGCTCTTCATGGACTTCGCCATCGCCCTGACCGGTCGGCAGGTCGGCGGCCCCGCCAAGGTCTCCTGCATCACCAGCGGCCTCTTCGGCTCGGTCTCCGGCTCGGCTGTGGCCAACGTGATGACCACCGGCGCCTTTTCCATCCCGCTGATGAAGCGCATCGGCTTCAAGCCCTCCTTCGCCGCCTCGGTGGAGGCGGTGAGCTCCACCGGCGGGCAGATCATGCCGCCGGTCATGGGGGCGGCCGCCTTCGTCATGGCCGAGTATCTCGGTGTCAGCTACCTGACCGTCGCCGCCTTGGCCCTGGCGCCGGCGGTGCTCTACTACATCGCCGTCTTCGCCGCGATCCACTTCGAGGCCAAGCGCCTCGACATCGGCACCGTGCCCAAGGACCAGCAGATCCCGATCGGCAAGGTGCTGAAGGACCGCGGCCATATGTTCCTGCCGCTCGTCATCATCATCGGCGTTTTGCTGCTGGGCTATTCCGCGGCCTTCGCGGCCCTCTGCGGGATTGCCGCAATCCTGCCCTCGGCCTTCCTGCGCAAGACCACCCGCCATCATGTCACTTTGAGCAACACTCTGGCCGCGTTGGAGCAAGGTGCGCGCAACGCCCTCGCCATCGTCGCGGCGACCGCCTGCGCCGGCATCGTCGTCGGGGCCATCAACATCTCCGGCATCGGCCTCGGCTTCTCCAACTTCGTGATCTCGGCGGCGGGCGACACACTGGTCGTCGCCCTGCTGCTCAGCATGCTGGCCGGCGTCATCCTCGGCATGGGCATGCCGACCACCCCGGCCTACATCGTGCAGGTGGCGCTCTTGGTGCCGGCGCTGGTCAAGCTCGGCGTGCAGCCGGAGGCGGCGCATCTCTTCGTCTTCTACTTCGCCATCCTCTCCGCGATCACCCCGCCGGTCGCCATGGCCGTCTATGCCGCCAACGCGCTGGCCGGCGCCAAGGTCTGGGAGTCCAGCATTAAGGCAGTGAAGCTCGGCCTGCCCGGCTTCATCATTCCCTTCCTCTTCGTCTACGAGCCGGCGATCCTGCTGCAGGGTGACGCGCTCCACGTGACACTGGCGCTGGCCCAGGCGGTCCTCGGCGTTGTCGTGCTGGCGGCGGCGCTGCACGGCTATCTCTTCGCGCCGCTCAGGACCTGGCACAAGGCGCTGCTGCTGATCGCGACGGTCGGCCTGATCTATCCGGACTGGCGCGCCTCCCTGCCGGCCCTGGCCTTCATCGCGGTGGTCTATCTGACCTCGCGCATGACCGCCGCGGTGCCGGCCGACAGCAAGCAGGGGTGATGCGAAAGATCGCAATGGAAAACAGAGCTTCAGGAACGATGGGGATGGTGCGGTGAGACTGACGGCACAGCAATTGGAAGGAGCCGCCGCGCGCATTCTTGCCGCGGCCGGCGCGAGTGAGAGCGACGCGCAACAGGTCGCCACGCGACTGGTCAACGGCAACCTGGTGGGCCACGACTCCCACGGCGTCATCCGCCTTTGCCAGTACGCCGAGCAACTGCGTGACGGCTCCATTCGGTCCGGCGGCGAGCTGACCCCGGTGGCTGACTTCGGTGCGGTCTCGGTCTTCGATGCCAATCTCGGTTTCGGCCAGGTGATGGCCGAGGCGGCGACCTTGAAGGGCATCGAAAAAGCCAAGACCTACGGCAGCGCCACCATCGGCTTGAGGAACGTCGCCCATGTCGGGCGGCTCGGTGACTGGGCCGAGCTGGCGGCGGAGGCGGGCATGGTCTCCTTCCACTTCGTCAACTCGCCGGCCAAGCCCGCCGTCTCGCCTTTCGGCGGGGTCGAGCGGCGCATGTCGACCAACCCGATCTGCGTCGGCATTCCGGTCGAGGGCCGTGACCCGGTGATCGTCGACATGACCACCTCCTCCGTCGCCGAGGGCAAGCTGCGGGTCGCCAACATGGCCGGGCGCAGCATCCCGGAAGGCTGGATCCTCGACAAGCAGGGCAATCCCTCCCAGAACCCCGGCGACTACTACGACGGCGGCGCCATGCTGACCATGGGCGCGCATAAGGGATATGGCTTGAGCTTGGTGGTCGATCTCATGGCCGGCGCGCTGACCGGCGGCGGCACCACCAGCCCGACCGACAGCGTCAACCGCAACAACATGCTCTCTTTCTTCATCGACCCCGCCGCCTGCCATGCCGGCGCGGAGGCGAACGGCATCGCCGCCGGCTACATCGATTGGGTCAAGGCGAGTGCTGCGCGCGACCCTTCCGCACCCGTCCTCATCCCCGGCGAGCCGGAGAATCTGGAGCGGGCGAAGCGCAGCGAAAACGGCATCGAAGTGCCGGACGGCATCTGGCGAC
Organism: Rhodovibrionaceae bacterium; assembly: GCA_028282405.1. Lineage (GTDB taxonomy): Bacteria > Pseudomonadota > Alphaproteobacteria > Kiloniellales > DSM-21159 > JANQMX01. The sequence continues at coordinate 61,751 of JANQIA010000244.1, forward strand.
AGATCCTGGACACCGCAGAGGGCCTCGGCCTGTCGGAGGCCAAGCTCATCGCCTGATCGTTCCTTCTTTCATTCGTTCAACAACACATCCAAACGAGGCTGACCCAACATGGCGCAGAACCAGCAAGATCTTGCCCTCCGTAACCCTCTAAAGACCGCGCTGAAAGAGAACCGGCTGCAGCTCGGCCTGTGGAACTCGCTCTGTAGCAACATGTCCGTCGAGATACTGTCCTACGCCGGCTTCGACTGGATGCTGTTCGATACGGAGCATGCGCCGAGCGACTACGGCGATCTTTTGGGGCAGCTCCAGGCCATCAAGGGCAGCCCGACGGTGCCCATGGTACGGCCCCCCTGGAACGACATGGTGACCCTGAAGCGTCTGCTCGATATGGGCTTCTACAACTTCGTCATCCCCTTCGTGCAGACCGCCGAAGAGGCGAAGGCGGCGGTCAGCGCCGTGCGCTATCCGCCCCAGGGCGTGCGGGGCGTAGCGGCGGCCATGCGGGCGAGCTGCTATGGCTACAACCGCGACTACTGGCAGAGCATCAACGAGCAGATCGGCCTGCTCGTGCAGGTGGAGACCATCGAGGCGGCGGGCCGGCTGGACGCGATCTGCGCCGTCGAGGGGGTCGATGCGGTCTT
>JANQIA010000245.1 GCA_028282405.1 Rhodovibrionaceae bacterium
CTGGTACGAGCAGGCGGCCGCACAGGGGCACGGCAGCTCTGAGCGTGAGGCGGAGGAGCTGCGCCAGGCGGGCATAGTCCTGGACGACGAAGCGGAAAAGACCATGGTTGCCGAATCGCGCACCACGGCAGAGCCGCCCGCGCCGAAGACGGCTCCGACGGCTGCACCCACGACGGCTCCCACGACGGCTCCCACTGCGGCTCCCCAGACGGCGGAGGCAAAGCCCGCCGCGGCGTCCGCTGCAGCGCTGCCCACCGCAACGCCACCCACAGAGGAGCCGCAGGCACCTCGGCAGCAAGCTACTCGCACCACGGCAAGCGAGGCCCCGGCGGCGCAGGCCGCACCAGCCGGCAGCTATGGGCTGTGGATCGGCTCTACCCGTGACCGGAACGCGGCGCAATCGCTGTGGGGGACTCTCCACGGCCGCGGCTTCCCGGCGCTGGCCGACAAGGCCTATCGCATCGAGCCGGCGGGCGAGGGCGGCGACACACTCAGGGTCTATGCCACCACCTGGCCCGACCGGGCGGCGGCTGTCTCGGCCTGCCTCAGCATGAAGGAAGCCGACCCGGCCATCTTCTGCGCCCCCGTCGCGCTCAACTAACATAGAAAAGAAAAAGGGGAGGCGCCGGTGCTCTCGAACTTCGGTCACTTGCGGCGGTGCCTTTACGACGGGGCGACGGCCGTCGGTTTTTGGTCGGAGCTTTGCGCGCCTCTGGCGACGGAAGTCCTCGCCGGAACCGGCTTCGACTTTTGCGTGATCGATCATGAGCATGGTCCCGGCGGCCCGCTGGAAGCCATCCAGATCATGATGAGCCTAAAGGGCAGCGCCTGCGCGCCCTTGCTTCGCGTGTCGGAGAACCACCCCGTCCCCATCAAGCGCGCCCTCGACACGGGCGTCGAGGGGCTGGTCATCCCGGCCGTGAACAGCGCCGAGGAAGCCCGTGCCGCGGTTGCGGCCTGTCTCTATCCGTCAGCCGGTATCCGCGGCAATGCCGTGCCGATCGTCAGGGCCTCGGCCTACGGCGTCGATGCCGCCGACTACGCCGCGCGGGCCAATCGCGAGCTGCTGATCATCTGCCAGATCGAGGCCGCCCAGGCGGTGGAGCAGGTCGAGGCGATCGCCGCCGTCGAGCGCGTCGATATGCTGTTCATTGGGCCGATGGACCTCTCCGGCGACATGGGCTTCATCGGCCAGCCCGATCATCCCGAGGTCAGGCGCGCCATCGCGCATGTCGAGCAGGTGGCGCAAGACAACGGCAAGCTGCTTGGCACCATCACCACGCCGGAGCGCTCGATCGCCGACCTCTCCGCGGCCGGTCACCGCCTGATTGCCGCTGCCAGCGACACGGGCCTGCTTCAATCGGCTGCGGCGAGCGTCCTGGCCCGGCGACCCTACTAGAACGTCCATGCCCTTCGACGTGGCATCCGGCGAATCCCTGCTCACGGTTGAACAGATGTACCGGGCCGATGCGGCCGCCATGGCGGCAGGCGTTCCGGGCATCGACCTGATGGAACGGGCCGGGAAGGCCGTCGCCGAGGCGGCGCGGGACGTTGGTCCCGAGGGGCCGGTCGTGGTGCTCTGCGGGCCGGGCAACAACGGCGGCGACGGCTTTGTCGCCGCCCGTCATCTCAAGGCGGCGGGCCGCGAGGTCAGACTCGCTCTCTTGGGTGAGCGCGCGGCGCTGCGGGGCGATGCCGCGCATCATGCCGACCTATGGGACGGGCCCGTGCTGCCGCTCGAAACGGCTCTTCTCGACGGTGCCGCGGTCGTCATCGACGCACTCTTCGGCGCCGGCTTAGCCCGCGGCCTGGAAGGCGCCGCGCGGGAGCTGGTCGAGGCGGTTAACGCGCGTGCGCTGCCGGCTGTTGCCGTGGACGTGCCGAGCGGCCTCTCCGGCGACAGCGGAGAGGTGGTCGGCGACAGCGTCCTCGTAGCGACCCGCACCGTCACCTTCTTTCGCCGCAAGCCGGGCCACCTGCTGCAGCCGGGACGCCGGCTGTGCGGCGATGTGACGGTGGCAGACATCGGCATTCCCGCCGCCGTTCTCGAGGACATCGCACTGACCGCCTGGCGCAACGCGCCGGCGCTCTGGGCCGAGGTCTATCCGCGGCGGACGGAGGCGGAGCACAAGTATTCCTTCGGGCATGCCCTGGTCGTTGCCGGCGCCATGAGCGGGGCCAGCCGCCTGGCCGGCCTGGCCTGTCAGCGGGTCGGCGCCGGCCTGACCAGCCTGGCCGTCCCGGCGGCGGAGCGGATGCTCTATCAGCTCACCTCGCCTTGCTTCATCGTGCAGGACTGCGAAGGACCGGAGGCCTTGGCGGCGATCGTCTCGGAGCGCCGCTATCACGCGGTCATGGTCGGGCAGGGCGGAGGGCTGTCGCCCGAGACACGCGCGCTGACCTTGGCCGCTCTCGACCGCGAGGACGCAACCGTGCTGGACGCGGACGGACTGAGCGTCTTTGCGGATGCGCCCGAACGCCTGTTCGAGGTGCTGCGCGCGAACAGCGTGCTCACGCCGCATGAAGGCGAGTTTCGCCGGCTCTTTCCGAACCTGTCCGGCGACAAGCTAAGCCGCGCGCGTGCGGCCGCACGGCTGAGCGGCGCGGTGGTGCTTCTGAAAGGCAGCGACACGGTCGTCGCCGAGCCGTCCGGCCGCGCCACGATCAACGAAAACGCGCCGCCTTGGCTGGCCACGGCCGGCGCGGGCGACGTCCTGACCGGGATGATCGGCGGCCTCATGGCGCAGGGCATGCCGGCCTTCGCGGCAGCCAGCGCGGCGGCTTGGCTTCACGGTGCCGCGGCTGCGGATTTCGGGCCGGGATTGATCGCCAGCGACCTGATCGACCGTCTTCCTGCCGTGACCCGGCAGCTTCTCGGCGAAAGGCCTTGGAACCCATAAAAAATAGGGAATTGTGCCCGATGTCTCAAAAGTGTTAACACCTTCGACACAGTATCAGCGTAAAACGATAACCGACGGAAACCAAAAACACTGCGGACGTAGCACGATAAGAACAGAGGCTAACGAGACAGGGCGATGACACTGCTGTCGGATAAGCGTATTGGCTCTTTCAAGAAGATGGCGCCTTTGGTGAACGGCGCCACTTTCTATCAGACGGGAATGGCCGGGCGGAAAGTCGTCGCCAAGGTCATCGCGCTCCGCCAGGATGCTCAGGGCAT
>JANQIA010000342.1 GCA_028282405.1 Rhodovibrionaceae bacterium
CTGGTGGCGGCGCCGATAGGTCTCGTGCCAGCTCTTCAGCGCCTCAGGCGGCATCGGCCGCGCGAAGTAGAAGCCTTGCAGGTCGTGGCAGCCGTGGCGGCGCAAGAAAGCCGCCTGCGCCGCCGTTTCGACGCCCTCGCCGGTGCTCCGGAGGGACAGCAGCCGGGCCAGCCCCAGGATCATCTTGACGATCTCCGTGTCGCAGACGTCGTCCGGCACCTGGCTGATGAAGGAGCGATCGATCTTGACCCGGTCGACCGGCAGCTTCTTGAGATAGGCCAGCGAGGAATAGCCGGTGCCGAAGTCGTCGACCGTCACGGTCACGCCCAGCCGTCGCAGCGCGGTGAGCTCCCGGATCGCCAGCTCCAGGTTCTCGAACATGAAGCTTTCGGTGATCTCGAGCTCGAGGAACTGCGGCTCCAGCCCGGTTTCCAACAGGATGTCATGCACGCTTTCCAGCAGACCGCCCTGTTGCATCTGGGTCGGAGAGATGTTGACCGAGATCTGCAGGGGCCCGAGGCCGCTCTCGTGCCAGGCCACGCACTGCTGGCAGGCGGTGCGCAGAACCCACTCGCCCAAGGCCTTCATCAGGCCGCTGACCTCGGCGATGTCGATGAACTCGAGCGGCGAGAGACGCCCCCGTTCCGGATGGTCCCAGCGCACCAGAGCCTCGACGCCGATCAGCGCCCCGGTGTCGGCCGAGACCTTGGGCTGGTAGTGGAGAATGAACTCCTCGTTCTCCAGCGCCCGGCGCAGATCCGCCGCCAGCGCAGAGCGGTTGCGGTACTCGGCATCGAGGGCTTCGTCGTAGACGTGATAGCCGCCGCGGCCGCTGGCCTTGGCGCGCGACAGGGCCGCATTGGCGTTTTTCAGCAGAGTGCCCGGCTCGTCGCTGTCGCTCTCCATCACGGCAATGCCGATGCTGGCGGAGGTGAAAAGATCGCGGCCGCCGATTTGGAAGGGCAGGCTGAGCGTCTGCAACGAGCGTTTGGCGAAGCGGGTCACCTCCTCGAGATCGTCGAAGTCCGTCAGGATGGCGGCAAACTCGTCGCCGCCCAGACGGGCCAGCACGTCGTCGGCCCGCAGCAGGCCGAACAGCCTCTGGGACGCCTGCAGCAGCAGGGTGTCGCCGGTGGGGTGGCCGAGGGTGTCGTTGATGCTCTTGAAGCTGTCCAGGTCGATGATCACCACGGCCAGCGCGCCGTCGTGCCGTCGGGCTTCCTGAAGCGCCACGAAGAGCTTCTGGCGAAAGAGATTGCGGTTGCCGAGGCCGGTCAGGGCATCGTGCTCGGCAAGGCGGCGATAGCGCTCCTCGCTTTGCTCGGCGCGGTCGAGCGCCGCCTCCAGCTCCATTTGGGCAGCGTAAAGCCGCTCCGTCAGGCGCAGATGATAGCGGCTTTGCTCCTCCAGGCGGTCCCGGGCCGCTTCGAGCTCTTCAGCCTGGGCGGCGAGCGAAAGGTAGCGGCGATGGATGGAGATCGCATAGCGGATGGCCCGCTCGAGCATGTCCGGCTCGAGCTTGCTCTTGACCAGGTAAGCCGCCGCGCCTGCCGTGGCCGCCGCATGGTCGATGTCCGGAAGGTCTTCTTCGGTCAGCAGGATGCAGGGCGTTTGGTGGCCGGCCCGCGCCTCTTCCCAGATCAGTTCGGCCCCACTTTGCTGTCCGAGGTGGTGGGCGATCAGGGCGATATCGTAGGAGTGGGCGAGCAGCTTGGCCTGGCCTGCATCCCAGCCGGCCGCGGTCTCAAGCAGCAGGTCGTCGCCAAAAATCCCCTCCAGCAGGCGCTTGCTGGCCTGGAGGTCGTTTTGGTCTTCATCGACGAGGAGGATCGACAGGGGGCGGTCCATGTCGGGTTCAGTACCGGGATGCTCGTTGTTTTTTGAAAGGCGGACTTTGCCCCTGCGGGGTGAGGATTTGCTTAATTTGAGTGGGGGCAGATATGGTAAACGCATGATTTTCTTAGGCTAGTCGAAACGGCTTCTCGTCGGGGGCCGAGGCTTTCCCTCGTGGCTTCGACTTGATCTTTGGCGTCAAATTTATTAGAACAAAAGAAGAACAACTATGCCGTGCCGATGCCGCCCCTACGCCTTCATCATAGCGCCTCGCCGCTCGCTGCCCGCCGCTCCGGCACGACCGCCGCAGCGCCGGAGCTGGCCGCTTTGCGCCGCCGCATCCGGCAGATCGAGCAGGGCGGCAAAGCGGGCGAGAGCGGCCCTGCGGCCTTGCCTGCGCGCCTCGATGTCGCCGGCATAGAGCCCGCCCTGCAGCCCCCGGCTTTGGCGCCGGCGGCCTTTCAGGAGATTGTCCCGGCGAGCGCCAAGGACAGGCCCGCGGCGGCCGCCTTCGCCTTGGCCCTGCTTCGGCATTTGCAGCAGGGTGCCAAGGAGGCCCCCGAGGAGAGTGCCGCCCTGCCCTTGCTCTGGTGCCAGGCAGCCGTGGAAGCGAAGGACTTCGGCCGGCTCTATCCGCCGGGCCTGACGCCCTGGGGACTTGCCCCCGGCCGGCTGCTTCTGGTCGAGGCGCCGCGCAGCAAGGACATCCTCTGGGCCATGGAAGAGGGCCTGCGCAGCACCGCCCTTGCCGCCGTGGTCGGGGAGCTTGGGACGGAGGGGCTCGGGAGCACGTCTCTTACGGCAACGCGCCGCCTGGCGCTGGCCGCTCAGCAGAGCGGCTGCCCCTGCCTGCTGCTGCGGAGCGGCGAGACGGGCGCCAGCGCCGCCCGCACCCGCTGGCGCATCGCCGGGGCGCCGAGCCGCCCCGGGCCGCTCGACCCGCGGGCGCCCGGCGGGCCCAGTTGGCGGGCCGAGCTGGTCCGCTGCCCCCAAGGGCGCCCCGCTGCCTGGACGCTGGAATGGAGCCATGAGACGGATTCTTTCCATCTGGCTGCCGCAGTGGTCGATCGACCGGCTGCGGCACGCCGGATGCACCGCGTCGCCTGACAGGCGCGGGCGGCCACCGCAGAAGCGGCCCCCGGGAGCGAAGCGCCCGGTCCAGCCCCTGGCGCTGACCCTCTCCGGGCAGGGCGGCCTGCGCATCACGGCGACCAACAAAGCCGCGCGGGCGCATGGCCTGCTCCCCGGCATGCGCCTGGCCGATGCCCGCGCCATCCTACCCTCCCTGGCGGCCCGCCCGGCGGAGCCGGAGGCGGATGCGGCCGCTCTCCTCCGGCTGGCCGAGTGGTGCGGCCAGTTCAGCCCCTGGACCAACTGCGATCCGCCCGACGGCCTGTGGCTCGACAGCAGCGGCAGCAGCCATCTCTTCGGCGGGGAACAGGCCCTCATGGCGCGGCTGCACCGGCGACTCGCCGATCTCGGCTTCGAGGCACGCCTCGGCCTGGCCGAAACGCCGGGCGGCGCCTGGGCGCTCGCCCGTTACGCCACCGAAGAGACGGCACCTTGCCGCCTGGCCAAGCCGGGGCGCTTGCGGGACGCCCTGGCCTCCTTGCCGGTCGAGGCCCTGCGTCTTTCGGAAGAGACCGCGCGCCTGCTGCAACGGCTCGGCCTGCGCCGGATCGGTCAGCTTTACGACCTGCCGCGCACGGCCCTCGGCCGCCGTTTCCACGGTGCCGGCGAAAGCGCGGACGAGGCGGCGCTGCTGCAGCGGCTGGATGAAACCCTGGGCCGTCTCAAGGCACCGCTCTCGCCGCTGCGGCCCGCTCCGGCCTATCGCGCCCGCGCCACCCTGGCCGAGCCGCTGGTGACCTTGGAGGTGCTCGGCCGCCTGCTCGACGACTTGCTGCAGGAGCTTTGCGCCGCGCTGGAAAAGGACGGCCAGGGGGCCCGGCAGATGAGCCTCGCCTGCTACCGGGTCGACGGCAGCCTAGTGCGCCAGTCCATTGCCCTCGCCCGGCCGAGCCAGGAGCCGGCCCATTGCCGGCGGCTCTTCGCCGAACGCCTGGAGGAGATCGACGCCGGCTTCGGCATCGAGACCCTGGTGCTGACGGCTGACGTGGTGGAATCGCTCGCCGCGCGGCAAGGCACCTTCGACGAAGCCGCCAGCCGGCAGCCGAAAGGCGACGTCGCCCAGCTTGTCGACCGCCTCTCCAACCGCCTGGGCCGCACCGCCGTGAAGCAGACCCAGTTGCGCCAGAGCCACCTGCCCGAACGCGCCGTCCGCCACCTGGCGGCCATCATGGCGCTGGAAAGCGGCAGGCCGGCAGCCAGAAAATCCGCCACCGCCCGGTCCGAGCCGTCCGGCGGTCTCGCGCCGCGGCCCTTCCGCCTCTTGCCGCATCCCGAGCCCATCGCCGTCACCGCCGAGATTCCCGAAGGCCCGCCGCTGTCCTTCACCTGGCGCCACAAGGTTCACCGCGTGGCCCGCGCCGAGGGGCCGGAGCGCATCGCCCCGGAATGGTGGCTCGATCTGCCGCCGCAGGACTCTTCCGCGCAAGCCGCGGACGACATGGCCCGGCTGCGCGACTACTACCGCGTCGAGGACGGCGAAGGCCGACGCTACTGGCTGTTCCGCGCCGGCCTCTACGGCGATCTCGAGATGCCCGGCGCGCCGAACTGGTACCTGCACGGCTTCTTCGCATGAGACCACTACTGTCCGGTTCGGTGCAGAAACGCCCTTTCTTGTCCGCTTCGCGGACCCCCCCCCTCCCTAACCCTCCCCCTCGCTGGGGGGAGGGAATTATGATGTCTCCGCAGTCATTTACACCTCCCCCCAGCGAGGGGGAGGTCGGCGCGCAGCGCCGGGAGGGGGGGTGGCGCACAGCGCCGAAAGACCTTGGTCTGCAGCGGCGAGTCCCTGTCCCGCCGAAAGCCACGGTACGCCTTCTGGTTAGCTCCTCGACGTTTAACCGGACAGCAGTGGCGTGAGGCCGGTCATGATGGATTACGCCGAGCTGCAGGTGACCACCAATTTCAGCTTCCTGCGCGGAGCCTCCCACCCTCAGGAGCTGGTCGCCATGGCCAAGGGCCTGGGCCTCGCCGCCATCGGCGTCGCCGACCGCAACAGCCTGGCCGGCGTGGTCCGCGCCCATGTCGCCGCCAAGGCCCAGGGCATACGCCTGCTGGTCGGCGCCCGGCTCGACCTGACCGACGGGCCGAGCCTGCTCTGCTATCCCGAGGACCGCGCCGCCTACGGCCGGCTCTGCCGCCTGCTGACCCTGGGTCAGCGCCGGGCGGAGAAAGGCGGCTGCGAGATCGGCCTGGACGACGTCTATGCCTATGCGGCGGGGCAGGTCTTCATCGCCCTGCCGCCGGACAGGCTGAACGACGAGACGGCCGCCGCCTTTGCCGCCGAACTCGCTGCAATCAGGCAGTGCCTCGACACACCGCTCTACCTCGCCGCTCAGCATCTCTACCGCGGTGACGACCGCGCCCGCCTCGCCCGCCTGGCGGCGCTGGCGCAGGAGTGCGGCACGCCGCTGATCGCCAGCAACGACGTGCTCTACCACAGCCCGGCCCGCCGGCCGCTGCAGGACGTGCTGACCTGCATTCGGGAGAAGTGCACGGTGCAGGAGGCCGGCTACCGCCTCCTCGCCAACGCCGAACGCCACCTGAAGAGCGCGGAGGAGATGACGCGGCTGTTCAGGGGCTGGGAAGAGGCGGTCGGGCGCAGCCTGGAGATCGTCGAGCGCTGCCGCTTCTCGCTCGACGAGCTCAGCTACGAATACCCCGACGAGCCGGTGCCGCCGGGCAAGACTCCACAACAGCATCTCGAGGACCTGACCTGGGCCGGCGCGGCGGAGAGATATCCCGAAGGCATCCCCTCCAAGGTAGAAGGCAGCTTGACGTACGAGCTCAAGCTGATCGGCCAGCTCGGCTATGCCCCCTACTTCCTGACCGTGCACGACATCGTGCGCTACGCCCGTAGCGAGGAGATTCTCTGTCAGGGTCGCGGCTCGGCCGCCAACTCCGCCGTCTGCTACTGCCTCAACATCACCAACGTCGACCCCAGCGCCATCGACCTCCTGTTCGAGCGTTTCCTTTCAGCCGAGCGCAACGAGCCGCCGGACATCGACGTGGATTTCGAGCATGAAAAACGCGAGGAGGTGATGCAGTACATCTACCGGCGCTATGGGCGCGAGCGCGCCGGCCTGACGGCCACGGTGATCAGCTACCGTGCGCGCAGCGCCGTGCGCGAGGTCGGCAAGGCCATGGGCCTGTCCGAAGACACGGTCGCGGCCCTGGCCAGCACCATCTGGGGCTCCTGGGGCAGCGGCGTTTCCGAAGGTCAGGTCACGGAAGCCGGGCTCGACCTTTCGGACCCGCAGCTCGCCCGCGTCGTCGCGCTGACCGAGGAACTGATCGGCTTTCCCCGCCACCTTTCGCAGCACGTTGGCGGCTTCGTGCTGACCCAGGGTCCGCTCAACGAGACGGTGCCGATCGGCAATGCCGCCATGGCGGACCGCACCTTCATCGAGTGGGACAAAGACGACATCCAGGCGCTCGGCATCATGAAGGTCGACGTGCTGGCGCTCGGCATGCTGACCTGCATCCGCAAGTGCTTCGCGCTGCTGGCGGCGCATTACGACCGCCCCCTCACCCTGGCCAGCGTGCCGCGCGAGGACCCGGCGGTCTACGACATGCTCTGCCGGGCCGATTCCATCGGCGTCTTCCAGGTCGAAAGCCGGGCGCAGATGAACATGCTGCCGCGCCTCAAGCCGCGCTGCTTCTACGACCTGGTGATCGAGGTCGCGATCGTCCGCCCCGGCCCCATCCAGGGCGACATGGTGCATCCCTACCTGCGCCGCCGTGACGGCATCGAGAAGGTCTCCTATCCCGCTCCGTCGCGGGAGCACGGCCCGCCCGACGAGTTGAAGCGGGTGCTGAAGAAGACGCTCGGCGTGCCCCTGTTCCAGGAGCAGGCCATGCGCATCGCCATCGAGGCAGCGAAGTTCACCCCGGACGAGGCCAACCAGCTACGCTATGCCATGGCCACCTTCCGCCGCCGCGGCACCATCGAGACGCTGAAAAGCAAGATGGTGAACCGCATGATCGACCGCGGCTACGAGCCCGAGCTGGCCGAGCGCTGCTTCAAGCAGATCGAGGGCTTCGGCGAATACGGCTTTCCCGAGTCCCATGCGGCGAGCTTCTCTCACCTGGTCTACATCTCGTCCTGGCTGAAGTGTCACTATCCGGCGGTCTTCGCCTGCGGCCTGCTCAATGCGCAGCCCATGGGCTTCTATGCCCCGGCGCAGATCGTGCGCGACGCGCGCGAGCATGGCGTCACGGTGCATCCGGCCGACGTCAACCGCAGCGAGTGGGACAACACCCTGGAGCCGGACGAGACGGGAGGCTGGGCCCTGCGGCTCGGCCTGCGCCAGATCGATGGCCTCGCCGAGGAACAGGCCGGCCGCCTGCTCGCCGCCCGCCACTGCGATTACCGGGATGTGGAGGAGTTGCGCCAACGCAGCGGCATCACCGTCCCGGCGCTGGAAAAGCTGGCGGCCGCCGATGCCTTCCGCTCCCTGGGGCTGGACCGGCGCCAAGCGCTCTGGGCCGTGCGGCCACTCGCCCGCGACAAGCCCTTGCCGCTCTTCGCCCATGCCGACGCCAGGGAGAGCGGAGAGGGCCCGGCCGTCGCCCTGCCGGAGATGCCGCTCTCCGAGCACGTGGTGCAGGACTATCAGACCCTGCGGCTGTCGCTGAAGGCGCACCCCATGCAGTTCCTGCGGGCGCAGCTTAAGCGGGAG
>JANQIA010000358.1 GCA_028282405.1 Rhodovibrionaceae bacterium
ACCGCGTTGCCGGGCTCGGCCAGGGCGAAGCCGAACGCAACGGCGGCATAGAAGATGAAGTCGCAGACGATATCGAGATAGCCGCCCAGGTCGCTGGGCCCCATCGCCCGGGCGACGGCACCGTCCAGACCGTCGAACAGGCGGTTGAGCAGGATGAAGATCAGGGCCAGCCAGTAGGCCTGATACGCCAAGGCAGGCAACGCCAAGAGGCCAATGGCGAAGCCGGCCAGGGTGATCTGATTGGCTGTGATACCGACGCGCGCCAGCCGATGACCCAGCCGGTTGAGCGGCGGGTCGATCAGGCGGCGCAGGGCGGCATCGAACATCGCGTCAGGTGCTGGCCGGCGACACCATGTAGGCGATAAAGGGGCTCTTGGGGCTGAAGCGGTCGTAGAGGCTGCGGCCGCTGTAGTTGTCGTCCGCCGTCAGCCAGCGGCAGCTGGTCCAGCCCTCCTCCCGGCAGACCGCTAGCAGAGCATCGATCAGCTTCTCCCCGATGCGCTGGCCGCGCACGGTCGGGTCGACGAAGAGATCGCTGAGATAACAGATGCGGCTGGCGCGCAGGGTATAGGGCATCTCATGGAAGTGGGCGAGACCGACGATCTCCCCGCTCGGCTGCACGGCCAAGAGCCCGCGCACCATGTGCTGCGGATCCAACAGCCAGTCCCAAACCACATCGAGGTCCCGGTCCTCTTGGGGGACGCGGTAGAAATCGAGGTAGCCGGTGAAGAGCTCGCCCCAGCGTGCCCGGTCTTCCGGCCGCGGTGCCCGGCAAATGATCTCGTCTGTCATCAGGCGCGTCCCTCTTGAAAGCCGGTCAGGAAGGCTTCCAGGTTCTCTCCCAACACGGGGCTGAGATAGCCGCCTTCCTGCACCAGGAGAGTCGGGATCTCCATTTGCGCAATGCGCTTGGCAATAGCGGTGAAGCCCGGCGTGGTCACGGTCATGCCGTGCAGAGGGTCGTCCTCATGGGCATCGAGGCCAAGGGCGATGACGAGATAGTCGGGCGCGAACTGCGCGATGCGCCGGCAGGCAGTTTCCAGGGCCGCGAGGAAGGCCTCGTCGCCGCTGCCGACCGCAAGCGGCAGGTTGAGATTGTAGCCTTCGCCATCGGCCACGCCCCGCTCTGCCGCATGGCCCCAGAAATACGGATAGTAGTCGGTGGGGTCGGCGTGGATCGAGACGGTCAGCACGTCGCTGCGCCGGTAGAAGATGCCTTGGGTCCCGTTGCCGGCATGCACGTCGACATCCAGGATGGCCACGCCGCCGCCGTCCGACAGCAGGCTTTGCGCCGCGATGGCGCTGTTGTTGAGAAAGCAAAAGCCGCCGGCCATGTCCGCATAGGCGTGATGGCCTGGAGGCCGGCAAAGTGCGTAGACGCCGTCTTCGCCGTCCAGCAGACGGTCCGCGGCGTGGAGCGCGCGGGCGGCGGAGGCCAAGGCGGCCTCGTAGGTCTTGGGGCCAATCGGGCAGGCGGTATCGGCCTGGTGATAGCCGGCGCGCCCGACGATGGAGCGGGGATAGCCGGCGGGCGACCGCGCCGGATGAATGTTCGGGATGATCTCCTTGCCGGCGTTGGGCAGGGCCTGCCAGGCCTCGTAGGCCGTGGCCAGGAAGTCGAGGTACTCCGGCGTATGCACCGCGGCGATGGGGCCGAGGGCGGCTGCCGCCGGGGCCTCCTGCTCCAGTCCGGCCCGCTTTGCCGCTTCGAGCAGGATCTGCGCCCGCTCCGGCTGCTCGGCGCTGCTTTGCACCTGTCCCCGCACCAGAAAGAACGACGGGTCGTGACCTTCGTCCCCGCCGCCATAGATAATCTTCATGACCTGTCCTCGCCCTAATCCACACAATGCATAGCAGGCCGGCGCCCGCGCTTCCGGCAATTGAGGGGAGGGGGCACGCTGTGGCAAGTTCTGGCTGCATTGTTTGCTCGGTACAAGACAGGAGACCCTAGGGATGGAAGCCCGCCACGCACCCGACATTTCCGCACGCTGGAGCAGCGAGGAATGGCAAACCCGCGTCGATCTCGCCGCCTGCTATCGGCTGGTTGCCCATTTCGGCATGGACGACTCGATCTACACGCACATCTCCGCCCGGGTGCCGGGGCGCCATGACCACTTCCTGCTCAACCCCTTGGGGCTGCGCTTCGAGGAGATCACGGCGAGTTCGTTGGTCAAGATCGACCTGGACGGCGCGCTGGTCGAGCCGACCGAGCACGACGTCAACGCGGCCGGGTTCACCATCCACAGCGCGGTCCACGCAGCGCGGCACGACATTCTCTGCGTGCTGCACACCCATACCGAGCCGGGCATCGCCATTTCCTGCCTGAAGGACGGGCTCCTGCCGCTCAATCAGTGGTCCCTGCAGTTCTACAACCGCATCGCCTACCACGACTACGAGGGCATCGCACTGGACCTCGACGAGCGGGAACGCCTGGTGGCGGACCTCGGCGCGCTCAAGGTCATGATCCTGCGCAACCACGGTCTGATGACGGCCGGTGTCAGCATCGGCGAAGCCTTCATTCTGATGTACAATCTGAACCGAAGCTGCATGACTCAGCTCGCCGCGCAGGCAACCGGTGCCGAGCTTGTCATTCCTTCGCCTGAGGTCTGCGAAAAGGTGGCTCAGCAATACGAGGGCAGCCACGAGAGCACGCAACAACGCCAGGCTTTCGAGAAGAACGAGATGACTGGCGAGCAGCGTGAATGGGCCGCATATATGCGGCTGCTCGACCGGGTCAATCCAGGCTATGAGGTATAGAGAGCGTCCATGACCAACCTTGCAATCAACAGCGATCGTCTCTGGGACAGCCTGATGGAGTTGGCCAAGATCGGAGCCACGCCGAAGGGGGGTGTCTGCCGCCTGGCGCTGACCGATCTGGATAAGGAGGGCCGGGACCTCTTCATCCGCTGGTGCGAGGAAGCCGGCTGCACCGTCAGCATCGACGGCATCGGCAACATCTTCGCCCGCCGCCCGGGCCGCAACAATGACCTGCCGCCGATCATGACCGGCAGCCATCTGGACAGCCAGCCGACCGGTGGGCGCTTCGATGGCGCCTATGGCGTGATGGCGGGCCTGGAAGTGATCCGCACCCTCAACGACATGGGCTACGAGACCGAAGCGCCCATCGAGGTGGTCGCCTGGACCAACGAGGAAGGCAGCCGCTTTGCCCCGGCCATGCTCGGCTCCGGCGCCTTCACCAAGCAGCTCGACCCGGCCTGGTGCCTCGAGCGGGAGGACCAGGACGGCAAGACCGTGATCGAGGAGCTGAAGCGCATCGGCTACGCCGGCGACAAGCCCATCGGCGAGCACGACTGCGGGGCCTACTTCGAAGCGCATATCGAGCAGGGGCCCATCCTGGAAGCGGAAGAGAAGACCATCGGCGTCGTCAGCGGAGCGCAGGGTCAGCGCTGGTACGAAGTGACGGTGCGCGGCCAGGAGGCGCACGCAGGGCCGACGCCCATGGCTCGCCGCCGCGACGCCCTGGTCGGCGCTGCCAAGATGGTGCAGGCGGTCAACGAGATCGGCCTGGAGCACAAGCCGCTGGCCTGCTCGACCTGCGGCATGATGCAGGTCATGCCCAACTCGCGAAACGTGATTCCCGGCCAGGTCTGGTTCACCGTCGATTTCCGTCACCCGAACGACGAGGTGCTGAGCCAGATGGACCGGGCCTTGCGCCTGCGCTTCACCGAGGTCGCCTACGCCCACAACCTTGAGCTCGACATCGATGAGATCTGGTCTTTCCCGGCCACGCCCTTCGATGCCGAGTGCGTCGCGGCCGTGCGCAAGGGCGCCGAGGAAGGCGGCTTCGGCCACATGGACATCGTCAGCGGTGCCGGGCACGACGCGGTCTACATGGCCCGCATCGCGCCGACGGGCATGATCTTCGTGCCCTGCGAGGACGGCATCAGCCACAACGAGATCGAGAACGCGACGCCG
>JANQIA010000359.1 GCA_028282405.1 Rhodovibrionaceae bacterium
GGCGCCTTTGGTGAACGGCGCCACTTTCTATCAGACGGGAATGGCCGGGCGGAAAGTCGTCGCCAAGGTCATCGCGCTCCGCCAGGATGCTCAGGGCATCGACCACGTGACCTTCGACATCTGGATGCCGCGGCATGGCGAGCAGGGTATCTCCGAGCGGCGTACTCTGAACGCCAGCAGTTTCCGCGAACAGTTCCGTCCCGATCTGCGCCTCGCCGCGCAGTAAGGCACCTAACCGAGCCAAGAGCGCCATCCCGAACCTGTTGTTCAGGCTCCGCGTACGCGCACGCGGCAACACCATCCTTTTCTTCTTCTGTTCTCTCTCGAAAATTACGCTTCGCAACCAAGATCTTGGGAAGCGCCGCGGGAGCCGCTAAGCTCCGCCGTGCTTGCGGCCGGGGCCGCAGGTCGAAGAGGGGAGAGCCATGAGCGACAGTGCAGTTCCGATCGAAGCGGAGTTGGCAAGCCGGCGGCCGGCGCCGGATGGCGAGGAGTCCCGTCTCGCCGTTCTTCGGGACCTGGAGCGCAAGCTTCTCTGGCTCTCGAGCTGGACCATCCACAACGCGAACCACCTGCGGCCCAGCCGCGACGGTCTCAAGGTCGGCGGTCATCAGGCCTCCAGCGCCTCCATGGTCACTCTCATGACGGCGCTCTACTTCGACATCCTGCGGCCGGAGGACCGGATCGCGGTCAAGCCCCATGCCAGTCCCGTGTTTCACGCCATCCAGTACCTGCTCGGCCGGCAAAGCCGCGAGGCGCTGGAGGGCTTTCGGGCTTTCGGCGGGGCGCAGTCCTATCCCTCCCGCACCAAGGACGACGTCGATGTAGACTTCTCCACGGGTTCTGTCGGCCTGGGCGTCGCCGTGACCGTCTTTGCCAGCCTGGTGCAGGACTATCTCGCCGCCAAGGATCGGCTGCCCGAAGGCCGGCCCCTGGGACGGATGGTGGCCCTGGTCGGCGACGCCGAGCTCGACGAAGGCAATGTCTACGAGGCCTTGCTGGAAGGCTGGAAGCATGACCTACGGAATGTCTGGTGGGTGATCGACTACAACCGCCAGAGCCTGGACGCGGTGGTGAGCGATCGGCTGTTTGGCCAGTTCGACAAGCTGTTCGACACCATGGGTTGGCGGGTCGTCACCCTGAAGTACGGCAAGAAGCTGCAAGCCGCCTTCGCCCGGCCGGACGGGGAGGCGCTGCGGGCCTGGATCGACGACTGCCCCAACTCCCTCTACTCGGCGTTGGTCTTCCAGGGCGGAGCCGCTTGGCGGCGGCAATTGCAGACGGATCTCAATGGCTTCCCAGGCATTGCTGCGCTGCTCGATGAATTGGATGACGAGGCGCTCCATGGCCTCATGTGCAACCTCGGCGGCCATTGCCTGGAAACGGTGCTGGAGACCTTCCGCTCCATAGAGGATGATCAGCCGACCTGTTTCATCGCCTACACCATCAAAGGGCTGGGGCTGCCCTTCGCCGGCCACAAGGACAATCACGCCGGTCTGATGAACGAAGAGCAGATGGCGCAGTTCAAGGACAGCAACGGCATCGCCGACGGCCAGGAGTGGGAGCCCTTTGCCGGCTTGTCGCTCGACCCCGCCGCCATTCGCGCCTTTCTCGACGAGGTGCCTTTCGCCGCCGAGTACCCGCGGCGTTACCGCACGGAGCTGGTGACGGGCGCCGAGCAACTCACCGTTCCGCAGGCCGCGCGCATGTCGACGCAGGAGGGCTTCGGGCGCATCCTTGCCGATCTGGCGCGGGACGGCGGCGCGCTCGCCGACGCCTTGGTCACCACCTCGCCGGATGTCACGGTCTCGACCAATCTGGGCGGCTGGGTCAATCGCCGCGGCATCTTCGACCGCCACCCCCGCGAAGACCTCTTCCGCGAGCAGAAGGTGGTTTCCGCGCAGCGCTGGGGCATGTCGCCCGAGGGGCAGCACCTGGAGCTTGGCATTGCCGAGCACAATCTCTTTCTGCTGCTGGCGGCCTTCGGCCTGTCCCACAGCCTGTTCGGCCAGCGTCTGCTGCCCGTCGGGACGCTCTACGACCCCTTCATTCAGCGTGGCCTCGATGCGCTGAACTATGCCTGCTACCAGGATGCGCGCTTCATTCTGGTGGCCACGCCCTCCGGCATCAGCCTGGCCCCGGAAGGCGGTGCCCACCAATCGCTCTCGACGCCGCTTATCGGCATGGCCCAGGACGGCCTCGCGGCCTTCGAGCCCGCTTTCGTCGACGAGCTGACCGCCATCATCGGCTGGTCGTTCGACTACTTGCAGCGGGAC
>JANQIA010000366.1 GCA_028282405.1 Rhodovibrionaceae bacterium
ACCGCGTTGACGCTGCGGAAGAGGTAGGAGAGGAAATAGCCGCCGGCAAAAGGCAGGAAGACCAGGACCACGGCCTGCCAGCCGCCTGCCCCGCCTCTCGAGGCCGCCTGCGGCCCGGTCATGTCGGCTTGCCTGTTCATTTCGGTCGGTCGGAAGCTAGGAGCCCGCTCGTTCCGGGGCAAGGAATGAGCGATCTACCAAACGCGCATGACTTGTCTGCGATTTTGCAGAAGCCAGCTTGCAGGGCCCCTCTAAGACTTGTCCGCTGATCAGGCTACGGCGGCTGGATACATCACACAGATGCACTATATGCATTGCGTTCTAAGTGAAAAAACAGGCGATTATTGGCTATTCTATGTTTCTTTATCTATCAGATAAGGGCGAATTTGCTTCGCGAATCCCCCTTCAGTGAGTTCATCTGTCACCAGTGCCAGAACCCATTCAGCAAGTTCGCCATCGTCTTGCAGGGTCCAACGGTATCCATTCACTTCGAGAAACATCAGCGCAGCGATTACACCGGTTCGCTTATTGCCTTGCTCAAATGGATGATTCTTCAAAACGCCATAGAGTAGCGCAGTCGCCAAACGGGCTAGGTCCCTTTCACCATATATCCAATGGTGTTTCGGACGCGCCGCAGCACTTTCAAGCATAGCCTCGTCGCGCAACCAGTGAGGCTCTCCGGTCTCGGCGACTTGCTGCTCGTTTATCCAGATGAGTTCGTCGAGCGAGATCCAGCGGGGCTCACTTTGCAAGGATAGACAATGTCTTTGGAATCCGTGCGGACACGCCCTTATAAAGCTGCTCGAACTGCTCGCGGCTGAGCTCTTCAGGCTTCGCCTGCAGCATCTCGCGATGCTCCCGACGCGCAACTTGCTTACGCGCGGTCATGGTTCCGGCCTTCTTGGTCCGCTCAGTGTAAGTCATGGCTCTAACTGCTTATGCCAAATGTTGATATGTTATCGTGGCTCTACAGTGCAAGACACAGTTTAGTGCAACGATAGATCAAAATCAATAATAACAACACGTTAAGCTACTACCCTGCCCGCAATCATGTCAACTTCCGACCTCGCTTAGCGATGCATTGGGCGGCAAGGAATGAGCGATCTACCAAACGCGCATGACTTGACGCATAGTGCAGCAATGCAACTCGTCTTTCAGAGATTTTCCTCCCAATGACAACACCTTGGCGCTACTGGGCCGAGCTGAGCACGGCGGACTTCGCCGCGCTCGACCCGGCGAGAACCGTCGCGATCCTGCCCGTCGCGGCCATCGAGCAGCACGGGCCGCACCTGCCGCTGTCGGTCGATGCCACCATCAACGAAGGCATCCTCGCCGAAGCGGCCGCCAAGGCACCGAGCGACCTTTCGTTTCTCATCCTGCCGGAGCAGAGCATCGGCCGCTCGGAAGAGCACCTGGCCTTCCCCGGCACGCTGACGATTGCGCCCGACACTCTGGCCAAGGCCTGGGGCGAGATCGGCCGCTGCGTGCATAGGGCCGGTCTCCGCAAGCTCTTGATCTTCAACAGCCATGGCGGCCAGCCGCAAGTGCTGGATATCGTGGCGCGGGACCTGCGGGTCACGCTCGGCATGCTGGTGGCTTGGTGCAATTGGTGGCGCCTCGGCCTACCGGAAGAAGGCCTGCCGGGCGCCGAGGAGCTCAAGCACGGCATCCACGGCGGCGCGCTGGAAACGGCGATCATGCTGCATCTCCGGCCCGACCTGGTGCGGCAGGACAAGATCGCCGATTTCCGATCGCTCTCTCAAGATATGGCCGATGACTACGAACTGCTTTCGCCGCTCGGCCAAACGGCCTTTGCCTGGATGACGCAAGACCTCAACCCGAGCGGCGCCGTCGGCGATGCCACCCAAGCCAGCGCCGAGCTGGGCCGGCGCCTGGTCGCGCATGCGGCCGACCGCCTGCTTCTGTTCCTGGATGAGCTGGCGCGCTTCCCGCTCGACAAGCTGGCCGAGCAGACCCACCACAAGCCGGCTGGCGGCACCTGACTTCCCGCTACTCCCGGTGGGCGACGTATAGCTCGCTTTCGGCGCCCAGGTAGCCGTTCCAGGCGAACCAATAGGCCACGTGCCCTGGAACTCGCGGTAAGCGCGTCCCGTCCGGTCCGGTCAGCGCGTCTTCTCCGACCTGCCAGGTCCCGTCGGAGCCTCTTAGAGTGGCGCGGTCGCCTGACGCTTCGAAGATCCGGCCGCGGCGCTCGTAGGCCCGCACGGTCCGGGTCGCTTCGTCGCCGATCAGCACCAGCTCACGCGGCCCGATGGCATCGTTGATCACAGCGCCCCCGGCAAAGGCCTCCAGCGGCCAGGCCTTGGAACGGCCGACATCGCGAATGCCGAAGACGTAGTCCTTCTGCCGGTGCTGTCGCTCATCGACCACCGCCGGGAACATCAGCTCGTCGCTGGCGAAGTAGGCCTGGTAGACGACTCCAGAGCCATAGTCGCGGGCGTGTCCGGTCTCCAGGGACAGAACCTTGGTATCCGGATGGTTCTCGCGCCAGCGTTTCCAGGAGGTGATGGCGACCGGCCGGATCTTGAGGGTGATACCGCTGTCGACCAGCGGCCCGACGACCGGCTGGCCCGTGAACTGGTTCCACAGGCTATCGGTCTCCCGGTCGAACATCAGCTTGTTGGAGCGATAGAGCAGTCCGGAAGAACCGAAGACGAAGGGCTCGGCACGGCCCTCCACCTGCGTCTCGAAGAGAATACCGGCGCCGCAGAGGGTGCAGTAGGCCAGCGCCACCGGCACGCCGCCGATCACCTCGTTGAACATCTCGTGCCAGCCCATGATGCGCAGGGGATAGGCGCGCGCGTCGCCGGCGATCTCGACGCCGAAAACCAGGTCATCGTCCAGCAGATAGTGGGCCTCGGCGGCCGAGATGTGCTTGGGATTGTCGAGGGAGGGAATCCCGTCTACCTCGACGCCGCCCCAGGTGATCTCCTCGAGGCGGATCTTCATGCCGTCGAGGGTGTCCTGATTGGGCAGGAAGCGCAGGAACTCGGGGTCTAGCCGGCCGAGCACTTCGCGCTTCACGGCAGCAAAGCTGTAATGCGGCGTGATTTCAGGATGAGCTTCCTGCCAAACCATCCAGTCGAACCAGCCGCTGGCGTCATGCCCGGTCAGGGTTTTGAGCCCGTGAGAGAGCACCCGCGTTTCCCGCCGCCGGTAACGCAGTGCGAGGATCATGGCCGCCGCCACGTCCGGTTCACCGCGGGTGATCAGCGCGCCGACCGCATCGGCAATTTCCCGACCGCTGCCGAACACCAGCGTTCGGCTCAGTTCGGCGACGTTCGGCGGCGCCTCTTGGGCCCGCGCTGCACCGAAACCCGCCGTTGTCAGCATCGGCCAAGCGGCTAGGACCGCTGTCACATCCCGGCGAGACAGACTTTGTAAAGCCATTTTCCGCAGCATGATGGTCCTCCAGCGGCCCAGGGGCAGAAGGTGTTGCCGGCCCCGTTCCTGCGCAACACCGCTCACCGAGACGTGTCATCCGGTGACAAATCACACAGGAAGGGGTTACGTCCCAAATGAAGACGCTCCAGACTCGCTGGTGTATGCTGCAAATGACGTCTTGAGAGCCCAGGCGAGAGAGAACCGGCATGAACGAGGGAAGAGACGCGCGAACCATCGCCCTGATCGGAGCGCCGACGGATATCGGCGCCGCCCATCGCGGCAGCTCCATGGGGCCAGAGGCCTTGCGGGTCGCGGAACTCGACCTGATGCTGCGCCGGCTGGGGCGCGAGGTGGTGGATCTGGGCAATATCGCCGGGCCGGCCAATCCCAACGCGCAGACCGTGAGCGGCTATCGCCATCTGGCGGAGACCGTCGCCTGGTGCCAGGCCCTGCACGACGCCGTCTATGCCGCTCTGAACGCGGGAGATTGCCCGATCATGATGGGCGGCGATCACGCCTTGGCAATCGGCTCAATCGCCGCCGTCGCCCGCCATTGCGCGGAGCAAGACCAGCCTCTGACGGTCCTTTGGTTCGATGCGCATGCCGACTTCAACACACCGGTCACATCGCCCTCAGGCAACATCCATGGCATGCCGGCGGCCGTGCTCTGCGGCAAAGGCCCGCCCGAGCTGATGGCCATTGGACACGCCGAACCGATGCTGGAGACAGAGGGGCTGATTCAGCTCGGGATCCGCTCGGTCGACCATGTCGAGAAGCGCTCGGTGGTCGAGAGCGGGCACGAGGTCTATGACATGCGCCGCATCGACGAGCTGGGCATGCGGGCGGCGATGGAAGAGGCCTTGAACCGGGCGGCTCGCCGCGGCGGCCACCTGCACGTCAGCTTCGATGTGGACTTCCTGGACCCCAGCATCGCGCCGGGGGTCGGCACGACCGTCACCGGAGGCCCCAACTACCGCGAAGCCCAGCTTTCCATGGAAATGGTGCATGACTCCGGGCTGCTCGGCTCGCTCGACATCGTCGAGCTCAACCCGGCGCTGGATCACCAAAACGCGACGGCACTCCTAATGGTGGAACTGGTCGCCAGCCTCTTCGGCGAGCAGATCCTCAGCCGTCACAAATCCTCGTTCGACTGACCGTCCAAATCCGAAGAAAAGGCGGAAACCTCATGTCTTTCAGCGATGTCCTCTCCGGCAGCTCCCATGACGAAGCCGACCTGGCCGAGATCGAGCTCGATCTTGGCGCGCACAACTACAAGCCGATCGACGTGGTGCTCTCCAAGGGCGAAGGCGTCTGGGTGTGGGACAGCGACGGCAACCGCTATCTCGACTGCCTTTCCGCCTACTCGGCGGTCAACCAGGGGCACTGCCATCCGAAGATCCGCGAGGCGCTGATCGAACAATCGGGAAAGCTGACCCTGACCTCCCGCGCCTTCCGCAACGATCAGCTCGCGCTCTTCTATCAAGAGATCTGCGCGCTGACGAACACCAGCAAGGTGCTGCCCATGAACAGCGGCGCCGAAGCGGTGGAAAGCGCCATCAAGGCGGTGCGCAAGTGGGGCTATGAGGTGAAAGGCGTGCCCGACGGCCAGGCGGAGATCATCGTCTGCCGCAACAACTTCCACGGCCGCACGCTCTCCATCGTCAGCTTCAGCACCGACCCGACGGCGCGGCGCAACTTCGGCCCCTTCGTGCCGGGCTTCAAGATCATCCCCTTCGGCGATGCCGAAGCACTGGAGGAGGCAATCACGCCCAACACGGTCGGCTTCCTGGTCGAGCCCATTCAGGGCGAGGCCGGCGTGATCATCCCCCCCGACGGCTATCTCCGCGCGGTGCGGGAGATCTGCAGCCGCCACAACGTCATGCTCATCCTCGACGAGATCCAGACCGGTCTCGGCCGCACCGGCAAGCTGCTGGCCGAGGAGCACGAGGGCATCGAGGCGGACCTGACCCTGGTCGGCAAGGCGCTTTCGGGCGGCTTCTATCCGATCTCAGCCGTGCTCTCGAACTCGGAAGTGCTGGGGGTGCTGCAGCCCGGGGAGCACGGCAGCACATTCGGGGGCAACCCGCTGGCCTGCGCCGTGGCGCGCACCGCCGTGCGGGTGCTGGTCGAGGAAGGCATGATCGAGAACGCCGAGCAGATGGGCGCCTACTTCGTCGAGCGCCTCAAGGACATCCGCAACAATCTTATCCGCGAGGTGCGCGGGCGCGGGCTGATGGTCGCGGTGGAGTTCGAGCCCGAGGCCGGCGGTGCCCGCGCCTACTGCGAGGCGTTGAAGGAGGAGGGTGTCCTTTGCAAGGACACCCACGTCAACACCATCCGCTTCGCCCCGCCGCTGGTCATCAACCGCGACGACATCGACTGGGCCTTTGAGCGCATCGCGCCGATCTTGGCGCGCTCAAGCCCGAGCGCCTAGATCCCGGTGCGGCGCTCCTTCCAAGTCTCCCGCATCATGGCATCGCTGCCGGCATGGACGATGTCTTCGTGCCGACCGGTCACTGAACCTGCCGCTGTCCTTGCCCCCTGACCACTGCGAGAAGCAGGTCTCGCAGTCGCTTGGCGCCGGGCGACAAGGCAGGTCGCCGGTCGAGCCTTGCGACCTCCTGCAAGGCCGCTTCCGGCAAATCCGCACCGTCCGGCAGCCACAGCAACCAGGCGATGAAGACATCCTCCGGGCTTGGCAGAGAACGTCTGTGGGACGAGGCTGCGCCGTCTTGGCCCAGCACGACGCAATGGTTGGCACGGTGATCGATCCTGCCCATCGCTAGAGATCCAGATCGACTTGCCCAATGGGCTTGGTGCAACAGGCGAGAATATAGCCGTCCGCGATCTCCTCATCGCGAATGCCGCCGTTGTGCACCATGTGGGTTTCCCCGGCGAGGCAGCGCACCTTGCAGGTGCCGCAAACACCGAACTGGCAGCCGCTTGGAATGGTGAGACCGATGCCCTTCGCCACATCCAGGATCGTATCGGTCTCATGGCAAAGGGTCTCGATACCCGACCTTGCGAATCGGACACAGGCTTTCTTGTTCTCATCGGGAATGACGTCGTCCGGTTCGCCCAACTCATCGACTGCCCCGACCGGCGCCTGAAAGCTCTCCTCATGGTAGTGTTCCATGTCGTAGCCGGCGGCATTGAGGGCGTCGCGCAGGCCTTGCATGAAACCATCCGGCCCACAGCAGAAGATCTCCCGCTCGAAATAGTCCGGCGCAATCAGTTCGAGCATCAAGCCGTTCAGACGACCGCGATAGCCGGTCCAGACGCTATAGGGGTCTGCTTCGCTGACAATCCAGGCAAGGTTGAAGGAAGGCACGCGCGCCGCCATACGCTCCAGCTCGGCGCGAAAGATGATCTCAGAAGGACGGCGCGCGCAGTTGATGAAGGTCACGTCGCTATGGCGACCATTATCGAACAGCCAACGCGCCATCGACATCATGGGCGTGATGCCGGAACCGGCGGAGACGAAGAGGTACTTTTCCGCGGAGTGGTTGTGAAACGAGAAGATCCCTGCGGGTCCATAGGCTTTCAACCTGCTGCCTATATCCACCTCG
>JANQIA010000372.1 GCA_028282405.1 Rhodovibrionaceae bacterium
AATAAGTGCGCTTTGTGCGTCGATCATTCTGCGGGCAACCCTCTGATTGAGCCGGCGCAACCTATTGTCAGCCCCTTCGGCCCGTCAAGCGGCGAAAGCGTGGCAGGCTTCCCGTCGGGACGAGGACTAAGTCCGAGTTTTCGGCTCGACAGGCGCGCGGGGCCGGATCACAGTGCCGGCCATGCAAGCGATCGTTGCCGTGGTGTTGCCGGTCTTCGGTATCATGCTGGCCGGCTACCTGGCCGGCCGCGTGCGTCTGCTCGGCGCCGAGAGCAGCCAGGCGCTGAACGCCTTCGTCTTCTACTTCGCGCTGCCGCCGCTCTTCTTCCTCTCGCTCGCCCGTTTCGACGGGGCGATGCTGGGCGCGGCCGTCGACTTCGCGCTGGCCTTTCTGGCCACGCTCTTCGCTGTGTTCGGCATCGCGATCGTGATCGCCAGCCTGCTCTTCCCCGGGCGCTTGGGCGCGCTGGCGCTCAACGGCATGTCGGCGAACTTCGCCAACACCGGCTATCTCGGCATCCCATTGATGGCGGTCATCTACGGCGACAGCGCCGTGCTGCCCGCCGTGCTCGGCAGCCTGGCGACCGGCGTCGTCATGATGGCCATCGGCGTGGTGTTGGTGGAGGCCGACCGCAGCGCCGGCGGCAGCGCGCTCGGCATTGCTCGCCGCATCGGTGTCGGCCTGCTCAAGAACCCGCTCATCATGTCGGCCGTCCTGGGCGTGGCCGTGCGCCTGCTGGAGCTGCCGGTGCCGCAGCCGGTGGTGCGCTTCTGCGAGATTCTCGGCGCCTCCGCCGGCCCCTGCGCGCTCTTCGCCATCGGCCTCTTCATGGTCGGCAAGTCCTTCACCGCCGACCTCTTCGAAGTACTGATCGTGGTGGCGCTCAAGCTGCTGCTGATGCCGCTCATTGCCTACTGGCTGGCGTTCGACGTCTTCCAGTTGGAGCGTTTCTGGGCCGAAGCCACCGTCATCCTGGCCGCCCTGCCGACCGGTGCCCTGGTCTTCGTCTTGGCGCAGCAGTACGAGATCTACGTTCAGCGCGCGACGGCCGCCATCATGATCTCGACGGTGTTCT
Source organism: Rhodovibrionaceae bacterium (assembly GCA_028282405.1). GTDB lineage: Bacteria > Pseudomonadota > Alphaproteobacteria > Kiloniellales > DSM-21159 > JANQMX01. Next base: position 1,077 of record JANQIA010000372.1, read on the forward strand.
CGGTCGTCACCCTGTCGATCGTTCTGGTGTACTTCGGCCTGGGTTGAGGAAGTCGCCGGCGGCCCGAACGGTCTCGGCCAGGCCCAGGCGCTCCACCTTGGTTTCCGGCGGAAAGGCGCTCAGCAGGCGGCTCGGCATCATGGGGTCGAGCAGCACGAAGACGCCCTGGTCGTCGGCCCGCCGGATGAGACGGCCGAAGGCCTGGCGTAGCTTCTGCCGAGTCAGGCGGTCGTCGTAGTCGCGGCCGCCGAAGGCCGCGCGGCGGGCTTTGTGGCGCAGGTCGGGGCGCGGCCAGGGCACGCGATCGAAGACGATCAGCCTGAGCGAGCGGCCCGGCACATCGACCCCGTCACGCACGGCATCGGTGCCGAGCAGGCAGGAGTCGACCTCGCTGCGGAAGATGTCGACCAGGGTGCCGACGTCCATGCCGTCGACGTGCTGGGCCAAGAGGTCCAGGCCGGCCTGCTCCAACGGCCCGCGCAGCCTCTGGTGCACCCCGCGCAGGCGAGAGATCGCGGTGAAGAGGCCGAGCGCCCCACCGCCGGCGGCGATAAACAGCGCGCGGAGCGCGCCGGCGACCGCGTCGAGGTCGTCCTTGCGCACGTCGGTGACGATGAAGGCGCGGGTCTGGGTGCCGTAGTCGAAAGGGGAGGCGACCTGCAACCGGGTCGGCGGCTCCGGCAGGTGCCGGGTGCCGCTGCGCGCCTCGGCCCAGTCCCAGTCGGTCTCACCCTGGCTCGAGCGGTTGGTCAGGGTCGCCGAGGTGATCACCGCCCCGTGGCACTGGCTGAGCAGCGTTTCCGCGAAGGGCTTCGTCGGGTCGACCCAGTGGCGGTAGTAGCCGACGTCGATCTCGCGGCTGTCGAAGCGCTCGACCCCGAACCACTCGACGAAGGCCTCCTCGAGTGCGCCGTGCAGGCCGGCCAGCATGGCCTCCCAAGCCTGCACCTGCATGGCGGCGCGGCGCTGCAACCCGCGCGCCAGGGCATCGAGCCGCCGGCGGGCATCGCTCTCCAGCGTCTCTGACTGCTCGGCCAGCAGCTTGGCCAGCCGCCGCGCCATGGCTTCCATCGGCTCGCGCAGCGCCTTGAGCGCGATGGCCAGGGCATCGCCGCGGTCCAGTAGTTGCTCGACGGCGGGGCGGACCTCGCACTCCGTGCTGTAGGGGTCGCCGGAGCGGTTGCCGCGGGCATGGACCTGCTGACGCACCAGCGCCAGGAAGGCCTCGACCGCGTTGGCGGGCTGGTCGCGCAAGCGCTGCCGCCAGCCTTCGCCCGGCAGGCAGGTCGCCGCCTCCAGCACCGCCTCGAGCTGCGTCGCCAGCTCCTCGTCCTCCAGCGCCAGGTCGTCGAGGCGCCGGCGCAGGCCGCGCATGCGGCTTTCGCTCCGCGCCGTCTCGGCACCGAGCAGCCAGCGGCGCAGCTCTTGGGTTTCCAGGCCGCTGAGATGGGCGGCGAAGGCGCCGTCGGCGGCCTCGAAGAGATGATGCGCCTCATCGAAGACGTAGCGCAGTGGCAGGTGGCCTTCGTCGCCGCCGAGCGCCGCTTGGATCATGACCAGGGCGTGGTTGGCGATCACCAGGTCGGCATGGCGGGCCCGGCGCACGGAGCGCTCGACAAAGCACTTCCGGTAGTGCGGGCAGGCGGCATAGATGCACTCGCCGCGCCGGTCGGTCAGGCGCCCTGCGCGCGCTCGGCCGATCAGGTCCGGCAGCCAGCCGGGAAAGTCGCCGCCCACCATGTCGCCGTCGCGGGTGTTCGCCGCCCAGCGGGCCAAGAGCGCCATGGCGAGATTGTCCTGGGGCAGGAGACCGCTGCCGCGGGCGGCCTCCTCGTAGTTCAGCAGGCAGAGATAGTTCTCGCGGCCCTTGCGCAGCACCGCGCGGCGGGCGCGCTCCTTGGGCTCGGGGAACAGGCGGCGCAGCTCGCCGTCGACCTGCCGCTGCAGGTTGCGGGTATAGGTCGAGATCCAGACCGGCGCGCCGTTGCGCTCGGACCAGAGGCTGGCCGGCGCGATGTAGCCCAGAGTCTTGCCCACGCCCGTGCCGGCTTCGGCCAGGACGACGTGCGGCTCCCCCTCGACCTCCCGCGGTTCGAAGGCGACGGTCAGGGCGCTGGCATAGTCGGCCTGCTGCGGCCGCGCCTCGGCGTTCTGGCCGAGCAGTTGGCTGAGCCGCCAGCGCGCCTCCTGCGAGTCTACGGGCTGCGAGCCCGGCGGGTCTTCGTTGCCGGGATCGCTCCACTCGGAGAGACCGCGCCAGACGTCCAGGCCGGCGCCGGGCAGGGCGGCCGGCTCGGCCTGGTCGCGGAACAGGGCGAGGAGAAAGGGCGCCCAGAGCCAGCCGCCGCGCGCCAAGGCGGGCAGCAGGGCGATGGTCTGCCGGTCGCCGGCGGCAGCGCATTCGCGCAGCAGCAGCCCGGCGGCCTGGCGCAGCGCCGCAGCCTGCTCGGCGAGGCTCACCGGCTCGGGCAGGGCCAGCGCCTCGGCCAGGCCACGCGGTGTCGGCGTGCAGAAGGCGGCCGGCCTCACGAAGGCATAGAGCTCGAGAAGGTCGAGCCCGGGCAGGCTTTCCCGATCCAGCCGTCGGCGCACGCTCGGCAGATGACAGAGCAGAGGCGGCGTCTCCCGTGCCAGGCGCTCGGCCTCGACGGCGGTCAGATCACGCCCTCCGTCCTCCCCGGCGTCCCAATAGGCCGCGGTCTGCCGTGCGATCAGCACGGGCGCGGCGGAAATCTGATTGGCCTGGGGAGAAGAGGGCGACATGCCACGTAGTATGTTGTAAGGGCGGGTGACCATGGACCGACCAGAAGACTGGCGCAAACTCCTCGCGGGTGAAAAAGCGGCTTGGGATCGCTTCGTGCAAGGGCACGCAGGCGTGATCTTCGGTGCCGTGCGCGGGCAGCTGGTGCCGGCCGGGCGCAACGATGACGTCGAAGACGTGGTGCAGGAGGTCTTCCTCAAGCTCTGCCGCAACGATTTCAAGCTGTTGCGCAGCTACGATCCAGAGCGGGCCAAGGTCACCACCTGGCTGACGGTGATCGCCACGACGACGGCGATCGATCATCTGCGCAAGCAGCGTTCCGGGCAGCGCTCCATCGAGGAGGTGCCGGAGGTTGCCCTGTCGGTCGAGGCGGAGCCGGTGATCGCCCCCAAGATTCCCGAAGGGCTGCTGTCCGCACGGCAGTCCGCGGTGATGACCTTGCTGTACGATAAGGAGATGGAGGTAGCCGAGGCTGCTGCCTTGCTGGGCGTCGATCCGCAGACGGTGCGCTCGATGCACCACAAAGCGTTAACCAAGCTGCGCGGCCATTTCCAAAAGGAGCTGGAGTGAGGGAATCGAGGGATGAGGTTGAAGGGCGCTGCGTAAGAAAGAATGAGGTGAAACTATGGTTGAACGAGGGGATAACGATGCGGCCGTCTGGCGCCGGGCCAAGGACGAAATGGACCAGGGCGCGATGACCCAAGGCGAGATGGCGTTGAACGGGTCGCTCTCTCGACCGGATCCGCTGACGTTGGCCGCCTTCCTGGAAGGAAGCGCCGGTGAGGCGGAACGGCAAGAGGTGGAAGCCTGGCTCGCCGCCGATCCCGAGGCGCCCGCGCTGCTGCAGGCCCTGCGCAGCCCGGTTGAGGCCGAGGCGGTGCCCGAGGCCGTGCTGACCCGCGCGCAGGACATCGTTCGCCCAGCGGCCAAGCGAAAACCGGGCGGCGGCTGGCTGTCCGGGCTCGGCGGGTTCTTCGCTGGCGCCGGCCTCCAGTGGGCCGCCGTGGCCGTGGTGATGCTGGTGGTCGCGGCCAGTGGCTTCGAGATCGGACGCAGCGGCGGGGTTGCTCTCGCCGAGGGGTCCGACAGCGCGAGCCTGTCGAGCGATTTCGACACAATCGACGATGCCTTGCTTTAGGTGGTTTTGATGCGCGCCCGTCTCCCTTGGATCCTCTTGGCCATCTCCCTGGTTCTCAACGTGGCCATCATCGGCGGCCTGCTTTACGGCTGGCAAGGCGACCGCCATGCTCGAGGCCCGGAGCGCGCGGTCGCGCAGTTGAGCGAGCAGCTCGATCTCACCGCCGATCAGCAGCAGCAGCTTCGGGCCATGTTGGAAGGCGTCATGGAGCGGAAGCGGGCAAGACGCGAGGCGCCACCCTCTCCGCAGCGGGAGGCCTTGGTAGACCTCCTCGCCGAGGAGAACTTCGCCGAAGCGGAGACGCGACGCCTGCTGAACGAGATGAGCGCTGAGCGCAATCTGATGTGGGTCGAGGTGACGCGCGACATGCATGGCTTCGTCAGCGCACTCAACTCGGAGCAGAAGGCAAAGTTCGAGAGCATCGCCAAGGATCGCGGGTTCTTCCGCAAGCTCTTCCGGTCTTCCCGCCGGCCGCCCAACTAGCGCTCTGTCCAAGCTCGATTGACGCAGTATCGTTGCCTGCCTAGGGTCCGCGGCACTTCTAGCAAGAGATCAGAAGCAGCCGGATATGACGAGCGAGCGCGAACTGGCCGCCGCGGCCAAGGCTTGGCCCTTCGAGGAAGCCCGGAAGGTGGTGAAACGCCTTGGCGGCAAGACGCCGGACAAGGGCTATGTGCTCTTTGAGACCGGCTACGGCCCCTCGGGCCTGCCACACATCGGCACCTTCGGCGAGGTGGTGCGCACCACCTGCGTGCGTCAGGCCTTTCAGCGCCTCTCCGACGTGCCGACCAAGCTCTACTGCTTCTCCGATGATATGGACGGCCTGCGCAAGGTGCCGGACAACATCCCGAATAAGGAGATGATCGCCCAGCATCTCGGCAAGCCGCTGACCGATATCCCTGATCCCTTTGGCGACGAGCACGCCTCCTTCGGGGCGCACAACAACGCGCGCCTGATGGCCTTCCTCGATGCTTTCGGCTTCGACTACGAGTTCCAGTCCTCGACCGAGTGCTATCGCTCGGGCCGCTTCGATGCGGCCTTGCTGCAGGTGCTGCGGCACTACGACGAGGTCATGAAGGTCATCCTGCCGACCTTGGGCGCCGAGCGGCAGGCAACCTACAGCCCCTTCCTGCCGATCAGCCCCAAGTCCGGCAAGGTGCTGCAGGTGCCGATGCTGGAGCGCGACGAGGACGCGGGCACGGTGGTCTTCGAGGACGAGGACGGCACCAAGACCGAGCTGCCGGTGACCGGCGGGCACTGCAAGCTGCAGTGGAAGGTCGACTGGGCC
>JANQIA010000409.1 GCA_028282405.1 Rhodovibrionaceae bacterium
GAGGATGGCACTGCTGTCGACCAGGGTCTCGCCGTCGTCGGTGAGCAGGGCCGGAACCCGGCCTGCCGGATTGAAGCTCAGGATGTCCTGGAAGTCGTCCGTGGTGGCGAGCTCGCGGCGCTCGCAGGAGACGTCGAGCAGCGCCATGGAAACGAGAACGCGGCGAGTGAAGGGCGAGAGATCGCGGCCGACCAGAATCATCGATTGCCTTCCCTATTCTTGTGCGGAGTTGCGCGCGGCGGCTCAGACCACCGCCGTTCGGATGCGATACACCGCCAAGAGGGCGAAAGAAAGAAGGGCGATGGCGCCGGCCTGGTGCAGGACGGCCAGCGAGATCGGCACCACCGCGAGCAAGGTCGCGATGCCAAGGAAGAACTGCACCGCCACCGCCGCTGCCAGGAAGTGCATGGCGAGGCGCTGCTTGGGCCGCAGCGGCATGCGCCAGGACCAGAGCCACAGCACGGCGGTCGCCACGGCTGTGAGGGTCGCCAGCAGACGGTGGTTGAACTGGACCGCGGCGATGGTCTCGAACCAGTTCAGCCAGAAGGGGCTGACGCTCACGTAGTCCACCGGCACCAGATGGCCGTCCATCAGCGGAAAGCTGTTGAAGATCAGCCCGGCGTTGAGCCCGGCGACGAAGCCGCCGGAGACGATCGTCAGGCCGGCCAGCGCCAGGAGGCCGCGCAGCCAGCCGCCGAGGGCGGCGCTGCGGGCGGCGCGCTGCGGCGGATCTTCGGTGATGCGGAACACCAGCCAGAGCAGGTAGCCGTAGATCGCCAGGGCGAGCGAGAGATGCAGCACCAGGCGGTATTGGCTGACGTCGGTGCGGGCGCCGAAGCCGCTCTCCACCATGTACCAGCCCATGGCGCCCTGCAGGCCGCCGAGGAAGAGCAGGAACCAGGCGTGCGGCTTCAGCCAGCCCGGCAAGGTGCCGCGCCAGAGGAACCAGAAGAAGGGCAGGGCATAGACCAGCCCGATCAGCCGGCCCCAGACCCGATGGATGTACTCCCACCAGAAGATCTCGCGGAAGGTCTCCAAGGTCATGCTCGGATTGTCGATGCGGAACTCGTCGGTCTGCTGATAGAGCGCGAAGAGCCGCTGCCATTCGGCCTCGCTCAAGGGCGGCAGGATCCCCGAGATCGGCGCCCATTCCATGATCGAAAGTCCGGACTCGGTCAGCCGGGTGATGGCGCCGATCAGCGCCATGGCGAAGATCATGGCGCAGCAGACGATGAGCCAGAGTGTGACGGCGGGTGAGACGGGGGGCTGCGCGGTCTGCGCGCGGGCCGGATTGGGCAACATGGGAAGGCTTCGGGCGGTGTCGATCACCGCGCAACATAAGCAGCGCGAGCCGGCGCTCCAAGCGCCTCGGCGCGCTCTCTTGCGCCTGCGCGACCCTTCGCCGCGACCGCTCCTAGCGTCGCGATGCGCCGCCCCGGCTGGCGAACTGGCCGGCGGCGGACAAAAACCTCAGTGCAGCGTCCAGAAGAAGTCCGCGTGGTTCGCGTCGCCTTCCGTGATCATCGGCACCTGGGCGACGCGGACCGAGTGCAAGGCGCCGTCCAGGTTGCTCTCCCAGAAGAGCAGGAACTTTTTGATCTCCGGAAACTCGGGCGCCAGGTCGTAGGTCTGCCACACGAAGGTTTGCAGCAGTTTCGGATGATCCGGCATCCGATAGAGGATCTCCGCCGTGGTGAGGCGGTAGTCCTGGAGCTGACAAGCTAACTGTGCCAAAGCAAGGCCCTCCTATCCTCAAGAGTCCAAATGCTGCTTGATGATGGGCAGGCGCGCAATAAAAAAATATTAAATATCAGGCGGTTAGCAGCCGAGCGGTTAGAATGCTGCCAGGTTGGCGTTAACCATTACACCGCGGGCATATGGCGGGCTCGGGCGCCGCGCTCGATGGCCGCGGCCTCCAGGCGGCCGACGTCGAGGCGGTGGCGCAGCAGCTCCAAAAGCCGCAACTCCTCCTGGGTCGCCAGGCCGTCGGCCGCGACGATATCGCAGGACAGCGCATAGGCGGTTTCCCGCAAACGCTCCGGCAGGGACTCCCACACCGCATCGAAAGCCTTCTCGAGGCCATCCGGGTCCTGCAGCAGGCTCGCGCATTCGCGGGCGATTTCCGGCAGCATCTCCATGTCGAAGCCGTCGAACACCGGGAGCATCTTCACCGTGTCGCCGATCGTCTCCAGCTCTCGATCGGTCATGTCCGAGTCGGCGGCGGATGAAATCACCATGACGTAAATAAGTGCGCTTTGTGCGTCGATCATTCTGCGGGCAACCCTCTGATTGAGCCGGCGCAACCTATTGTCAGCCCCTTCGGCCCGTCAAGCGGCGAAAGC
>JANQIA010000428.1 GCA_028282405.1 Rhodovibrionaceae bacterium
CTCCCGCGAAACCCCTGCGGGCCCGCGGCCATCACATCGGCCGCAAATCACAGGCCGGATACATGACCGCTCCCCAACCAACTGCCGAAACTGCCATTCAACCCTTGCCAGAGCGGGGCCGTCCATACATGACAGCAAGAGCTGGTGGCAAACGGCCGTGCGCCTGCCGCGTCCGCACGACGGGCTAGAGCACTCGGCGGCACGGCCCCACCGGCTGTCACCCCGGACTTGATCCGGGGTCCATTCCTCAGCCAGCACGGAACGGTGAGAGGAAGGCGCGCTGTCGCCGGCACGCGGCAGCATGTTCAGCTGTCCGCGCCAGGACGTACCATGGATCCCGGCTCGCGGCCTTCGCTGACGCTTCGGCCTTGGCCGGGATGACAGTTTTAGGTTTGGTCGGCACCTGCCCAAGGCGCCCAATAAAAAACGCCCCTACTCCCGACCAGCGACCGTCCCGTCGAGGCCCACCCCCTCGATTGGCGTGCCGGCCCGGATCAGGGAGATGCTGTTGCCGCCGTGGAAGCCGATCATCACGGCTTCGATCATGGGCTCGTTCACCGGCGTGTCGGCCGCCCAGACCACGATGAAGTTGGCGCCGGAGCCGCCGGTGACATCGCTCTGCTCGACTAGGAACTCGGTCGACTCCAGCGGCGCCAGCTTGATGGGGCCGGGCAGGTAGTCTTTGACCAGCGCACCCTTGGTGTCGAAGTAGCGCACGGAGGAGAGGAAGATCGCCTCCTGCGGGTCGGTGTTGCGCACGCTCAAGGTCGTCTCGACCAGGAAGGGCCGACCGCCGTCGGAATAGACGTGGGAGTAGACCGGAACGTAAACGGCCTGGAGCTGGACCTCCTCGCCCATGATGACGATCTCCTGGCCCGGCTCCATGCCGCTCGGCTCGGCAAAGCGCAGGCGGTCCTCGATCGTCTCCAGCCGCTCGCCGATGTAGACCGAGGCCACGATCACGACGATCACGGCAAGCGCCCCCATGATCATCAGCGCCATACGGCCCTTGTCCATGCACCCGGCCTCCAGTCCAACGGGAAATCACACCGCGCAAGCGTAGCAGTCTTCGCGCTGAAACGCGCGGTTTTCTAGAGCGCCTACGGCGCTGGGCGGCTCCGGCCCACACCCCCGCCCGACCAACCCACTAGGGTACCATGCCATGGGTTGGTCGGGCGGGGGTGTGGGCTGGACCCGAGTGGCGCGCCTCTGTCCTAACAACATTCCACATCTCAGCAGGCGCGCCCTAGAAAGACTCGTGGGGGAGTGGGACGGAACAGTGCAGCGCCGAAAGGCGCCTAACAAAAACCACCCCGCTAGACGCAGCCCGCTTTGCCGTTAGGATTGCCCCTCCAAGCCGGGCCGGAGAGCGCGGCGCAGCAGGGAGGGCCGGGCATGGCAGTTGCGGTTGAGGGTACAGCGGCGAAGGACGTAAGCGTCGAAAAGGTTCCGAGCTTCTGCGCGCTTTGTGTCTCGCGCTGCGGGGCGGTGGCGACCTTGGAGAACGGCAGGTTCACCAAATTGGAGGCCGACCCCTCGCACCCCACGGGCCAGGCGCTTTGCATCAAGGGCAAGGTGGCGCCCGAGCTGGTCTACAGCCCCGAGCGCCTGACCCACCCCATGAAGCGGACCAATCCCAAGGGCGCGGCCGACCCGGGCTGGCAGCGCATAAGCTGGGACGAGGCACTCGATACCATCGCCGCGCGGCTCAAGGCGCTGGCGGAGACGCACGGGCCCGAGTGCGTGGTCTTCAACAACGCATCGCCCTCCACCTCCGGGCTTTGCGATTCCGTCGACTGGCTGAAGCGCCTGCGCAAGCGCTACGGCAGCCCGAACCACTCCATCTCCATGGAGCTCTGCGGCTGGGGCCGCTATCTCGCCAACCTCTATCACTACGGCGCGGGCCTGCCGGCCGACTGCATGCCGGACCTGGAGAACGCCGGCACCATCCTCTTCTGGGGCTACAACCCCACGGTCTCGCGCATCGCCCACGCCACCGCCGCGGTGCAAGCCCAGGGCCGCGGCGCCAAGCTGATCGTGGTCGACCCGCGCCATGCCGGCCTCGCCCGCCGGGCCGACGAATGGCTGCGGGTGCGCCCGGGCAGCGACGGCGCCCTGGCATTGGGCCTCATCCACGTGATGCTCAAACGCGGCTGGTACGACGAGGCCTTCATCCGCGACTGGACCAACGGCCCCCACCTGGTCCGGGCCGACGACGGGCGTCTCCTGCGCTGGTCGGACGTTGTTGGCGGCGATGATGACAAGCACCTGGTCGCCTGGGATGCCGAGGCCGAGCACCCGGTCGCCTATCACCCCGGCGCCGGCCAGTACGACGTGGCGAGCGAGCGCCTGGCGCTCTTCGGCGACGTCATGGTCGAGACACAGTCCGGCCCTGTCGCCTGCCGACCGGCCTTCCAGCGCCTGGCCGATACGGTCGCGCCCCACGACCCGGAGGCCGTCGAGCGCCTGACCGGAGTGCCGGCCGATCAGGTCGTCCGCACCGCGGCGCTGCTGTGGGAGTCCCGGCCCGTCGGCTACATGGCCTGGAGCGGGCTGGAGCAGCAGTCCAACGCCACCCAGATGGCCCGCGCCATCGGCCTGCTCTATGCGCTGACCGGCAACTTCGACGCCAAGGGCGGCAACGTGCAGTTCACCGGCGTGCCGGCCAACGGCATCGGCGGCGACGAGTTTCTGAGCGAAGCGCTGCGCGAGAAGACCCTGGGGCGCGCCGAGCGGCCGCTCGGTGTCGGGCGCTACGACCACGTGACCTCGGCCGATATCTACCGCGGCATCCTGGAGCAGAAGCCCTACGCCGTCCGCGGGCTGGTCAGCTTCGGCTCCAACCTGCTGCTCGCCCATGCCGACGGCGCCAAGGGACGCGAGGCGCTGAGCCAGCTCGAGTTCCATCTCCACACCGATCACTTCCTCAACCCCACGGCCGAGCTGGCCGACATCGTGCTGCCCACGACCACGCCCTTCGAGCACGAAGGGCTCAAGATCGGCTTCGAGACCAGCGCCGAGGCCTGCTCCCTCATCCAGCTCCGCCGGCAGCTCGTGGAGCCCATGGGCGAGGCCCGGCCCGACATCCGCATCCTCTTCGATCTCGCCTGCCGCCTGGGCTACGGCGCCGACTTCTGGGAGGGCGACATCGAGGCCGCCTGGCGCCATCAGCTCGAACCCAGCGGCGTGACGCTGGAGGAGCTGCGCGCTCGACCGGAAGGCATCCGCCTGCCGCTGGAAACCCGCTACCGGAAGTTCGCCGAGGAGGTGGACGGCAGCCCGCGCGGCTTCGCCACGCCTTCGGGCAAGCTGGAGCTCTACTCAGAGACCCTGCACGAGCATGGCTACACGGCGCTGCCCGAGTACGAAGAGCCGCTGGTCAGCCCGCGCGCCCAGCCGAAACTGGCCGAGCGCTTCCCGCTCATCCTGACCTGCACCAAGGACAGCCTCTATTGCGAGAGCCAGCACCGCGGGCTGCCCAGCCTGCGCCGCCGGGCGCCGGACCCGCAGGTCGACATGCACCCGGAGACGGCGGCGGCGCGCAACATTGCGGCCGGCGACTGGGTCTCGATCGACACGCCGAACGGCACGGCCAAGGCGCGGGCCCGCTTCGACGACGCCCTCGACCCGCAGGTGGTCTGCGGCCAGCACGGCTGGTGGCAGGACTGCCCCGAGCTCGAAGCGCCCGGCTACCCGGCGGTCGGGCCGGAGACGGCGAACTTCAATCTCGTCATCGGCCACGACGCCGTCGATCCGGTCAGCGGCTCGGTGCCGATGCGGGCGTATCTTTGTGAGTTGCGGTTGGTGGAGGGTTAGGGAAGTTGGTGGACTGGGTCTTAGTCGTCGCCGCACCCACCGACTGTCACCCCGGCCTGACCCGTAGGGTCTGAGCCGGGGCCCATGGATGGGCCTGGTGCGGACGGTCCAACGATTGGCGCGGGCCGATGAATGGATCCCGGCTCGCGGCCTTCGCATTCGCTTCGGCCTTGGCCGGGATGACATATGAAGAGAACTCCACCGCCCCAGTCACAACAGCTTCCCCCTCCCCCACCCTTGTATTGCCGTGCCGGGGTCTCGATTCTCTGAGGAACGCACTTCGGAGGAGGGCCCCATGAAAACCTACAAGCACTTCATCAATGGCGCCTATGTCGACCCGGCCAAATGCGAGTGGCTGGAGAGCGAGAACCCCTACACGGGCGAGGTCTGGGCCCGGGTGCCGCGCGGCACGAAAGAGGACATCGACCGTGCCGTCGCCGCGGCCAAGGCGGCCATGACCACCGGGCCCTTCGCCAGCATGAGCGCATCGCAGCGGGGCAAGATGCTGCGCAAGCTCGGCGACCTGGTGGTGGAGCACGGCCCGCGTTTGGCCGAGATCGAAGTGCGCGACAACGGCAAGCTCTTGGCCGAAATGGCCGGGCAGCTAAAGTACAATCCGGAGAGCTGGTACTACTACGCGGGCCTGGCCGATAAGATCGAAGGCTCGGTGGTGCCGATCGACAAGCCGGACCACCTGGCCTTCACCACCCACGAGCCGATCGGCGTGGTGGGTGCGCTGACCGCCTGGAACTCGCCGCTGATGTTCGTCGCCTGGAAGGCGGCGCCGGCCATCGCGGCGGGCTGCTCCATCGTCATCAAGCCCTCCGAGTTCACCTCCGCCTCGGCCCTGGAGTTCGCCGCGCTGACGGTAGAGGCCGGCTTCCCGCCCGGCGTCTTCAACGTGGTGGCCGGCTACGGTCAGGAGGCGGGCGCCGCTCTGGTCGAGCACCCGGACGTGGCCAAGATCACCTTCACCGGGGCCGACACCACGGGGGCCCGCATCTACTCGGCCGCGGCGCTGCAGATGAAGCGCGTCTCGCTGGAGCTCGGCGGCAAGTCGCCCAACATCGTCTTCGACGACGCCAACCTGGACGCCGCGGCGGCGGGCGCCGTCTCCGGCATCTTCGCCGCGACGGGGCAGACCTGCATCGCCGGCTCGCGCCTTCTGGTGCAGAACTCGATCAAGGAGCAGTTCGTCGAGAAGCTTCTCGGCATCGCCAAGTCCGCCAAGATCGGCGACCCCATGGAGGCCGACACCAACATCGGCCCGGTGACCACGCCGCCGCAGTACGAGAAGATCATGGACTACATCGGCGTGGCCCAGGAGGGCGGCGCCACCCTCGTCCACGGCGGCAAGCCGGCGACGGGCCCCGGCGTGAAGGGCACGCGCTTCGTCGAGCCCACCATCTTCACCGACGTGACCAACGACATGCGCATCGCCCAGGAAGAGGTCTTCGGCCCGGTGCTCTCGATCATCGGCTTCGACGACGAGGAGGAGGCCGTCCGCATCGGCAACGACGTGATCTATGGCCTCGCCGCCGGCGTCTGGACCCAGAACATCGGCCGCGCCGTGCGCATGTCCAAGGCGCTCAAGGCCGGCACGGTCTGGGTCAACACCTACCGGGCGATCAGCTACATGATGCCCTTCGGCGGCATGAAGCACTCCGGCATCGG
>JANQIA010000449.1 GCA_028282405.1 Rhodovibrionaceae bacterium
CGCCAAGATCCACGATTCGGAACAGGCGACCGAGTACGCCTTCCGCTATCACCTGAAGTTCGACGGCGACATGCGCCGCCTGGCCGACTACATCGAGGATGTGGAGGGCGTCGAGATTCTCTCCCTCGGCCACGGCCTGGAGCTGATCAAGGACCTGGGCGATGCGGACGTGGTGTCCGGCCAATACGGGCTGAAGCAGTTCGATGGCACCCACGCCATCGGCCACACCCGCATGGCGACCGAGTCCGCCGTCGACATCCGCTCGGCGCATCCCTACTGGGCCTACCCCTACAACGACATCTCCGTCGTTCATAACGGGCAGATCACCAACTATTGGAACAAGCGCCGCGATCTCGAGCGGCGCGGCCACCGCTTCGTGTCCTCCTGCGATTCCGAGCTGCTGGCGGTCTACACCGCCGACAAGCTCGAGTCCGGCCACAGCCTGGAGGACTCGCTGCACCAGGCGATCGACGAGATCGACGGCGTCTTCACCTACCTGGTGGCGACCCGCGACGAGCTCGGCATGGCCAAGGACGTGATGGCCGCTAAGCCGATGGTGCTCTACGAGGGCGACGATATCGTCGCGCTGGCCTCCGAAGAGATCGCCATCCGCACGCTCTTCCCGCAAGAGATCGACACCTTCGACCCCTATGAAGGGGAGGTCCGGGTATGGAAAGCGTAATGGAACAGGAAAGCCGCTCCCATGAGATGGGGCTGCACACCGAGCAGCTTCGGGGGCGCACCCAGCAGGTCTTCTTCACGCCGGACGAAGAGGCGAACTTCGTCTATCCCGACGCGCCGGACGTGGACTTCAACAAGCGCGCCGAGTTCGACGCCGCCGAGATGACCAGCAACGAGGTCAATCTCAAAATCCGCGAGCTGATGGAGCAGGGCCACGGCACCATCGTCATCAAGAACCCGATGGCCCGGCATTCGCTCGGTGTCGGCATCCTGAACCGGCTCAACCTCTACTTCGAGGGCAGCCTGGGCTACTTCGGCGTCGGCCTGATCGACGGGCCCAACGTGCGCATCTCGGGCCGCGTGGGCTGGTCCTGTGCCGAGAACATGATGGCCGGCACGGTGATCATCGAGAAGAACGCCGGCTCGACCTTTGGCGCGGCCATACGCGGCGGCGATCTGGTCTGCAAGGGCCATGTCGGCGCCCGCACCGGCATCGACATGAAGGGCGGGACCATCCTGGTCGGCGGCGACACCGGCGCCTTTTCGGGCTTCATGATGCAGCGCGGCCGCATGGTCGTCTGCGGCAACGCCAGCCACAACCTGGGCGACTCCATGTACGACGGAACGATCTTCGTCGGCGGCGAGGTGAAGTCGCTCGGCGTCGACTGCGTGCCAGGCGAACTCACCGACCTCGACAAGGCCTGGCTGACTCGCAAGCTCAAGCAATACGACCTCCTGCCGGACAAGGGCGTCGACCACTTCTCCAAGTACGTCGCCGGCAAGCAGCTCTGGAACTACGACAATCTGGAGCCGACCGAGAAGAAGCTCATCCTGTAACGACCGGACGGCTTGCAACAGCCCAACGAACGGACGGTATTCTAGGAGATTCGATCCATGGCGATCAGCGAACAGCCCCTGCCTAAGCAGGAACCGCAAGCCAAGAGCCCGAAGCGTGACCGCTACAATCTTGGTCAGTCCTTCATGTTCCCCCCGCATGTCATCGACGACATCCACATCAAGTCGGAACTCGGTCGTTACCGCATGCGGGGCTTCTCGCTGTTCAAGAAGATCCCGACCTGGGACGACTTGACCTTCCTGCCCGGCACGCTGACGCGCTTCGTCATCGAGGGTTATCGCGAGAAGTGCCTGACCAAGACGGTGCTCGGCCCCCGCGCCAAGCGCCCGCTGGTGCTCGACATCCCGGTCTACATCACCGGCATGTCCTTCGGCGCCTTGTCCTACGAAGCCAAGACGGCGCTGGCGCGCGGTGCCACCATGGCCGGCACGGCGACCTGCTCGGGCGAGGGTGGCATGATCCCCGACGAGCGGCGCTATAGCTCCAAGTGGTACTATCAGTGCATCCAGTCGCGCTACGGCTTCAACCCGCATCACCTGCGGCTCGCCGATGCGGTCGAGTTCTTCATCGGCCAGGGCTGCAAGGTCGGCCTGGGCGGCCATCTGATGGGACAGAAGGTCACCGACCAGGTGGCTGAGATGCGCTCGCTGCCGGCCGGTATCGATCAGCGCTCGCCGGCCCGTCACCCGGACTGGCTCGGCCCCGATGATCTCGCGCTCAAGATCGAGGAAGTGCGGGAAGCGACCAACTGGGAGATCCCCATCCAGCTCAAGCTGGGCGCGGCCCGCGTCTTCGACGACGTGCGCATGGCGGCCAAGACCGACCCGGACGTGATCTACATCGACGGCATGGAGGGCGGCACCGGCGCCGGCCCGCATCTGGCGACGGAAGAGACCGGCGTCCCCGGCATCGCGGCCATCCGCCAAGCCCGCCGGGCGATCGACGAGGTCGGCAAGACCGGCGAGATCTCCCTGGTCTACGCCGGCGGCATCCGCAACGGCGGCGACATCGCCAAGGCCCTGGCCTTGGGCGCCGATGCCGTCGCCATCGGCCACTCCTCGCTGATGGCCTTGAACTGCAACAAGGACATCCCCGAGGCCAACTTCGAAGAGGAGATGGGCGTCGAGGCAGGCTACTGCTACCACTGCCACACCGGGCGCTGCCCCGTCGGCGTGGCGACCCAGGACCCCAAGCTGCGCGCCCGGCTCGACCCGGACGAGGCGGCGGAGCGGGTCTACAACTTCCTGCACTGCCTCGCCATCGAGTGCCAGATGATGGCCCGCGCCTGCGGCAAGACCAACGTCCACTCGTTGGAGCCGGAAGACCTGGCGGCCTTGTCCATGGAAGCCTCGGCCATGGCCGGCGTGCCTCTGGCAGGGACCGACTACACCGTCGGCGTCGAGGACTACCACCACCTTTAGGAGATCGCGGTCCGTCCGCGAGACGAACGAGAGGTTCAGATATGGCTGGAAAAGGCGGCTATAAGGGTTCGGAAATCACGGATATTGATGAGTTCATCACCGGCGACGGACTGGACTCGGCCCGTGAGAAGGAAATCGGTCAGCACATCGGCTACCGCTATGACGTCAACCTGCTGCCGGACTACGAGCGGGTGACGCCCTTCCTGAAGGAATACATGGAGCGGATGGGCTGGGACGACCTGAACTGGCTCGAGGACGTCCACATGGGCTACGAGGAGGGCCGCCCGGCCGTCTTCGACCGCAACATCAACGGCTGGGTGACGGTGCCCGAGGACATGGTGCTGCCGGACAATCAGCAGGACCGCGACATGCTGGCGCGCGAGCTGCTGATCAAGTTCCAGATGTCCACCCGCCACCCGCTGGTGCAGCTCAACAAAGCCTATCGCAAGTTCTAGGCGCGGTTGCCTGGGCGAGCGACTACAAGAGTCCCTCGTTTGGTCCGCGCGGTTCAGTTCGCTCCGGATTGTCACCCCGGCCAAGGGCCTCGCATATGCGAGGTCCGCGAGCCGGGGTCCATGTCAGAGGCTCGCGCGGGCGGAGAAATGGATCCCGGCTCGCGGACTTCGCCCTTGGCCGGGATGACAGCCGGCGGATGCTGGAAAGCCCAGCCGTTTGTCCAAGTACGTTCTGCACACCGGGCTTTCGGCGCGGCGCAATTCACACCACACTGTCACCCCGGCCAAGGGCCTCGCGTACGCGAGGTCCGCGAGCCGGGGTCCATGTCAGAGGCTCGCGCGGGCGGAGAAGTGGATCCCGGCTCGCGGGCTTCGCCCTTGGCCGGGATGACAGCCGGTGGATGCTGGAAGGCCCGGCCATTTGTCCAAGTACGTTCTGCACGCCGGGCTTTCGGCGTGGCGCAATTCACACCACACTGTCACCCCGGCCAAGGGCCTCGCATATGCGAGGTCCGCGAGCCGGGGTCCATGTCAGAGGCTCGCGCGGGCGGAGAAGTGGATCCCGGCTCGCGGGCTTCGCC
>JANQIA010000468.1 GCA_028282405.1 Rhodovibrionaceae bacterium
CCGGTCGGCCCGATCAGCCCGACCACCGTGCCGGGCTCGACCGAGAAGCTCAGGCCGCGCAGCAGCGGCTCTTCGGCGCCGGCCGGGGCATAGACCAGATCCTGGACCTGCAGGTGGCCGTTCGGCCGGGGCAAGCGGGTACCGCGGCCCAAGCCCCCGTTGGCCTCGAGCAGCGCGCTGAGGCGCCGCCAGGCGGCCTGGGCGTTGATCAGCCCCTGCCAGGCGCCGATGGCTTGCTCCACCGGCGCCAGGGCGCGGCCCAGCATGATGGAGGCGGCGATAATCGCGCCGGCCGTCAGCTCACCCTGGATGACCAGCCAGGCCCCGACGCCCAGGCTCAAGGACTGCAGCAGCAGCCGCAGTCCTTTGGCGAAGGCGCTCAAGCTCGCGGAGCGGCCGCCCGCCTTGTGCTGTAGCTGCCGCCAGCCCTCGGACTTGCGCTCGATGTTCTCGGCCAAGGCCGGCAGCATCCCCATGGCGGCCATGGCATCGGCGTTGCGGATGGCACGATCGGCCTCCTCGTAGGTGGCCAGCGAGGCGCTCGAGGCCGCCGCCATGCTCCGGCGCGTGAGCCATTCGTTGAGCAAGGCTAGGGCGAACAGAAGGGCGCCGCCGACCAGCGCAAGCAAACCCAAGACCGGATGGATGAGAAAGAGAATGGCGAGGAAGAAGGGCGCCATCGGCGCATCGAACAGCGGAAAGACGGCGGGTGAGCCGAGATAGCCGCGCAAAGTCGCGACATCGCGCAAGCCCTGGGCGGAGATGCCCGGCTGAAGCAGGGCCGCCTGTGCGCTGGCCGCCAGCACCGGGCCGGTCAGCCGCCGCTCCAGCCACAGCCCGAGGCGCTGCGCCACCAAGGCGCGCAAGGCGTCCAAGGCGGCCAGCACCGCGAAGGCACCGACCAGAATGACGGTGAGAACCAGCAGGGTGTCGACATGGCCGGTCGGAATGACCCGGTCGTAAACCTGCAGCATGTAGAGCGGGCCGGCGAGCAGCAGCAGGCCGACGCCGATGCTGAACAGGCCGACCAGCGCGAAGGCCCGCATCAGCGTGCGCCGGGCGTCTCTCAACGGACTGTTTCGATTGGCCGATTGCAGCAGTTGCATCGCGGTTTCGACGGTCCCCTTCCGTCCGCGCCGCGCGGCATCCCGCTGGGCTTAAAGCCCCGGGCGCGCGCCGTGATTAACTGTCTAAGCCTATGCAAGAAACAGTTAAAATCGGGTTTCGAGGCGCGCGATGCGTGTATAGGCAAGCCTTCCTGAACGGAGGACTTGCGCTTAACTGTTTTGTATTTGTTTTGCTTTTGTGCCGAATTTCCGAGAATTGCTAGCGAGCGGAGCGGAAGTGTGATAGCTTGCTATTCAACTTTCTGTGAGGGTTTAGGTGCTGTGCTAGGGGTTTTCTTGGGGATAACGGAAGATGGCCAACCTTTGGGGAGAAGGGTTGGGGGCGAAGCTGGATCAGCTCATTCTCGAGCTGGGGGAAGCCCTCGACAATAAGAAGAGTGAACTAGCCGCCAAAGAGCGCTGGCTGAGCGGCGAGGGTCCCGAAACCGACTTTGCGGGCCCGGTGGATGTCGGGCCGGAACGTCCGGTCGACGGCATCGGCAGCAATCCTCTGCATGAAGACTGGGGCGCCACCGGGCAGCAGCTGCTGCGCCTCGGCGAGGCCGACTTCGGCGACGGCATCGGCAGCATGGGCGGTGCGGACCGGCCCAATGCTCGGGAAATCAGCAACACGGTCAGCCGACAGACCGAGGACATGCCGAGCGACGTCGGCGCCAGCGACATGCTCTGGGCCTGGGGTCAGTTCATCGACCACGACCTGGACCTGACCGAAGCCGGGCACGGCGGCGAGTTTGCGCCGATCATCCCTCCGGCGGACGATCCCGCCTTCCCGCCGGGCAGCATGATTCCCTTCACCCGGGTCGAGCCGATCGAGGGCACCGGCGTCGACACGCCGCGCGAGTATCCCAACGAGATCACCGGCTTCCTCGACGCCTCCATGGTCTACGGCTCCGACGAGGTGACGGCGGCGAGCCTGAGGGTCGACGGCGGCAAGATGTTGATGACCGAGGACCATCTGCTGGTCCTCGACGGCGAGAATCCCATGGCTGGCGACGTGCGCGCCGGCGAGAACGTCGGCCTCACCTCCCTGCACACGCTGTTTGCGCGGGAGCACAATTGGTGGGTCGACCAGCTCGCCGAGCGCGACCCGAGCCTGACGGA
The DNA here is from genome assembly GCA_028282405.1 of Rhodovibrionaceae bacterium. Classification (GTDB taxonomy): domain Bacteria; phylum Pseudomonadota; class Alphaproteobacteria; order Kiloniellales; family DSM-21159; genus JANQMX01. The sequence continues at coordinate 2,229 of JANQIA010000468.1, forward strand.
CGACGAGCTCTATGCCGCGGCACGTCAGCGGGTGGAGGCCGAGATACAGGCCGTCACCTTCAACGAGTTCCTGCCGCTGCTGCTCGGCGAAAACGCGGTGCCGGACTACGAGGGCTATGACAGCTCGGTCAATCCAGGCATTTCGGTCGAGTTCTCCACTGGCGTCTACCGCCTGGGCCACAGCCTTCTGTCGACGACCATTCAGCGGCTCGACGAGGACGGCAACGTCATCGAGGCCGGCAACCTCGGCCTGCGCGACGCGTTCTTCGCGCCGGAGCTGATCGAGCAGGACGGCGGCATCGCGCCGATCTTGCGCGGCCTGCTCGACGGCAGCTCGCAGCAGGTCGACACCTTCATCGTCGAAGACGTGCGCTCCTTCCTGTTCGGCCAGCCGGGTGCCGGCGGCCTGGACCTGGCGGCGCTCAACATCCAGCGCGGACGCGATCTGGGCATACCGAGCTACAACGACCTGAGGGAAGCGATCGGCCTGGACCGGGTCGAGAGCTTTGCCGAAATTACCTCGGACGCCGTGCTGGCCGGACTCTTGGAGGGTCTCTACGGCGACGTCGATAGCGTCGACGCCTGGATCGGCGGACTGGCCGAGGACCGCTTCGGCGACGGCGTGCTCGGCGAAACCTTCCACTGGGTGGTGCTCGACCAGTTCGTGCGCGTGCGCGACGGCGACCCCTTCTGGAGCGAGGGCTCGGCCCTGCCGGAGGCGGAGCGGGATGCCCTCTGGTCGACCAAGCTGTCCGACATCGTCGAGCGCAACGGCGACGTGGACGTGGCGCAGGACAACGTCTTCCTGGCCTTCGACCGTCAGAGCGGCGATGCGGCCGACAACGAGCTCACGGGCGGCGCCGAGCGCGACCTGCTGATCGGCGAGGAGGGCAGCGACACGCTGCTCGGCAACGACGGCGACGATCAGCTCGAGGGCGGTGCGGACAAGGACTTCCTGGTTGCCGGCGACGGCAACGACACCCTGCGCGGTGGCGACGGCGAAGATACCCTGGAAGCCGGTGACGGCAACGACTCGCTGGCCGGCGGCGCCGGCGACGACATGGCCTTCGCCGACTTCGGCGACGACCTTGTGTTCGGTGCGGAGGGACGCGACACGGCCGACGGCGGCTTCGGCAACGACACCCTGGACGGCGGCGGCGACAACGACGTCTTGATCGGCGGCTTCGGCAACGACCTGCTGCTCGGCGCCGAGGGCGATGACCTGCTGGAGGGCGGTCTCGGCTTCGACACCATGGAAGGCGGCCTCGGCCGGGATTTCCTCGACGGCAGCTTCAACGACGACAGCCTGGCCGGCGGCGAGGGCGAAGATACCCTGGAAGGCGGCCTCGGCGACGACGGCT